>JBJFGJ010000118.1:0-3367 GCA_051892575.1 Alloprevotella sp. | reverse complement strand
AAAAATGCCGTGACTGAATGTGACTGAACCGTTCAATCACAGCAATTCGCTCACTATCAATCGGATATAAGCCCGTGATTGTGTGATTGGGAAAAAGGCAACAATTTGGGTATAATGAATAAGGCCTTATCAAGGCCGCATTGAGATAACCAAATCAATATCATTTTCAATCACAAATTTGTAGCTCTCTCCCAAAAAGGCCTATCAGAGCCGCCAAAAAAAATCAAGCCGCAAATGTTAAAATAAAACCAAAAGAAACCTTAAAGTTTTCACGGCCACCGAATAAATTCGTACTTTTGCAGCGGAATACCAAATAAATCACACAGATACAATCATTTGTACCTTTATTTCAATGAAGATGAAATTACTTCTGGCTGCGGCCTGTGCCCTCTTTGCTTTCACTTCTTGCATCAAAGACGAGGCACTCAATGCCGAATGCGACATCACCGGTGTGGACTCTCTTTGGCTTAAAAGTCATCGCGACATCCTCATCGGCAATCCCATCGTGGCCAATGAGCGTGTAAGTTTCAGTGTGGCCAAAGGCACTGACATCACCGCGCTGGCACCGCGCTTTTATCTCACTCCCGGTGCGCGACTCATGGCCATCGGGCCCGACGGACAGGAAGCCGAGGCCAACGGTATGGTGCGCGACTTCACCAAACCCCAAAACTACACCACCTATTCTGAAGACGGCTTGTGGCACAAGACCTACGTCGTGGCTTTCGACACTTTGATGATCAAGTCAAACTACGACTTTGAGCACTATCAGCTCGAGAGTCGCGGCCGCTTCTACACCTGGTTTGAAGTGGACGAAAACGACGCCGCACAAACCCAACATATGTATTGGGCCACGGGTAATCCCGGCTATGCCCTTACCGGCAAAGGCACCTCGCCCGACGTCTACCCCACCCAACCCATCGAGGGTGGCGGACCCGACGGCAGCAGCTGTATCAAGCTCACGACCTGCTCCACGGGTTCTTTTGGTGAAAACCTGCCCGACCCCATGCCCATTGCCGCCGGCAACATCTTCCTCGGCGAGTTCCGTGTGGCCTATGCCACCATGCGGCCGCGCAATGCCACCCGTTTCGGTCTCCAGCTTGTGGGCGGCGAACCCGTTTCGCTCGAAGGCTATTATAAATATACCGCCGGCGAGACTTTCATCAACGAACACAAAGAGGTATTGGCCGACCGTCGCGACACCGCCGACATCTATGCCGTGGTCTATGAAGTGGACCCCGAAAACTTTGTGCCGCTCAATGGCGACGAGGTGCTCACGTCAGACCGCATCGTCTATATGTCGCGCATCGACAACCCGGGCGAACCTCAAGAGTGGACCTACTTCAACGAGCCTTTCCGCCTGATGCCCGGCAAAACCTTCAACCCCGACCGCGTCAAAGCCAACGGTTACGCCATTGCCCTCGTGGCCACTTCCAGCCGTGAAGGAGCCTACTTCCGCGGCGCCGTGGGCAGCACGCTCTACGTGGACCAGCTCAAGATTAGTTGGAAGTAATAAAAGAGACAAGGGCTTTCAAAATCAAGATTGAAATTGTGAAAGATTTTAGTCAATTCTATGTGGCTTTGCAAGCCCTGAAAGGGCGCTACATATCAGCCCAGGTCGTTAGGCCTGGGTATGAAAATGTACACCATAATTCCGGCCTGAAAGGTCGGCACATTATGAGAATAGTTCAATGTAGCATTATATTAGTTTCCAACTATAAACTGCCGTGCATTGTGCCGACCTTACAGGCCGGAATTTGGGAGGCCATATTAAACCCAGGCCTGACGACCTGGGCTGATATGTGGCGCCCTTGCAGGGCTTGCAAGTTGGGCTGCGGCTCGGTAGAACAATAAACAAGGTTTCTGTTCTGCTCTCGCCTTGCACCAACTTTCAGGGCTTGCAAAACCACTTAATCAATAATAATATCTTCCTATATTAAATACTCAACTGCAAACTCATACGAATAACACATTAAACCATTCAATGATATCTTTCAAAAATAAAATACTCTTGGCCTTTATCGGTTTGTCGGCGTTCACGTCGGCACAGGCCACTGAGACCGAAACCATCACCGCCGAGTCCACACCGCAAACGGTGAGCGACAATGGCGTGAAAGACACCGACAAGAACCTTATCCGTGCAGCCCTCAAAGGTTGGCACGTGCGTGTGGGTGCCGGCGTCAACATCGGCGGTACGTCGCCACTGCCACTGCCTCGCGAAATCCGCTCCATTGAAGGCTACAAACCCCATCTCAACATTGCCCTTGAGGGAATGGCCATGAAGAGCTTCACGGGTTCGCCGTGGGGACTGGCTGTGGGTCTGCGCTTCGAGCAGAAAGGTATGGAGACTAAAGCCAGAGTGAAAAACTATCACATGGAAGCCGTCAACGAAGACGGTAGCGGCCGCATCAATGGTGCTTGGACCGGCCACGTCAAGACCAAGGTGGACAACACCTACCTCACCGTGCCCCTTCTCGCCACCTACCGCCTTTCCGACCGCTGGAGTCTGGCAGCAGGCCCTTATTTCTCCCTGCGCACCAGTGGTGAGTTTACGGGCGAGGCCTACGACGGTTACATCCGCGACATCGACCCCACGGGCGAAAAGGCCGAAGTATCCCGTGCCACCTACGACTTCTCTTCCGACCTCCGCAAATTTGCCTGGGGCGTACAGGTAGGCGGTGAGTTCCGTGCCTACAAACACTTGGCCGTCACCGCCAATCTGCAGTGGGGCCTCAACGGCATCTTCCCCTCCGACTACGAGAGCGTCACCTTCGCCCTCTACCCCATCTACGCCACCGTCGGCTTCGCCTATGTGTTTTAAGGGGGACTAAGAGATAAAAGTCTAAGAGTCAAAGAGAATTAGCGGCCAAGCAAGCCCTGAAAGGGCGCAACATATCAGCCCGGGTCGAAGGCCAGGGTATGCGGGAATTCTTCTAATCTCCGGCCTGAAGGGTCGGCACACTGAGCGGCTAAACCCACCTATGGTGCCACTACGTACCGCCTCTGCCTTAGACTATAATCTGGTTGGCTTCTCCTTCCTCCTTCGCGGCTCGACTTTCTCGCTTTGGCGTCGGTTACGGCCTATCGAGTCCGCTCAAAATCAATCCAAACAAAACTCATACTCCTCAACATAGCAAAAAACAATATAAACCATTCAAAACTATACTATTATGAAAAAAACTTTACTCTCTATTATCGCAGCGTTTGCGCTCTGTCTCACCGCCAATGCCCAAACCGACTGGGGCACCAATTGGTCTAACGAATTCACCGGCAAATTGTGGGTGGCTTTGGGTGACTCAGCCATCTATGATGATGAAACTTTGGTTTCTGAGTCTGAAAAAATCTACATCAATGCTACGGGCGAAACCAA
>JBJFGJ010000117.1:0-3371 GCA_051892575.1 Alloprevotella sp. | reverse complement strand
CCGGCTGGCAACTTTTCAGGTTGAAATAAGCCCTGTGGTCTTTCCCTTAGACATTATATCTATTGTATATGCTTTTTTCCTGGAACATTTTCTGGCTCTTTGCCCTCGTCTCATTGCTGCTTTGGGCAGCAGGTGCCGTCGTGGCTTTCCTGAGGGGCCGGCATTGCCGCCGTCTGGCTTTAGGTCTGACACTGGCCGGCATCGCGGTGTATGTGGCTTTCATCATAGGGCTGTGGACAAGTCTGGGCCGCCCACCATTGCGCACACTCGGCGAGACACGCTTGTGGTACTCGCTCTTTATGATGGCGTCGGGCTGGCTGGTCTATCGCCTGTGGCGCTACCGCTGGATTTTGTCGTTCTCACTGATTGTGGCGGCGGTGTTCATCATTATCAACCTCGTTCATCCCGACATCCATGACCAGTCACTGATGCCGGCTCTGCAGAGTGCGTGGTTTGTGCCGCACGTCACGGCCTACATTTTTTCTTACAGCCTCTTCGGTTGCAGTTTCCTCATGGCCGTCACCGGTCTATGGCGCCACACCGACGCCTTTCTGCCTTCGGCCGACCGACTCATCGGCATCGGCCTCTTTTTCCTCACCTTCGGTATGCTCTCGGGCTGCATCTGGGCCAAACAGGCTTGGGGCGACTACTGGACCTGGGACCCCAAAGAGACTTGGGCGGCGGCCACGTGGTGTGCCTGTCTGCTCTATGTGCATCTGCGCTCGAAGGCCGGCAGGACAGAGAACAATGGCAAAAAATCCGTAGCAGCCTATACGGCTCTCATCGTCATCTTTCTGTTGCTGCAAATGTGCTGGTATGGGGTCAACTTCCTGCCCTCGGCCACGCAGAGCATGCATAGTTATACGCAATAGCAAGGTGTAAGGGAGAGAGGCTGCACTCGGCAAGGGCCAATAAAAACAAGTTTTTCTTGGTCTTTGCTCTCACTTGCACTAACTTTCGCCTGCGGCGCAAGTTAGGCGGCGGCTCGGGAATGTCAATAAAAACAAGTTTTTCTTGCCATTCCGCTCGCCTTGCACTAACTTTGTCCCCATATCATTTCACGTGCTTTAAGATTTTTCAAAAAATCTCCTTCACGGCACAACAATCTCAACATTATATTCAAACCTAAAACACTGCTTATGAAAAAGTCTCACAAAATTCTTTTGGGCGGTGCCATCGTAGTCGTTGGCCTGGCCATTACTTATCGCGCAGTGAACCAAGCACCGGACGCCTCGCTTCCGGCCGACCAGCAAGTGGCACAGATTATGGACGACGGCGGTTGCGTGTTTTGCCACACAGCCAATCCCGACCTGCCCTTCTATGCCAAGTTCCCCATCGCCAAGTCTCTCATCCTCAAAGATGTGGCCGAAGGCTATAAGGCTTTCGACATCGCCCCGATGATGCAGGCCTTGGCCGAAGGCAAAGCCATCAACGAAGTAGACCTCGCCAAGGTGGAGAAAGCCGTGGCCGACGGCACCATGCCGCTGATGCAATACTACCTGGTGCACTGGGGCTCTTCGCTCACGTCCACCAAGACCGACATGGTGATGGCTTGGGTCAAGCAACATCGCGAGAAGTTCTATCCCAACACCCTGGCCGCCGCTGAGTTCAAAAACGAGGCCGTACGCCCCATCCCCGACGCCGTGCCCTACGACTCGGCCAAAGCCGTTCTCGGTGAAGCCCTCTATCACGACACCCGCCTCTCTGCCGACGGCACCATCTCTTGTGCCACCTGCCACGGCATCAATATGGCCGGCGTCGACAACAAGCAATACAGCGAAGGCATCAAGGGACAAAAGGGTGGCGTCAATGCCCCCACCTCGTTCAATGCCTGCTTCAACTTCGTACAGTTCTGGGACGGCCGCGCCGCCACTCTGGCCGAACAAGCCGGTGGTCCTCCCTTGAACCCCGTCGAAATGGGTTGCAGCTCGTTTGACGAAATCGTGGCACGCCTCCAGGCCGACGCCGACTTCACGGCACGCTTCAACGCCGTCTATCCCGAAGGCTTGAGCCAGCAGACCATCACCGACGCCATCGCCGAATACGAAAAGACGCTCATCACCCCCAACTCAGCCTTCGACCGCTACCTCAAAGGCGACAAGAAAGCTATGAGTGACACGCAGATTGAGGGTTACGCTCTCTTCAAAGAATACAATTGCGCCACCTGCCATGCCGGTGTCAACATGGGTGGCCTCACCTACGAGCTCATGGGCAAGCGAGCCAACTATTTCAAAGACCGCGAAGTCAATGCCAAGTCGGGTCTGACCGACGCCGACAACGGCCGATGGGCCCAGACCAAGGTGGAGCGCGACCGCTACCGCTTCAAGACGCCCACCCTGCGCAACGTCGCCCTCACCTGGCCCTACTATCACGACGGTTCGGTAAAGACACTCGACGAGGCCATAGAGATGATGTCGCGCTATCAGGTTGGCCGCGAAATGTCGAAAGACGACGTAGCCAAAGTCAAGAGCTTCCTCGAAGCCCTCACCGGCCAATACAAAGGCCAGACGCTGACCAACGTCAACAAACAGAAATAAAATTTCGGCAGACGCCACCTCACGCTCTGCCCCATTATCAAGAGAGACGCTTCGGCGCCTCTCTTTTTTGTCTGCTCCTGCGCCCGGCCTGCGCCAATGTTCAAACAAGGCGGTCGGCCGTGACAAAAAACTCTCTCCAAGCTGATGATTTAAGATAAATTGGTGAAAGATTTTTCCCTCCCTCATTCCGCATGCCCGAAAATTCTCAAAACATCGCCTCTCATAAGGAAAACTCCTCCTGAAATAGGCCCGAAAAAAACTCTCCCTATCCCCGTCCCCTCCTGTCATAAGCCCCGTTTGGCCTTTGTGCACAAAAAAAGAGGCATCCCAGCCTCATCGTCTTCCCTTTTCACAAAGATAAGTCCTGCACCAAGCGCCTCCAAAAGACAAACGCCGAGCCCATCGCCCCACAGCTGCTTAAATGCTATTTTGTACGCGCTTTCAATAAAGGCACTTTTAGAAAAAAATGTTTTTCTTTGTTTCAATCACAAAATAATCTTACATTTGCAGCAATTCCCTATGAAAGTCAACGACCGGCACCTATTCTCTGAGAACAGAAGTCAAGTCTGCGACACCCGCGCCGATACGCAGTGCACTGTGTGCCAACAAAGGTTTTACACGGCTGTAAGCTGAGTGGCAGGGCTTGGGGGATTGCTATTTATGGGAAAGCGTTTATCCAAACGCTTTGTTTCTTGACCGCTTGAAATCTGGCAGTTTCTATTCCGATCACGGAACAAAGCAACGATAGATGCTCATGGGATGTTTTATATCAAGGCGTCCGTTGGCGTATAGCCCATATTGTATTCTTTGAATATAATGTGACATACACTTTCG
>JBJFGJ010000116.1:0-13946 GCA_051892575.1 Alloprevotella sp. | reverse complement strand
CAAAAAATTATGCCAAGATCAGTCAATCATGTCGCTTCAAGAGCGAAAAGAAAAAGAATTCTGAAACTTACACGCGGCTACTATGGCGCACGTAAGAACGTTTGGACCGTTGCCAAAAACACCTGGGAAAAAGGTCTGACCTATGCCTTCCGCGACCGTCGCACCAAGAAGCGCAACTTCCGCGCTCTCTGGATCCAGCGTATCAACGCTGCCGCCCGCCTCGAAGGTCTCTCTTACTCTCAGTTGATGGGTGCCCTCCACAAAGCCGGCATCGAAATCAACCGCAAGGTCCTCGCCGACCTCGCCGTCAACAGCCCCGAAGCCTTCAAGGCTATCGTTGCCAAGGTGAAGTAAGAAGCTGCAGGTTCTTATAACAAACACATTCCGCGCATCGCTTTCCAATTTTTGGAGAAAACGATGCGCGGAATTTTTTTGTCGTTTGGTTGCTGTTGCGACGTCGGAGTGTGATTGAGCGTGACTGGAGCGTTCAGTCACAGCAATCTCTTTATTGATAGAGGTTTACAAGCCTGTGATTGAGTGATTGGGAAAAAGGCAACAATTTGGGTAGGGGAGAGCGTGACGTCTGCTCACATCGGCCTTTTCTTCATCTGCCGGCGGTAGATGAGGCACGCTACGGTCGTGTAGACAATGGCCTGGACCCACAGACCGCGCCATTCGAATGCCACGTCGGTCAGCGACGCGCCGCAGCCCGTGATACGCGCATAGCCGTTCATTCCAAAAGTGGAGGGGAAGAGGTAGGAGACGTATTGCCAAAAGCGTGGCATCACGGCTGCCGGCCATGACACGCCCGAAAGAAACAGCAACGGTACGGACAAGAATACAAACAGCATGATGCAGTCTTCGCGGCGGTAGACCAGTGCCGACGCAGCCAGAGCCAAAGCCACACAGGCCAGAATGAAAGGAATGAGAAAGGCCACGAACACGTGGAAATGACCCAGTGCCGGCAATCCGAACATCGGCGTGACCACGACGAACATATACAGCCCCCACATCATATAGAGCAGGAAATAAAAAGAGCCGCGCCCCAGAGCCACCTGCAACGGATGGCTAAAAGTGCGACCAAGAGGCAACAGCGAACCATGATTGCGCTCACGGCAGTGGCCGGCCGACATCCCGATGCCCAGTAGCAGGGTCTGCTGAATGATGAGCATCAACACCGGCGGGATGAGAAACGCCGCAAATCCACTCTGAGGATTATAAAGAGGTACATAGTCGTAGTCGATAGGCGTCTTGTTCACTTCGTCTTGCCGCTCGGTGGTTCCTTTGATATAGCGCGTAGTCTTGATGTCCTTGTTCATCGTCAGAGCCACATTGTTGGCGGCCAACAGCATAGCCTTATAATAAAGGAGTGAGCACATGTCGCTATACAGTCCCACCGTGGTCTGGTTGCCCAGCGACAGGTCGCGGTCGAACGAGGAGGGAATATGAATGATGCCGTAGGCCTCTTGCGTTTTGAGATAGTGCTCGGCCTCAGCCATCGAGTGGCATTGTTTCAAGAAACAGACCTCGGCAGTGGCGTCAATCTGACGAACAAACTCGCGGCTTTGTGCCGAACGGGCATCGTCCACCACCACGACCGGTACCTCACGCACCACCTCGTTGGTATAGACAAAAGCATACAGCAACGGATAGGCCAACGGCACAAACACTATGAAAATCAAGATGCCTTTGTCGTGAAGAGCCGTGGCCAGTTCCTGATGCCATACGCGCAGAATATGCATAAAAAATCGCTTCATCTGATCAGGGGATATAAGTTTGTTTTAAGAAAGCGGCACGATAGCGCTTGATGATGAATAGAGGCAAGGACATAAAACACAGCAGACTGACCACCGAAGGCCACACATAACCAAAAGGATAGCCGTCGAGCGCCTGATTGACATAGATAAGATAGTAGTGCCGGAGCGGAAACAGCCACGACAAACCCTGAAGCACCGGGTGCATGGCCGACGCCGGATAGGTGAAGCCGGCCAGCGAAAACGACAATATGCCCCAAAGCGAACAAAGACACATAGGCAGGCGCATCTGGCCCATAAACAGACCCGACAGGAAAACACCGAATGCTTGTGAGGCCAAGACCGTCACCACGCCCAGTGCCACCATATGACTCATTGGACAATGCAATGGGAAGCCAGCGAAGCGATAGAAACAGACGTCCATACAGGCAAACAACAGCGAGAAGACAAAGGTTTGGGGCAAAAGTTTCCCAGCCAAAGCCACCACCGACGAGTGTCCGCTCAATGCGTAGAGTTCGCGCTGTGTGCCGCGTTTCCATTCCCATCCGATGGTATAGGTGCTGCAGAGCATAGTGAGCAAGATGAGCAGTCCGGGCACCAGCAGGTTGTTGAGATAGGCCGAATAGTTCAGATGGGGATTGTTCAGAGGATGAGTCTCGATGCAGATAGGCTGGATGATACCCATAGCCGCGTGTGTGGTTTGCCCTTTTCCGTAGAGCGTTTCGCGGGTGAGGGCCAACCCCGTGAGTTCGCTTGTGAAACGAAAGTCTTTCATCAGCAGGTTGCCCGGCACATAATAACACTCATTGGTATAAAACGAAATCTTGGGTTGCCTTTGCGCCAAAGCCTCTTCGGTCATACCCCTGGGGATGTAGAAGAATCCATAAATCTCGCCACGTTGCACCGCCGCTCTGGCATCGGAAAAATTGGCATAGCGCTTTGTGAGATTGACCTCGGGCATAGAGCCGATGGTTCGGCCGGCAATGCGTGTGATATGGGTGTCGTCTTCGTCTACCCATCCGGCCGGCAGTTTGGTGGGCAGACCGTCGGCCATGAGAGTGATGAAGAAGACGAGGCAAACGAGTGGTGCCACAATCATTGTGAAGAGAAACAGCGGTCGGCGCGAAAACAAGCCAATTTCTCTTCGTCCGATGGCCTTCAAACGCGAGAAAAGCGCTCTCATGGCTGCCTCTCGATTATGGCCGACATTCCGCTGCGCAGTCCCATAATGCTCTCACCTCGGACGGGACGGGCCTTGACTTCAAACGTTTTCAGATCAAATCCATCGAGAGCCTTTGTGGCTTTCCAGGCCGCAAACGTGCCGACGTCTTTCAACCGAGTGATTTCCACTTTCACACGTCTGTCGTAGGCCGGCATATAGACTTCCACTTGGCTACCCACGCTCAGTCCCGGCAATAAGTCTTCTCTTACGTTAAACACAAACCACACGTCGTCTGTCTTGGCCACATTCATAATCGGAGCACCGGCACCGACCAGTTCGCCTTGTTCGGGAAATATCTCCGTCACCACGCCGTCGGCCGTGGCTGTCAACACCGTCTCGCCTACATAAGACTGCACTTCGGCCACGGCCCCTTTGGCTCGTCCCGATTGTGCCCGTGCTGCTTCGCGGTCTTCGCGCTGTGCGCCGTTGAGCGTCATTTCATATCCCGCCCGTGCAGCTTTTTCGGTGGCCACCATCGCCTCATATTGAGCTTTGGCTTCGTCGCGTTTTTGCTCAGACACGACGCCCTGGGAGCAGAGATTTTCCAAACGCCGGTAAGTTTTTTCGGCCACGTTCATGCCGGCCAAGGCTTTTTGCCACATTTCATACGCCTGAGTCACTTGTTCGTGTCGCACCCGGCCTTCGGCCTTCTCTTGTTGGGCCCGGGCTGCTTCGTAGGCCGACTCGGCTTGAGAGAGTTTGGCCTCAATCTCAGGTGCCTCAAGGATGGCAAGCGTGTCGCCGCGGCAGACGCTGTCGCCTTCTTCCACACGGAGTTCGAGCACCCTGGCTGCCACTTTGCTGGAGAGGCGATAGTCGGTGGTTTCGACTTCTCCCTGAATGATGTCGGGCTGCTCGGGGAGAGTTAGTCCCACGACTATGAATACGGCAATTACGGCGAGCAGGGAGAGGGCGGCCGAGAGGACAAAAGAATGGTGTTTTTTCTTTTTCATAAATAATAGGTGTTTGATAGATTTGCTTTGGAGAGACACGCTGAGCAGAACGATGACGCCGCCCAGCGCGGAGACAAAATTGGAGAGAAAAGCCGACTCTGTAGTTACGATAAAAAGGGCAAAGTGTTCCATTTGACGGATTACGCTTTTTTTGCTTGTGTTGATGGCACCGGCAAAAGCGCCAACCGTATTATTTTTGCAGAGACAAACCCTCATTGAGGGCAATTGTCGACTCAACCACTTACTCCCCAAAACATCATCCGAAGATGCCAAAGCAAACATCCAAACAGCCCGACGGACTCTCCATCAGACTACTTAAAAACAAACCCGAACAAACCTTCTTTGTTCGGGGCGACGACCTCTTGATATCCGACTATGCCGAGCAGCTGCTGCCTCGTGGTCGGAGCGTGAGGGTAGACGATATTATGATAGTGGTTTGTCTTAAAGGCAGCGGCTGGTGCACGGTGAGGGAGTCTCGCCACGAGCTCTGTGCCGACCGCCTGCTGGTGGCTTTGCCCGACGACAGCCTCTCCCTCGACACCGCCGCCACCCTTTCGGGCTATGTCATCATGTTGTCGCGAAGCTATTGTGACGAGTTGCAGATAGACTTTCGCCAACGCTGCCATTTCATTATGGGCATCAAGACTGCGGCCTCGGTGGTGTTGCCTCACGAACAGATTTTGGCGCTTCATCCCTACTACAATCTGTTGCGCCGACAATTGTTGGCGCCATCGCGACATGCCGGCGAGATTGTGCGAGGACTTTCGCGCGCATTGGTTTACAGCATTCTCACTCTGTTGCAAACCGAGTGGCAGCAACGCGACGAACGTCACGATGCCGAGCGTGCCGAGCAGCTTTTCGACAAATTCCAGTCGTTGCTTGCCGCCCACTTTCGCGAGCAGCGCAGTGTGTCGTTTTATGCCCGGAGGCTTTGCCTCACGCCCAATTATTTTTCGGGTGAAATCAAGGTGTTCAGCGGTCGGTCGGCATCGTGGTGGATTAATGAGAGAGTGGTGGGTGAGGCCAAAATCCTGCTGCGCGACTACGATCTCAACATACAAGAAATTGCCTACCGGCTGAGTTTCCCTTCTCAGTCGGCCTTTGGCAAGTTTTTCAGGAAGAAGACGGGTATAAGTCCCAAGGCTTATCGGCAAAGCCGTGATTAGAAGAATGGCCGAAGCCTTGGGTACAAAGTGACTTTATTGGGCTTTGCCTTGGCCCTCACGGTGGCCGCGGCGGTGGTATTTTCTCGACTTGTTGCGCGGCTTCTGGCCCTCGGCGGCTTTGTCGCGGCTTCGGCGGTTGTCACCCTTACCTTTGGGCTTGGATGCAGAGTGGGGAGAGGTTTGTGGACTTTCCAATCCTGCGGGCAGTTCGGCTCGGGGCACTTTCACTTTGAGCAGTCTTTCGATTTGGGCTAAGGCTCGGGTGTCGCGCTCGCTCACCAGTGTGACGGCCCGACCGTCGCGTCCGGCACGTGCGGTTCGTCCGATGCGGTGCACATAGTCTTCGGCATCGTGGGGCACGTCGAAGTTGATGACCATCGTGATGTCGTCGATGTCGATGCCACGAGCCACGATGTCGGTGGCCACGAGCACGTCGATGCGACGAGCCTTGAAGTCGAGCATCACCGTGTCGCGCTCTTTCTGTTCCAGGTCGGAGTGCATGGCCGCAGTGTTGTAGCCCAGTCGTGAGAGCGTGATGTTGAGGTCTTTCACCTTTTGCTTTGATCCGGCAAAGAGGATGACGCGTTCGGGACGTCGTTCGGCAAAGAGGGCTTTGATGATTTTGATTTTGTCAGTCTCGTGACAGATGTAGACGCTCTGACTGATTTTCTCCGCCGGTTTCGACACGGCTATGCGCACCTCCACAGGGTGGTTCATGATGCCTCGTGCAAAGTCGGCAATTTTGGGCGGCATGGTGGCAGAGAAGAGAATGGTTTGCCGCTCTTTGGGCATTTCTGCCACGATTTTCATGATGTCGTCGGCAAATCCCATGTCGAGCATACGGTCGGCTTCGTCGAGCACAAGGTGGGTGGTGCGGCTAAGGTCGAGTGTGCCGAGGTTGATGTGGGTGATGAGGCGTCCGGGCGTGGCGATGACGATGTCGGCTCCGGCTGCGAGGCTGCGGCGCTCTTGTTCGTAGCGGTCGCCGTCGTTGCCGCCGTACACGGCCACACCATTGATGTCCATATAATAGCCGAACCCTTGCAGGGCTTGGTCTATTTGTCGGGCCAACTCTCGCGTGGGCGACATGATGAGGCAGTTGACGGCATCGGCCGGATGGCTTTCGCGGCGCAGGGTGGTGAGCAGGGGCAGCAGATAGGCTGCGGTTTTGCCTGTGCCGGTTTGGGCTATGCCGATGAGGTCTTTGCCTTCAAGGATGTGGGGGATGCATTTTTCCTGAATGGGTGTGCACTCGTCGAAGCGCATGTCATAGAGCGCATCGAGCAGGTCGTCGTCGAGGTCGAGGTCGGTGAAGTACATTTTTTTCGATTGTTTTTTTGCAGGGGAGAGAGTAAGTGTAGTTGACGCTCTGTGTGTCGACCTTACAGGCCGGAGATTAGAGGAAACGCCATAACCCAGGCCTAACGACCTGGGCTGATATGTTGCGCCCTTGCAGGGCTTGCTTGGCCGCTCAGTTCAAAGTCTAAAAGACTAAGAGTCGAAGAGACTAAGAGTTTGAGCGGCCAAGCCTACTTTTTGACTTTTAGCCTCTTTGTCTCTTTGTCTTTTTTCAGTCTTTGGCGTGGTGGTAGAGCGCGAAGGCGATGAGGGCAAACACGGCGTTGGGTATCCACACGGCGATGGCAGCCGGCAGTCCGGCGTTGGTCGACATCGTGGCCGACACCGTCTGGAACATGATGTAGGCAAAGCTCAGTGCCAGTCCGGCGCCCAGGTTGAGGCCCATACCGCTTTTGCGTTTCTTCACCGAGAGCGAAGCGCCGATGATGGTGAGGATGAAGGCGGCAAAGGGTGTGGCGAAGCGTTTGTGGTATTCCACCTCAAAGGTGCTGATGTTGGGTGCGCCACGCATTTTCTGTTTGGTGATGAACTCGTCGAGTTCGTCGAGCGTCATGGTTTCTTGCTGGTTTTTGGTATAGAAGAAGTCTGCGGGCTCCATCATCACCATCGTGTCGAGTCGCTCGGCGGTGGTGATGTGTTCTTTCATGCCGGCGATGTCGCGTATGCGCACCATACGCAGGGTCCAGCTGTAGCGTCGCTCAGAGAGCGTGTCGTATTGTATGGTCTGAGCCGTGAGGTGCGACACGAGTTTTTTGTCTTTGAATTTGTCGAGTGAAAAGCCGTAGCCGCTTTTCGTCACGTTGTCGAAGTGGGTGATATAGGCCACCACTCCCGTGTCCACCTGCATCTGTATGCCTTCGGCCGTGGTGAGGCTTTTTTTCTTGATATAGGCATTCTCGAAATTCACGCGCTGCACGTTGCCTTGTGGGATGATGTAGGCGCCGAGCACGAAGGAGACTATGGCGATGATGGCGGCCGAAATCATATAGGGCCGCAGCAGTCGGGTGAAGCTCAGTCCGGCCGCTTTCATGGCGATGATTTCTGAATTGCCTGCCAGTTTGGTGGTGAAGAGGATGACCGAGACGAAGACAAAGAGCGGACTGAAGAGGTTGGAGAAGTAGGGGATGAAGTTGAGATAGTAGTCGAAGATGATGCGCGAGGCCGACACGTGGCTCTGTGTGAATTTGTCAATTTTCTCGTTGTAGTCGAAGATGATGGCCATGAAGATGATGACGCCGATGAGGAAGACGTAGGTGGAGAGAAACTTCCCGATGATGTAGCGGTCGATGCGGCTGACTGCCATACGGCTGCGCAGGCGGCCGAGGAGCCGTCTTATGGCCGAGCCTTGTCGTGGGTTGGTGGATTGAGTCGTCATCTTTTGGGGGAATGTGGGCCTGGATGGATATGAAAAAAATCAGAGTCGGCGCATCAGTCGCTCTGCCATGTCGCGTTTCCAGGCGCTGAAGTTGTCTTGAAGGATTTGCCGCCGTGCCTCTTTCACCAGCCAGAGATAGAACGCCAGATTGTGGATGCTGCCAATCTGCATGGCCAGCAACTCTTTGGCCTTGTAGAGATGGTGGAGGTAGGCACGCGAATATTGTGTGTCGACGAAGCAGTGCCCGTCGGGGTCAACGGGCGAGAAGTCGTCGGCCCATTTGGCGTTACGCATATTGATGATGCCTCGTGAGGTGAAGAGCATGGCGTTGCGGCCGTTGCGTGTGGGCATCACACAGTCGAACATGTCCACGCCCCGCTCGATGGCTTCGAGGATGTTGAGCGGCGTGCCCACTCCCATGAGATAGCGTGGGCGGTCGGTGGGGAGGATGTCGTTCACCACTTCAATCATTTCATACATCTGCTCTGCCGGTTCGCCCACGGCCAGTCCGCCGATGGCATAGCCGTCGGCCTCAAACTGTGTGACAAAGCGTGCGCTCTCTTGCCGTAGGTCTTTGTAGACACAGCCCTGCACAATGGGGAAGAGGCTCTGCGCGTAGCCATATTTAGGTGGTGTCTCGTTGAAGCGTTTCACACATCGTGTGAGCCACGCGTGGGTCAGGTCGAGGCTGCGTCGGGCATAGGCATAGTCGGCCGTTCCCGGCGGACATTCGTCGAAGGCCATTATGATGTCGGCACCTATGGTTCGTTCGATGTCCATCACGCGCTCGGGCGAGAAGAAGTGTTTGCTGCCGTCGATGTGCGAGCGAAATTCGCAGCCGTCGGCTGTCAGTTTGCGAATGCCCGAGAGCGAAAACACCTGGAAGCCGCCGCTGTCGGTCAGCATAGGTCCGTCGAAGCCGTTGAAGGCGTGCAGTCCGCCGGCCTTTTCGAGCGTGTCGAGTCCCGGACGCAGATAGAGATGATAGGTGTTGCCCAGGATGATTTGGGCGCCGATGTCGTTTTTCAGTTCTCTGAGGTGCACGCCTTTGACGCTGCCCAGTGTGCCCACGGGCATAAAGATGGGCGTCTCGACGATGCCGTGGGGCGTGGTGAGTCGTCCGGCACGTGCTGCCGAGCGGCTGTCGGTGTGTAGCAGGTCGAAAGTCATGGGCGGTCGGCGGTTAGTGTCGTTGTGGTGGCTGAGGGGTCGTCGTGGTGAATAGTGAAGTCCTGCGGCCTGTCCACCAGTTCGCCGGGCAGGGCGATTTTCAGCACGTCTTCCACGAAGTCCACGAAGTGGAACGTCAGTCCGTCCACATATTGCGCATTGATTTCGTCGATGTCGCGTTTGTTGTCCCGGCTCATGACGATGTCGGTGATGCCGGCCCGTTTGGCAGCCAATATTTTCTCTTTGATGCCGCCCACGGGCAGCACTTTGCCGCGCAGGGTGATTTCTCCCGTCATGGCCGTGCGTGCCTTCACCTTGCGGCTTGTCAGCGCCGAGACGATGGAAGTGGCGATGGTGATGCCGGCCGAGGGTCCGTCTTTTGGCGTGGCCCCTTCGGGCACGTGGATGTGTATGCTCCAGTTTTCAAAGATGGCATAGTCGATGCCGAGCGTGTCGGCGTGCGCCTTGACATATTCCAGTGCCAGTGCGGCCGACTCTTTCATCACGTCGCCCAGGTTGCCTGTCAGAGTGAGTTTCGGCGCTTTGCTTCGGCTCAGGCTTGTTTCGATAAATAGGATTTCGCCTCCGGCAGCCGTCCATGCCAGTCCCGTCACCACGCCGGCCTGTTCGTTGCCCTGATATTTGTCGCGGTTGTAGAGCGGTTTGCCCAGCAGGTCGGCCACGTCGGCCGGCGAGAGTGCGCGTCCGGCAAATGGCATAGAGCCGTCGAGCGCCGTGCGGTAGGCCACTTTTCTGAACACTTTCTCCAGCTGTTTCTCGAGCGAGCGCACACCGCTCTCGCGCGTATATTTTTCAATAATGGTGTCGATGGCCCGTGGGGCAAATTTCAATTTTTCGCCCAGTTGGGTCTGCCGTTCCAGTTTGGGGATGAGATGTCGTCGGGCTATTTCGCGTTTTTCTTCAGCCAGGTATCCCTCCACCTCGATGGTCTCCATACGGTCGAGCAGGGGAGGGGGGATGGAAGAGAGCGTGTTGGCTGTGGCGATGAACATCACCTGCGAGAGGTCGTAGTCGATGTCAAGGAAGTTGTCGTGGAAGGCAGCGTTTTGTTCGGGGTCGAGCACCTCGAGCAGGGCCGACTGGGGGTCGCCGTTGAAGTTGGCACCGCCCACCTTGTCAATTTCGTCGAGAATAAACACGGGGTTGTTCACTCCTGCCTTGAGTATGCCCTTGATGATGCGTCCCGGCATAGCGCCCACGTAGGTGCGTCGGTGTCCGCGTATTTCGGCCTCGTCGTGCACGCCTCCGAGCGACATGCGCACGTATTTGCGTCCCAGTGCGTCGGCGATGGAGCGTCCCAGCGAGGTTTTGCCCACCCCCGGGGGGCCGTAGAGACACAAGATGGTGCTTTTCGTTTTGTTTTGCAGTTTCATCACGGCCAGGTGTTCGAGAATGCGCATTTTCACCTCGTCCATGCCATAGTGGTCGCGGTTGAGTGTGCGCCCTGCCGCCTTGATGTCGAGCCGGTCGGTGGTGGTTTTTCCCCACGGCAGGCTGGTGAGCGTCTGCAGGAAGTTGAGCTGCACGTTATAGTCCGGTGACTGCATATTGATGCGTGAGAGTTTCTGCACCTCCCGTTCAAAAGTCGCTCTGACGGCCTCTGGCATATCCAGCTCGAGGGCCTTTTCGCGCAGCGCCGCCGCGTCGTCGGCCGTTTCCTCCCCCGTTTCGGCTTGCAGGTTTTTGATGAGTTGGGCGATGTAATACTGCTTCTGCTGCTCGTCCAGTTCCACGCGTGTGCGTTGTTCGATCTGCTGTTTGAGCAAGGCAAACTGGAGGTCGCGAGCAATGATTTCGAGCAGTCTCGCCGCCCGTGTTTTGGGGTTGTTTTCGCCGAGCAGGGAGATTTTCTCTTCAGAGTCGAAAGGCAGGTTGGTGCCGATGAAGCTGACGAGATAATAGGGGTTGTGAATGTTTTTGAGCGCAAAAGCCGCTTCGTTTCTGATGTCGTCGTTGGCCTTGATGAGCTTCATCACGTTGTCGCGGCAAGCCTCGCTCAGGGCTGCAAATTCCTTGTCGTTTTCCACGCTTGCCGTTTCCTCCTCGAGATGTTCCACCCGTGCGCGCATATAGGGTTTTTCGCGGGTGGAGTCGAGCAGTTTGAAGCGTGAAAACGCCTGGAGGATGACCGAGAGGTTGCCTTCGGGCATTTCCATAATGCGCACCACCTTGGCGGCCACGCCCGTGTCGTAGAGGTCTTCTCGTCGTGGCGCGTCTTTGTCGGCATCGCGTTGGCACACCACACCGATGAAGCAGTCTTTGTCGGCAGCCATGCGCACCAGCGAGAGGGCCGGTCGCCGGCTCACCGACACGGGAGCCACCACGCCCGGGAAGAGCACCATGTTGCGCACGGGGAGTATGGGCAGTGTCTCGTCTTTGCATTGTCCGAAGAGCGCGTTGATGTCGCCCTCGAAGTCGGCGATGAGCGAGAAGGGGCTATGCGTAGGGATTTTGGTTTTCATATCAAGTCGTTTGTCTATGCCGAGGGGTGCGGAGGCGTCATTCTTTTTGAGTAAGATACCTCTGTTGTGCACCGCGTGGCAGGAGTGAGCGTATTAAGTCGTGCGAAGTTAGTGCAAAAGGGGGAGGTGGCCAAAAAAACGCTGTCTTTTTCAAAAATATCGCCGCAAGTCTTGTTTGTATGGCCGCAAAGCCGTAATTTCGCCCTATCAACAGCTCGGGGCTGTGTCGGTTTGATCGGGATACTCATCAATAATTACCTGAAACCGAGAAAGTCGCTCACGCCGATGGCGTGCCGATATGCGTCCCACCAAACGGACGTAGGGTCGGATTACAGAGGCGGAGTTGGCGCTCAAATCCTATTCTCTCGGAGTTTCATCACATCATCGGCACAGCCCTTTTTGTGGTTTTATGCTTTTTGCCCTTAGCCGTCTTCCTTTCTTATTTTTTTCCGTTTCTTCTCTCGTTCTTTCTCCCCTATCTTATAAAAGCCCATCGTTGTTATAAGGTGTGGGGATTGCCGCGTCTGTCTTGGGACGTCGGTCGGCGCTATGCCATGCGCCATACGGTCCATGCGGCAAGGGGCGAATGATAAAAAAATGTGATTTATTTTGTCTTTTAGTGAAAAACACGTAAGTTTGTGGCAGACTAACAGCCTTACATTCGTCGTCATTGTCTGTCACGTCTTTCGTGGCGACGAAAAGGTCCCCACGCCGCACGGAGTGTGCAGCACACATTTGCCGCATAGTTTATATGCCGGCATTAGGGAGGGAGTTGGTCTCTACATATTATAAAAGCGTTTGCACGCGCTTTGTTCTTGACACTCTGAAATTCTCGCAAAATTTCCCAGAAATAGTCGGAACATGGCAACGGCGGATGCTCATGGGATGTGTTTACGGACATTCCTATATATTTGTGTTGTGCTACGTTTATATTCGTTAGGCATAACATCTTCTCGTATAGGGTGTATTGTATACTAACATCGGCGTGGGTTTCGCGTTGCTCGTTCAACTATTTCGGGCAATGCGAGAAGCCTCAGAGTGTGGGACGGGCAACAGGCACGGATCTCACGCTTTTTTTGTGTAGCCTAAAGAAGCACATCTCATTTTCTTTTTTTCATTAAATCATCATCACATGAAACGTACAGGATTAAAAACTTGGACCGCTACCCTTGTGCTTTTGGTGGTCGCAAGCATGGGAGCCTCCGCTCAAACTATCATCAACTATTTTTATATGAAAGGAGAGGTGTGTGCTCCCGTGACGCTCAAGACATCGCGGGGCACCTACGTGGTTAACTACGGCGACAGACTCGACGGCAATCTGACTATACATTCTGCCACCGACGCCAACGGCAATGCCATCATGGACCTTTCGGTAGACAAAACGAGCGTAGGCACAGGGAAACCTACGGTGAGAGAATACATCTTCTCCACGCTCTATCCAACGCATAGAGACGGCGGCAGCGACTATGGTGGTGAGGATTATAGTGCGCCTCCATCGTCTGGAAATGCCATCGTCGATGGAGTTAGCAACTTTGCCAACAATTTTCAACGAATGACTTACTACAGCCGGTCGGTGGCCGGCTACCCCTGTCTGGCGTTGGAATTGGGCCTGTCAAGGATGTATGGCGAATTTGCCCGTCTGCGTTGGTGTACTCAGGGTGATTGTGGCTTTCAAATTTATGGAGGCGTAGGCAAGGACTGGGTCTTCGACGGAGACAACAAGGACAAGCTGTCGTGGCATACTGGATTGGGCTATTATGCCGTGGGCGGTGACGACGACAACCAGCAATTTGATTTCGGGGTGACTGTTTCAGAGACTCCCGTAGTGGCCGGTCTTGCCATGGCGTTTGATTTCGGCTATCGCTATTTTGTGGGCCGTACAAAACGTTTCGGCTTTTTCGGAGGAGCCGGATTCGGTGTGGGAAACATCAAGGAATGTTTCAACGAAAGGCCACAAGGCGAGAAGTTTCCCGGCAAATTCGTCTGGGACGTGGAAGCCGGCATTTGCATAAAAGTGTTTGCCGATTGAAAGAGTCAAAGAAACAAAAAGTCAGAAAGTTGGCTTGGCCGCTCGGCTCTCTTAGTCATTTAGCATAAAAAGTCAATTATATTATTCATTCAAAAAACAATTTATTATGAAAAAGTTATTATGTTTGGCCGTTGTCGCCATTATGGCGGCAGCATGGTCGTTTGCCACCGACAAGCGTGAGACTCCTCAGCCCACACAGGAATATCAATGCCCCTATTGCAAGGTGCAATTGAGGCATACTCTCGTTGTGGTCAACACTCGCACCTGCAATGCCTGCAAAGGCAAAGGCTGGTACGGTTACGGACGCACAAAGGAAGCCTGTCGCCGAAACGGCACGCTCTGCGACCTATGCAATTATTGCGATGGTCGGGGAAGGCAAGAGGTGAAAGACTACCGATGGGTTTGTCCACGATGCCAGCGCAGATTTAGATGACC
>JBJFGJ010000115.1:0-3407 GCA_051892575.1 Alloprevotella sp. | reverse complement strand
TCTTTCGTGACTGAGCGTGACTGAAGCGTTCAATCACAGCAAAACACAGGGAGTCAATGTGTTAGAAGGCTGTGATTGTGTGATTGGGAAAAAGGTAACAATTTGGGTATAAGTGAGCGCAGCAGATAATCTCAAAAAAATGGGTATACAGGGCAAGGACGTTTCCACACGAAAAAAACAAAGCCGGGGCGGGGACCATGGACCCAGTTTCGTCCCCACCCCGACCCGGCATAGTCAAGTTTAGTTTTGGTTGGTATTTAGTCTTTTTGCACTACGAGATAATTGGACAGACTCCAGAACTGCTGCGCGTTGATGATTTTGATGGCCTTCTGTCCGCCGTCGTCGGTCAGTTCATACGAGCCCTCGGGATGGTTGGTGAGGATTTTGACCTTGGCGGCCTTGAGCGGCAGGGTGTTGAGCGTGCGCTTGTCGCTGATGACAAACTGTCCGCGGTCGAAGTCGGCCTTCATGAGTTTGGTCTTGCGCAAGAAGCCCGTCTCAATGATGCCGGCTTTTTTGAGTTCACTCTTGGTGGCCACGACATAGTAGCAGGTGTTGAGGGCATTTTCGAGTTTGACGGAGGCCTCGCGTGCAGCATTGCGCTCGCCGGTGACGGTCTCCACGGTGTTGCCGAGTGAGTCTACCTCTGTCTTGAGTCCGGCAATGTTTTTGTTGGCCTTGTCCAACTGCTGTTTGAGTTGTTCGATTTCTTCCATCTGTGAGTCAATCTGTGCACGCAGTGCCTTGACGGTCTGCTGGAGGGTCTTGTTGTTGATGGTGGATTTGCCCAGCTTGGCCTCGAGGGCTTCGAGTTGTTTTTTGCGCTGTTGCACGTTTTCTTTCAGACTGGCGATGTCGGCCATGATTTGTGCCCGCTGCTTGCCGGCCGACTCGGGGTGGCTCACAGCGACGGTCATGATGTTTTCGAGCTGTTTGATCTGTTCCAACCCTGTGGCCACGTCGCCCACGAGAGCCAGCAGGCTGTCGCGCTCGTTGAGCGCCTCGGCGAGTTCTTGTTTCGACACTTCCTCGAGCGATTGCTGAGTTTGTTCGTTGCTGCCGCCGCAAGCCGTGAGCATACACAGAGTGGCGGCCGAGATGATGAATTGTCTTGTTTTCATAGTTGTGTTGTTTTGGTTTGACTGATGCAAAAATAATGGCTTGTTGCTCTCCCTCCAAAACGATTGTCAACAGAATGTATAATTGTGTCAATGAATGTAGGCTGTACGATTTGGTGGCTTGGGCCGGCAGGGCTTAACTTTGCATATGCATAGGATGCGGTTCGGCAATTAAGCAGGCTTATTGCGCTCACCTTTCACTATCTTTACAACCATGAAATCGCTCGACATCAAAACCAATCTGATTTTCGACCTGTTTTTCGGTCTCGTCTTCATGCCGCTGCTGGTGTTTTGGGGACCGCCGCACTATTGGTGGAGTTTCTCGCCGGTGTTTACGGCCCTGGCCGTGGTCTATCTCTATGGCTGCTATTTCGCCACCAAAGCCCTCGGTCTGCCCGGCCTCATCCTCTCGCGAAGCTACCGCCGCCTGACCGTCATCGCCGTCACGCTGGCCGTGCTCACCTACCTGCTCACGTGCTTCCCCCTTCCGGAGGTGAATTTTGTGATCCCCTCCATGAGCGAATACCAGACGCGGGTGCGCAACTACAATATGGCCATCAGCCTGTGGTTTATGTTTTCCGTCGTCATCGGCTATTCACTCACGGTGGCTTTCATCAAAGAACTCTACAGCCGCAAACTGCAACAAAGCATTCTCGAAAACCAGCGCGACAAAGCCCAACTGTCTCTGCTGAAGGCACAAATCAATCCGCATTTTCTCTTCAACACGCTCAACTCGCTCTACAGTCTCGTGATAGGCACTTCGCAAAAGGCCGAAGACGCATTTGTGAAGTTCACCGAACTACTGCAATACACCTACGTCACGGCCGAGCGCGACCGGGTGACCGTGGACGAAGAAATCAACTACATCAACAATTACATCGACCTCGAACTCATTCGGCTCGACAGCCACACACAGGTGGAGCGCGATTTCGCCATGGACAATCCCGCGGTGGAACTCCCGCCTATGATACTGCTGACCTTCATTGAGAATGCTTTCAAATACGGCGCCTCGACAAGTGCTTCTTGCCACATTCTCATCCGACTACACGTCAACGAAGGCCACCTGCTTTTTGAAACCGAAAACCGCATTATGCGCCACGCCGACGAGTTTCGCCAAACGATGCCCGTGGGCCTCAACAACTGCCGCAGCCGTCTGGCCGCACTCTTTCCCGACCGCCATTGCTTTGACATCGACGAAACCGACGGCGTGTTTAAAATCCATCTCACCATAGACCTCAACGCGTATGAACAGACCCATCAGATGTGTGGCCATTGACGACGAACCGCTGGCCCTTGAAGTGATTGACAAATTTTGCCGGCGTATGGGAGGCGTCGAACTGGAAACGTTCACCAACCCCACACTCGGGCTTGAAGCCGTCTTGCAGAGCCGTCCCGACATTGTCTTTCTCGACATAGAGATGGAAGAGGCGAGCGGTCTGGACATTGCGTCGCGACTGCCCCACGACACCTGCTTCATCTTCACCACGGCCTATATGCGCTATGCGCTCGACGGTTTCGACCTCGACGCCGTGGACTATCTGCACAAGCCCTTTGCCTACAGCCGTTTCCAGGTGGCCTTCTCCAAAGCCCTGCGTCGGCTTGGCGCGGGACAGATGCAGAGCGAGTCGCAGTGCATCGTGGTGAAACAGGGCTACAGCAACATCACCATCCCCACCGACGACATACTCTACATTGAGGCCATCGAGGCCTATTCCAAGATTTATCGCGTTTCGGGCGCTCCGGTGATGTCGCGCATTCTGCTGAAAAACATCCTGACGATGCTGCCGTCAGACTTTTTGCGTCTGCACCGTTCGTTTGTGGTGCCCAAGAGCAAAATCAAGAGTTACAACCGGCAGGAGGTGGTGCTCGTGGGCGGCAAGAGCGTACCCGTGGGCCGGCAGTATGCCGTCACGCTGATTGATGCTTTGACGCAGTGAAAACACAAGCGGCCGATGTGCGATTTATTTTGCAGAGAACGATAGGTTGTTTATAATTAGACTTGGATTTGAGATAGATTTAGGGCTTATTTGAGCAGCCAAGTAACGGCCTGAAAGGCCAACGAGACCATAGCCCAGGGCAGAGGCGGAGCGTGAGCGACGCCGGCACCCTGGGTTTGGTTGTACGATAATGTTCGCCCTGTAAGGGCAAAAGCATTATTTATATATTCAATCAATCATTCATTATAAATCTTTTGCCCTTACAGGGCGCATTGTATGGGCCACGTTTACCCAGGGTGTCGGTGCCACTACGTGTCACCTCTGCCCTGGGCTGTGATCTTGTTGGGCTTTC
>JBJFGJ010000114.1:0-14211 GCA_051892575.1 Alloprevotella sp. | reverse complement strand
GGGGTAGGAGAAGAGCGTGGCGTAGAGCCCGTGGTTGGTGTGGTTGCCCGACGAGTAGCAGTTTGAGAAAGTGAGCGACTTCTGCCAGAGGCTGTCGAGTGAGGGAGTCAGGCCGCTGCGCTCGCCGAAGCGCCCCATCAGTTTGGCCGACATTGACTCCATCAAGACCACCACGACATTGCGGCGGTCCATCGTGTCGGTCGGACAGATTTCGCGGGCAATGGGCGACACGTCGGTCAGACCCTTTCGGCCGAGCAGGGCTTGTGCCTGGGCCACGGCCTGGGTTTCGTCCATCAGGTTGAGGTGGGTCTTGTCCGCTTTCAGGTCGTCGATGCACGAGGCTGCGAGGGCATACATCGGGTTGAGGCCCATATTGTTGTAGACGGGACTGGGAGTGAAGAAGGCGTCTTTCACACGCAGGTTGGTGCCCCATGCGCCGCCGTAGGCGCCCAAGAGGCAGAAGACCGTGGCTCCGGCGGTCCACCATACGGCCTGTCGTCGCTCGGCAGCTGCCACGCCGGGTTCGTCGGCCTCAGAGAGCCGGTGTCCCAAGCGACGGGCGCATTTCACCAAGACCACCCAAAACACCGTGGCCGCCACAAAGAAGCTGAAGATGTAGAAATAGTAAGACGTCTCTCCAAACAGCATGCCGGCCGACATAGCGCCATATTCCGCCCAATTCCAGATGGAAGAGTTGAGCGACTTGGTGAAGTAGCTGAAATAGGGGATGTTGGAGGCCTCGGCCATAAAGACGAAGACATAAATCACGCCAAACCACCAGACCAAGAATTTGACGAGCCGCCGCGAGAGTCGGCCGCGCCACGCCGCCACCAGGGCCACCATCAGGGGCAGGGCAAGCACATAGCAGGCCATGGCGTTGTCAAACCAAAGGCCGCGCAATAGCGCACCGGCCACATAGTCGCCACGGTCTGTCATCTCGGGCGTAAGCGCCGCACTGGCCGCACTGAAAAACAGCAGACGGAAGGCCGTCATCAAGGCCAACGCCGTGAGGTGTACGGAGAGAAAAAAGAGCAGTAAGCTTTTGATTTTTTTCATACGGGATAGACGATGCCGCCCAAACCTACTCGCAGGTGGGCGGTGGGTTCAAAAGTAGTAAATTTTTACGAACAAGGCATAATTAAACCCAAAAAGATGCACTTATGCCTCTTCGGCGAAGGCGCGAAAGCCTCTCCGGCTGGCCGAAATGGCAGCGGCGAATGTGCAAAATGCGGCGGCGAATAGTCAAAAAGGCGGCCCGGAGTGACAAAACGCCACAAGATTTAACACAATCCCCACGCCGAAAGCGCCCAAAGGCATCCGCGAAAATGCAAAATAGGCTCGAAATGCGTCGGGAGGCCACTTCTGCAGCACGGCCTAAGGCCGGAATTTTCTGCCATAAGGACAAGAAAAACTGCCATAAGGCCCGTAAACACCTGAAACACAAAAAAGAGAGGGCCGTGGCGGGCGCTCTCTTATCTGCTAGCCCAAAGATAAACCCAAACGCCGCCGACATAAAAGACAAAAGGCAACGGCCGACGGGAGAGTCACCAAGACGTTCCCTGCATTATTTCTTGAAATCTGTTATACATTATTCAAGAAATGATTAACTTCGCAGACAAATCAATCCATAAAGACGATGACACCAACTCCCAAGAACACTCACGGCGGGCGGCGTGAAGGAGCCGGCAGGCCCAAGGGGCAGAGCCGCTTGTTCGCATTCAGGGCCGACGCCGACCTGGCCCGGTATCTTGACCGTCAGGCCAACAAGACGCGGTTTATCACCGACTGCATCGTACGGGCCAGGGATGAAGAGATCAAAGCCCGTGGCGGCCGTCCCGAATGGGTGGACACCATAGTCGAGGCCGACCGGCTGACGCCTTTGCGCCTGCCATTTTTTGACGTCAAGGTGGCCGCCGGCTTCCCCGTGCCGCTCGATGGCGACGAGCAGGCACGCGAGATGGACGTGTGGCGTATGCTTTGCCCCCATCCCGAGGCCTCCTATCTCATCCGCGTACGCGGCGAGTCGATGATAGAGGCCGGCATCGCCTCGGGCGACATCCTGATTGTGGACAAAAGCAACCGCGAACCGCTGGACAACCAGGTGGCCCTGTGCGAACTCAACGGCGAATACACCGTCAAGTATGTGGCCCGACGTGAAGGCCGTCTGTGTCTTGTCCCGGCCAACAAAGACTATCCCGTGATAGAGGTCAACGCCGGCGACGACTTCAGCGTGTGGGGCGTGGTCACTTACATCATTCACAAACCTCAAGGGCCGTGTTCGCATTAGTCGATTGCAACAGTTTTTTCTGCTCGGTCGAAAGGGTTTTTCACCCCGGCCTGCGCGGTGTGCCCGTCTGTGTGTTGTCCAACAACGACGGCTGCATCGTGGCGCTCACTCCCGAGGCCAAGGCCCTGGGACTCAAGCGCGGCGATCCGCTGTTTAAGGTGCGCGATGTCGTGGCTCGTGGCGGCGTGCGCGTGTTTTCGGGCAATCTGATGCTCTATGCCGCCATGTCGCGCCGCATCAACCGCATTTTGCGCCGCCACATCCACTATGTCGAGACCTATAGCATCGACGAGTGCTTTTGTAATCTGCAAGGCTACGAGCGTTTGTGTGAGGCCCGGCCAAATGGCGGTTCTGGCGAAGCGGCGTCCGGCCTCGAGGGTTTCATGCGCGACATCGTCGGCGAGATAGACCGCTGCACGGGCATACCGGTGAGTGTGGGCATCGCGCCGACCAAGACGCTTGCCAAAATGGGCAGCAAGTTTGCCAAGCAATACAAGGGCTATCGCGCCGTTTGCCTCATCGACACCGACGAGAAACGGCGCAAGGCGCTTGCACTCTTCCCCTTGGCCGACGTGTGGGGCATTGGCCGGAACACCTTGCGCGACCTGCTGGCCTACGGGGTGAACACGCCGCTCGACTTGGCCGAAAAATCTGAAGCCTGGGTGCGCAGTCGTTTCAGTCTGCCCGTGGTGCGCACGTGGATGGAACTGCGTGGCACGCCCTGCATCGACACGGCCGAGCCCCTCGTGGCCGGCACCATCACCACCAGCCGCAGTTTTGGCCACGCGGTGACCGACCTGGGCAATCTGCGCGAAGCCGTGGCCCATTTCACGGCCGCGTGTGCCAACAAGTTGCGCGCACGAAGTGCCTTGGCCGGCACGATTTCGGTGTTTGTGGCCAACAGTCCCTTCGACCAACGCGAACCGTGGTATGGCGGCAGTGCCACGCGCCCGCTGTTTGTGCCCACTGCCGACACGCTCGAACTCACCCGGGCGGCACTCGACATCCTCGCCGAGATATACCGGCCGGGCATACAATATAAAAAAGCCGGCGTGATTTTGAGCCACATCGTGCCGGCAGCCCCTTTGCAACTCCGGCTCTTCGATTCCGTCAGTGGCCGAAGCCACCGCCGCCGGCTGATGCAGGTGGTGGACGGCCTCAACCACCGTTTCGGACTGAAACGCGTGCACCTGGCCGTCGAGGGCGACAAGGAGAGCCCGTGGCACGTCAAATGTGCCCTCCGCACGCCCGATTATCTTACCGACATCGACCAACTCCTGACAGTGAAGATTTAAGCAGGAAAAAGTTTGGACAGAACGGAGCAGAAAGCCCTGAAAGGGCGCAACATAATTGCCCAGGTCGTTAGGCATGGGGACGGGATTATTACTCTTATTCCCGGCTCGGAAAGGTCGGCACAATGCATGAATAATTAACGTGAGTTCGATATAAGATATAAGAAAACCACTTTAATATATGTGTAGAACGGTCACAGACAAGAAGTATGTTTGAATACCAAGTTTGAATGCCAAGCCGGGAGAAAGCACCCCAGGCAGACACTCAAAAGGCCGTGGAAAAGGCGGTGGCACACAAATACCACAATTTGTTTGAAAAAAGTTCGATTTTTTTGTAACTTTCTGCCACCTCAATCGTCTTAATAATAGAGCGCATGAAAACAATCGACTTCAGATACGACCTATTGCCACTGAAAGACAAGGTCTTCCGGTTAGCTCTGCGTATCACGCTTAATCGCGAAGAAGCCGAAGACATCACGCAAGACACCCTGCTCAAGGCCTGGGAACGCCGCGAAGAACTGGCCGGAGTGAAATCGATTGAAGCCTATGTGCTCACCGTCTGCCGCAACCTCTCGCTCGACCACTTGAAGGCCGCCAGCCACCAAGTCATCGGCATTGACGACAACCCGACAGACGCCCCCGACAGTTCGCCACAACCCGACGAACAACTCGAAGAACGAGAACGACTCGACCGAGTGAAACAAATCTTTGACAGCCTGCCGCCCAACCCACGCACCGCCCTGCAACTGCGCGACATCGAAGGCAAAAGCTACAAAGAAATCGCCGACATCATGGGACAAAGCGAGGCCAACGTCAAAGTGCTTATCTTCAGAGCAAGGCAAAGCCTCAAACAACAACTGACAAAAAACACCGTGTAATGGACTACAAATACATCGAACAACTTCTGCAACGCTACTGGCTCTGCGAAACAACGGCCGAAGAGGAAAGCATCCTCCGGACGTTCTTCAGCCAAAGCCACATCCCGGCCGAATTGGCCGGCTACCGCGACTTGTTCGTGTATGAACAGGCCGAAGCACAGATACAGGCACCGGGAACCGACTTCGACGAACGGCTTTTGGCCATCGTGGAAAGCCAAGAGCGCCCGGCCAAGGTGGTGAGCGCCCGCCAATTGTCGCTCTACAAGCGTCTGCGCCCGCTGATGCACGCTGCTGCTTGCATCGTCGGTCTGGCCTTTATGGGCTCTGCTGCCTCGTATATTTTCAACAGACAGGCCAACACGCCCGAAGGATGGGACTACGACGCCAACTCGTATGCCGACTCTTATGACAATCCCGCCGAGGCTCTCGAAACCATCGACGACAGCTTCCAAGCCCTGCACGACGCCCTCGGCGCCTCGGCAGATATGAGCAACATGACCGGCGACTCGCTGGCCATCGACGCCAACACACTGAACACCCTGAAGCCATGAAGCGCCTGCTCATCGCCCTTTTGCTGACCTTCACCCTCGTCGGCGCAACGGCACAAAAAAGCGACGACTTCGCTTCGCGGTTCGTAACCCTCTATGGCAAGACCTACGCTCTGACGCAAAAAACCATCAGTCCCAAAATGATGGAACGCATCATGCGTCTGGAGTCGGTCGAAGAGAATGCCGAAATCCTCCGCCTCATCAGACAGCTCAAAAGCATACGCATTGTCAGCGGAGGCGAAACAGCCACAGAGCGCATCCTCCTACAGGAAAAAGCCAACCAACTGGCCGCGCGCAACAGCCGGCGCTACAAGCTGTACAGCGAAAACGACAACGCCGTCATCTACACGCGCCGCAAAGGACGCACCATTGTGGAACTGCTGGTGATCAACAAGGGCGAAGGCAAACACTTCAACCTCATCAACCTCACGGGTATGATGTCTGACACTTTCATCTCAGAGATTGGCCGCCTCACGCCGGCACAAACCGAGAGGCCCAAAAACGCATTACAATAGCCTAAATATCCAGTCTGACCGAAACGCGGCAGACGCCATAGTGAACAAGTCACTTGCTTATTAAAACACACACACCGACACCGACAACAAGTCGCAGACGACAAGGTCTCGGTTCTCTCACTTCCTCATCAGTCCGGCGGGACCGATAAACAAGACAAAGGAGCCCATCTGCCCGTTTTGGCACGACGGCTCCTTTTCTTTATTGACAAAGGGACCAATGAAGGGTTGTGGGCGGGTATGTGCAGAGTTGACGGAACAGACCTTGCACGCGCAGACGTCTGATTATCGAGGATTTACATTGGTTGATGTAGAGTTGCACAGTTTTCCCCGACCTTTTATATCCGTAAGACTTCCGGACGGTTCAGAGAGCGCAAAATCTGCCAAAAACGGCGTAGAAGGGCAAATAAACACATAAAATTTTGGAAGTACGGAAATAAGGTGTAAATTTGCCTTTGAAAACACACAATCAGTCAAGAGACATATATAAAATATATCCGAAAGAGCTCCACTTCACTTCGAGCGGAGTTCTTTCAGTTTTTTATTTTCGTCTCAACAACTCAAACCACATTCAGCGCCGCCATCGGGATGGGCAAAACCTTCGTCGCGTCATGAGCCACGCGATGCAGAGTCACAATGTCCCGACAACAAACACCCGGCGGCCTTCATCAAAAAACAGCTTTATATCATTATGGCTTACATGACACAAGAAGGCTACGACAAAATGGTAGCCCAGTTACGACACATGGAATCTGTGGAGCGCCCCGCCGCTTCGGCCGCCATCGCCGAGGCACGCGACAAGGGCGACCTCTCTGAAAACAGCGAATACGACGCCGCCAAAGAGGCCCAGGCCATGCTCGAGATGAAAATCAACAACCTCAAGGCCGCCATCGCCGAGGCCAAAATCATCGACACTTCGAAACTGCAAAACGACGTGGTGCAGATACTCTCGACCGTGCAGATGAAAAACGTGAAAAACGGAATGGTGATGAAATACACCATTGTGAGCGAGAGCGAAGCCAATCTCAAGGAGGGCAAAATCTCTTCGACCACTCCCATTGCCCAAGGCCTGCTCGGCAAACACGTGGGCGATGTGGTGGACGTGAAGATACCGCAAGGCACCATTCAGCTCGAAATTCTCAATATCAGTATCGACTGATTTCCAAAAACGAGGCACATACCCCCGGCACAGTGGGGCTGTGCCTTTTTTTGTTTTCAAAAAACTATCCCCATGACCATCTTTTCCAAAATCATTGCCGGCGAAATTCCTTCTTATAAATGCGCCGAAAACGAAGCTTTCTACGCCTTCCTCGACATCAATCCCGTAGCCGTGGGCCACACGCTCGTGGTGCCCAAACAAGAAGTGGACTACCTTTTTGACCTGCCCGACGACCAACTGGCCGCCATGACCGTATTTGCCAAACGAGTGGCCGCCGCCATCAAGCAGGCTTACCCTTGCACGAAAGTGGGTATGGCCGTGCTGGGACTGGAAGTGCCTCACGCCCACATCCACCTCATTCCGCTCAACAGCGAAGGCGATATGGATTTCCGCAAAGCCAAACTCAAACTCACTCCGGAAGAGATGGCCGAGGTGGCCCGTCGCATAAACGAAGCTTTTGAGCAATAAGCAGACCATCGGCCGGTTTACATATCTAAGCCGGCTCTATTCTCCCACATCATTTTTGCGCACAGTGAAACGCTGCGCTCTATGAAAAACACAGACATTATGGCTCTTCTCAAACACCTTATGGCCGGCATAGCCTTTTCGGCCTCGGCCCTCGTGACCCTGAACGCCCAAAACGTGGTGTGGTTTGACCAACCCACTACGTTACGCGGCAAATCGGTTTGGTATGGCGGACATCCCGAACGCTACACCGACGGCAACAAACCCATCAATGCCGGCGAAGGCGCAGCCAACAGCGACCCCGAATGGGAACGACTGTCGCTGCCCATCGGCAATGGCAGCATTGGTGCCAATGTGATGGGGTCGGTAGCCACCGAGCGCATCACCCTCAACGAGAAGACCCTGTGGCGCGGCGGTCCCGGCACTGGTGTGGGAGAGAAGAAAGGCACTGCAGAAGGGGCTGCTCACTATTGGGATATGAACAAACAAAGTGCCCATCTGTTGCCGGAAATACGCCGAGCTTTTGCAGAAGGGAACTACGACAAAGCCGCCCAACTCACCTATCTCAATTTCAACAGCACCGTGCCATACGAGTCTACCGGCGAACCCGAATTCCGCTTCGGTAGCTTCACCACTCTGGGCGAACTGCTCATCGAGACCGGCATTGACGAAAACGCCATTCAAGGCTATCGCCGCGCCCTCTCGGTAGACTCTGCCGTGGCTTCGGTGAGCTTCAAGGCCGGCGAGTGCTTCTACCAGCGCCACGCCTTCGTGTCTTATCCCGACAGCGTGATGGTGGTGCGTTTCAAAGGCTCAGTCCGTCGCAGCCAGAACCTGCGCCTCATCTACTCTCCTAACCCCCTGAGCGAAGGCCAATTCACACCCGACGGCCGGGATGGTCTGCTCTATACGGCCAGGCTCGACAATAACGGCATGCAATATGCTGTGCGCATCAAGGCTGTGGCCAAGGGCGGAACAGTGCACTATGAAGATGGCGCCATCGTGGTGAAAGCGGCCGACGAGGTGATGTTTCTGCTCACAGCCGACACCGATTACCGCCCCAACTACGACCCCGACTTCAAAGACCCCAAAGCCTACGTCGGTACAAGCCCCGTCAAGACCACCGGCGCCAATCTCGATGCTGCCGCACGACACAGTTACAAGAGCCTTTTCAAGCGTCACTATGCCGACTATGCCGCGCTTTTCGGCCGTGTGGACTTCACCCTCGACAGCCATTCGCCCAACGCCGCTCTGCCCACCGGCGAGCGACTCAAGCGCTACCGCAAGGGTGAGGCTGACCCGGCCCTTGAGACGCTTTATTTCCAGTTTGGCCGCTACCTGCTCATTGCCTCGTCACGCCCCGGCAATCTGCCGGCCAACCTCCAAGGCATCTGGCACAACAACGTGGACGGCCCTTGGCGAGTGGACTACCACAACAACATCAATCTGCAGATGAACTATTGGCCCGCCCTGACCACCAACTTGGCTGAGTGCACCATGCCGCTGACAGACTTCATCCGCCTGCTGGAGAAGCCCGGCCGGGCCACGGCAAAGGCCTATTGGGGAGCCCGTGGATGGGCCGCCGGCATCTCGGCCAATATCTTCGGTTTCACCGCCCCGCTTGAAGGGATGGACATGAGCTGGAACTACAACCCGATGGCGGCCTCTTGGCTGGCTACCCATCTTTGGGAATACTACGCTTTCACACGCGACGAAGCCTACTTGCGACAAGTGGCCTACCCGCTCATCAAGGGTTGCGCCGAGTTTACAGAAGACTTCCTTTGGCACCGTCCCGACGGCAGCTACACGGCCGCACCGAGCACCTCTCCCGAGCATGGCCCCATTGACGAAGGCACCACCTTCACCCACGCCGTGGCCCGTGAGATTTTGGGAGAAGCCGTGGCCTCTGCTAATATTTTGGGCGTAGACAGCCTTGAAGCTACCGGCTGGCAGAAGGTGCTGTGCGGCATTGTGCCCTACAAGATTGGCCGCTACGGCCAACTGCTCGAATGGAGCCGCGACATTGACGACCCCACCGACGACCATCGCCACGTCAACCACCTCTATGGCCTGCACCCCGGCACATCCATCTCTCCGCTCACCACTCCCGAGCTGGCCGAGGCCTCTCGCGTGGTGCTCACCCATCGCGGCGACGGCGCCACCGGCTGGAGCATGGGCTGGAAACTCAACCAATGGGCACGCCTGCACGACGGCAACCACTCCTATCTGCTCTACGGCAATCTGCTGAAAAACGGCACCGCCGACAACCTTTGGGATATGCATCCTCCATTCCAGATAGACGGCAATCTGGGCGGCACCGCCGGTGTGGCCGAGATGTTGCTGCAAAGCCATGCCGGCCTCATCGACCTCCTTCCCGCCCTTCCCGACGCCTGGGCCGACGGCCATATCAGTGGTCTGCGTGCCCGCGGCAACTTCGAGGTCAGTCTCTTCTGGCAAAAAGGCCGTCTGGCCGAGGCCCGTATCCGTTCCCTGTCTGGCGAAACCTGCACCGTGCGCTATGGTGACGACCGCCTCACCTTCCCCACCCGCCGCGGCAAAACCTACCGCATCGTCGCTACCGCCACCGGGCTGACCGTCAGGAAATAAAATCAAATCATAACAAGCATGAAGAACCACAAACACTTCAGCGTCATTTTATTGTCGATACTCCTCTTTGTGCCGACAACACTACTTGGCCAACACACCATTACACTGAAAGGTTCCTATCTTGACGAAGAACTTTTTTATAGTGCGGACGATCTTGTGCCTGACGATTGCTGGAGAGACGATGCGATTGTCACGCTCACCATTCCGAAAGATGAGAGCTGCCTGGAGGTGAAATTTGTGTTGGACAACAAGCCAAGCTGGAACAAAGTACAGGCAGAGACCAATTTCAAACCCTCTCTCACCAAAATCAAGGACTCTACAGATTGTTTATCCTTGACCAACGAGGCCGGTTTCGAGCTTGTCTTTCGTTATCGAAAGGATAATCGGCAGTTTTGCATTTCCTTAGGTCATAAAGGCGAGTTTTATATAGATTACATTGCCAACCCGTACACATATCTGAGCATCCCGGAAGCCTTCGCCCGCATCAAGAAAGAATTATTAGCTCCCTTTACCATCTGCAGCCGCACCTGGACAGACTTCCTCAAATATCCTATGGGCATCAAGTGCCCTGAGGGATGGAACACGCCCTACGAGCAATTCATTCCCATAGCTGAGCGGTTTTATGGAGCAGCAAAGAATTTTTTGGGTCTTCATTATCAATTCGAAAACTTCCACGGAGAGCTCTGCGGCCAAAAGATTGACGTGATACACATTGAAGGCGGCACTGCCCGTAATATGGGTTATGAGAAATACATTCAATACATTGATTGTTCCGTATTTCTTCACACGCCTCAATATTATAAAGCCCACAAGAAATACCAACACCTGCAAGAATCAGAATGTCAATGGGACAAAAAATCTGCCCTACGCTATAGAGACGAAGTCTTGGCAATGCTCAGAAAGGAAGGTATCTATATGCAGACAATATCCAAGCAGTACTATGAAGGAATAAACTCTGATGGACGGAAAATCTCACTGAGTTTTAGGCGTTTGGGGCGTCCCTGTTTCTATAGCGTCAGTTTGAAAGTACATAACAAAACAGAGAAAGACTTCCCTTATACAATCATTCTTGACAACAAACAATAGAGAGACAAAACCTTGGCCTTATCACGATTACCCGGCCTCCAGGCCTCCAGAAGGGAGGGAGACGCAAAAACGCCACCCGTATTTTGTCATTTCCGCCAAAATACCTAAATTTGCAGCGCAATGCCTCAAACGGCAGTCTGCATCGGACTTGTAGCTCAGTTGGTTAGAGCAACAGACTCATAATCTGGAGGTCCTAGGTTCAAGCCCTAGCTGGTCCACATTCAATATCAAGGAGTTACGAATTTCGCAACTCCTTTTTTTATGTCCTTGCGTAAACAATGCGTAAACAAACTGTTTGAGTTAAGCGTGTTTACGCAATGATGCTCTGTGATACTCAGCAACCATATAATCTAAACAACAAGTCCCATCTACATATAGTATGTATATGGATGGGACTTTAATCGTTAAAGGTCAAATTCAAAAGTCTTGTTTGGCGCAAATAAAACTAAGCCTTCATAAGATGGATGTGTGGTGTCGTATTTGCCATAATAATCCGACTCATAAATCTTCATGCAGTATTTGCCTGATACCACATTGCTGAGTTTGAAACTTACATCGTATCTGCAATAACAATCGGCTTCTATTGTCGGATCCGGAGTATACGGTGTCAACACTATGGCGATTTCTCCGTCATTAGCTTTTACAGACGGACGGAATTCATGCACAATGCAATTTGCTTCAAGGTCTGTGAACTTGAAGGTTGCCACCCCATTCTTATCAACGGAAATAGACACTTGGGGCTTCTTTTCCATTTCACGTCTGTAATACTCAGGTCGACTCTCTTTTGCAGAGAAAGACCTTGTACACCCAGTATTAACGATGTCGCTCAGTCTCACAGGCTCTGTTACATTTTGCTCAGACGAGCAAGAGGCCAACATGAGTGCAGATAAGAGACATCCGAATAATGTTGCTTTCATAATTTTGCCATTTTATATTAATGTTCGTATATTCTCTATCAAAGAGTAGGTGTGAGTTAGGTGTTCTAATGAAGATAGCACTCGCATATTCTTCCCCTCCACGGCATCTACAAACCCCTTTATCGTATTGTAATAGCCTTGGGACACAATTTGGTTATTTTCCTGCAAAGGTACAAAGTTATTCCTTTCAAGCAGACTGACGGTAGTCTTTCTGCACGGAAACACTTTTTCCATTGGGATGCCCATCATGATTTGTGGCTTGGGCTGAAAGGTCAAACTGTCGAATTGGTCTATCTCGTAAATGCCCCTGACTGTATTGATCGTCCAATGTTCTTTTGCGTCATTCCAAGAATAGTTCGTTGATAATTCCAGCATGCCTGTGGCACAACGATGCTCAAGAATAAGCATCAAGGTATGGTTACCCAAGCATTCTGAGTATTTCACTTGAGCTTCACCAAATAGATAGGTCATGCAATCTAATGGGTGGATAAAGAGGTCGAGCAAGGCATCGCCTTCCGGATAGGCACCTGTAAGATATTTAAGGTTATAGCATACAGAGGCTTTGCTCTTTTTCAACTCCTTTTTCAAGACACGCATGATAGGCGAGTTCCGCTTCTGTAACCCCACCTCCACAATAGCGCCATGCGCCTTTTGCAAATCCAACAGTTGCGCCAACTCGTCCAAACTTTGGCAGGGAGGCTTTTCGATAAACAGAGCCTTGCCGCTCTTCAGCACTTCTGTGGCTATTGCAAAATGCGCTTGTGGAGCAGTTGAGACAAATACGCCTTTCACTTCTTCGTCTGCCAGTATTTTCTGCAAGGAAGTAGTGGCATGCACACCAGCATAAGCTCGTTCGATTAAAGGCAGTTTGTCAGCAGATTTACAGCAAACATACTTTAAGGGCACATGCAGGAAGGAAAGCACTGGATAAAGATTGTTCATGCTATGATTGCCTATACCGACGAAAGCATACTTTCCATGATAGTCGTGTCTTAAAAGACTTGTGTTTCGGAAACGCTTGTAGCGGTCAATTAATTGCTTTGTGTATCTCATCTTCTGATAATCCGTTTCATGTATTGTTTGTAGGTGTCATTCTCATTGCTTGTCCATTGATATTTGCCGTAGAACCATTCTATCATCTTCTTGGGGACGACTTTTTCGAAGTTGCGCAACAAGATGATATCATACTTACGATGGAAGTTAATCCAGCAGGCATTGCAGTTCTTGGAATATTGGCATTGCACATGGGCTGTTTGGCGAGAATTGAATATCTCATCCAAGGAGTGCTTGTGTATGTTGCCGAGTTTCACACCCAAGTTTTGGCACAACGGCACATCCCCATTAGAATGAATGACCAGTTCGCTGAATATGCTTTGACACCGCAGTTTCAGATGGCCGTTTCTCCACTCCTCATACAATGCGACAAAATCAAAATTTTCTTCCGTCTCATGAATATTGTCAGGAATACTCTGCAGGAAGTTTGTCCTATCTGTGCGAAGCAAATCGGCCGTGGTGTTGAAGAAGTCCATCGTGCCATAAATGCCGATGCGTACATCTACCTTATATTTCCTCGCCACACCAATCACATAGTCCATATCCTTGAAGTTGTTCCATGGAGAGAGGCAGAACATCAAAGAAATGGGAACCTCATCTTTCAAGGCCTCAACCACCTCTATCACCTTGTCATGGCCATTGCATCCTCTCATTGCCTTGTATGTATCTCTGTCGCCATCCAACGACACATACAAATGCCGGGGATTGTATCTACGCACAGCGTCAATAACCTTTTGTGGATTGAGGCAATTAGATAACAGGGTGTAGTTGGGGTGGTGGCGCATGAACCACTCCATGATGGCTGTGGATTCAGGATGAAGAATAAACTCTCCACCTTCCAAGCCCACAACCGTATTTTTGGTAACACAGCGGCTTGCCATAATCTTCTGAATGTCACGCAACGACAAATGCTCTTCTGGCTTTTGCCAAATAGAGCAATGCTTGCAGCGCGATTGGCATTTTGTCGTGGAATAAATCATCAACGTGCTCAGTTTCTTATGTTGAGGACGAAGAAGATTGTTGAGGTATAGCACCCCATTGCGCAGGTAATCTGTTGTCTTGTACATTTCGTTTTCAGAAACTTTTGTGCTTCTATCAATAAGAGACAACAAAAGTTCAGAAGACTGCATGACGAGCGTATTACCATGTAAACCTAACGCCGAAAGGTATTGTGAAAGAGAACGGATGTTCACTCCAAATAGTATGGATAGAGCTGCCGTTCGGCACATACCAGTTGAACGAAGGTTCAATGTAGACGCCCCACTTAGGAGCGAACTTATATTGCACTCCAAAGCTTGTGCCAATGCTCCATTGCAGCGAGGGTGTGAAATGCCAATCGTTCGTATATGGTGTGGTGTCTCCTACAACATACCTTTCCTTGGCTTTACCATATATCGGTATATGCAG
>JBJFGJ010000113.1:0-14226 GCA_051892575.1 Alloprevotella sp. | reverse complement strand
CGGTGCCGAGGAAGACCGCAAACCCAGCGAAGACGAGAAGACCTCTGCCCTCGCATTCAAGATTGCCACCGACCCCTATGTGGGCCGTCTGACCTTCTTCCGCGTTTACTCGGGTAAGGTTTCTGCCGGTTCTTATATCTACAACGTGCGTTCAGGCAAGAAAGAGCGCGTTTCACGCCTCTTCCAGATGCACTCAAACCATCAGAACCCCGTAGACGAAATCTGCGCAGGTGATATCGGTGCAGGTGTAGGTTTCAAAGACATCCACACCGGTGACACACTCGCCGACGAAGATGCACCCATCGTACTCGAGTCTATGGACTTCCCCGATCCCGTTATCGGTATCGCCGTTGAGCCCAAGACTCAGAAGGACCTCGACAAACTGTCGAACGGTCTGGCCAAATTGGCAGAAGAAGACCCCACCTTCACCGTACGTACCGACGAGCAGAGCGGCCAGACCGTTATCTCGGGTATGGGTGAGCTTCACCTCGATATCATCATCGACCGTCTGAAACGTGAGTTCAAGGTTGAATGTAACCAGGGTAAGCCCCAGGTGAACTACAAAGAAGCCATCACCAAGACCGTCAACCTCCGCGAGGTTTACAAGAAGCAGTCTGGTGGTCGTGGTAAGTTCGCCGATATCATCGTTAACGTTGGCCCCGTAGACGAAGACTTTAAAGAAGGCGGTCTGCAGTTTGTCAACAAGGTGACCGGTGGTAACATTCCCAAGGAATTCATCCCCTCTGTACAGAAAGGTTTCGAGAATGCCATGAAGAGCGGTGTGCTCGGTGGCTATCCCCTCGACAGCCTCAAGGTTGAGCTCCTCGACGGTTCGTTCCACCCCGTAGACTCTGACCAGTTGTCGTTTGAAATCGCAGCCCTGCAGGCTTATAAGAACGCCTGTGCTCAGGCCGGCCCCGTCTTGATGGAGCCCATCATGAAGCTTGAGGTCGTTACGCCCGAAGAAAACATGGGTGACGTAATCGGCGACTTGAACAAACGTCGTGGCCAGGTTGAAGGTATGGAAAACAGCCGCTCTGGTGCACGTATCGTAAAGGCAATGGTGCCCCTCGCAGAAATGTTCGGTTACGTAACCGCCCTGCGTACCATTACCTCTGGTCGTGCCACCTCTTCAATGCAATACGATCACCACGCTCCCCTCTCTTCTTCAATTGCCAAGACTGTGCTTGAAGAAGTGAACGGCCGAGTAGACCTGGTGAAATAATCAAGCAACCCAAACAATCAATGCCCTGAGGCAGGCGGGCTAACGAATGACTCTTAGCCCGCCGCGACCTCAGAGGCCATAAAATCAAATCAACAATGAGTCAAAAAATCCGTATTAAGCTGAAAAGCTACGATCACAGCCTCGTAGAAAAGTCTGCCGAGAAGATCGTGAAGAATGTAAAGGCTACTGGTGCCATCGTTAGTGGTCCGATTCCCCTCCCCACCCGCAAGCGCATCATCACCGTGAACCGCTCAACCTTCGTCAACAAGAAGAGCCGCGAACAGTTTGAGATTTCAACCTACAAGCGTCTCATCGACATCTACAGCTCAACTGCCAAAACCGTTGATGCTCTGATGAAGCTCGAACTGCCCTGCGGCGTTGAGGTAGAAATCAAGGTGTAGTCCTTACATACCTTATATATTATATGCGTCTGTCGAAAACAACGGCAGACGCATTTTTTTGTGTATGGGCCGCTACCCTTGTCTAATCGTCCACCTGTAAAGCTGAATTATTAAAAAAACAAAAATAATTGATTGTGGGGTTTGTAGTTATGTTGATAATTCATAACTTTGCAACCCGAAAAAGTAGTAAACGTAAGATAACTGCTTTGTATTAAGGGCCTAAGCCCTAAAATCACAGGTTGGCAACAACCTTCCGTCCCAAATCTCTGCAGGGTTGGGGCTACGGAAATCAAGAAATCAATTTACATCTAAAATAATTTAAAGACTGAAATGCCAGGATTATTAGGAAAGAAAATCGGAATGACATCCGTTTTCAGTGCCGACGGCAAGAATGTGCCGTGCACTGTTATCGAAGTAGGTCCTTGTGTGGTCACTCAGATCAAAAGCGTCGAGAAAGACGGTTATGACGCCATTCAAGTGGGTTTTCAGGATGCTAAGGAGAAAAACACCTCAGCACCTCTTATGGGCCACTTTAAGAAGGCCGGTGTAACCCCCAAGCGTCATTTGGCTGAGTTTAAGGGCTTTGACAAGGAATTCAACCTTGGTGACACCATTACGGTAGATATTTTCAGCGACGCTGAGTATGTTGACGTAATCGGTACGTCAAAAGGTAAGGGCTTCCAGGGCGTTATGAAGCGTCATGGTTTCGGCGGTGTAGGTCAGTCTACACACGGTCAGGACGACCGCGCCCGCAAGCCGGGTTCAATCGGCGCCTGCTCTTATCCCGCCAAGGTATTCAAAGGTACGCGTATGGGTGGCCAAATGGGTGGCGACCGCGTAACTACGCAAAACCTGAAAGTTTTGAAGGTAATCCCCGAACACAACCTCTTGCTTATCAAAGGCTCTGTGGCCGGTTGCAAAGGTTCAATCGTAATAATTGAGAAGTAACAATGGAACTTAGCGTATTAGATATTAAAGGCCAGGACACCGGCAAAAAGGTTGTCCTCGATGATGCTGTGTTCGGTATCGAACCTAACGACCATGCTATCTATCTTGATGTGAAGCGCTATCTCGCTGCTCAGCGTCAGGGTACGGCTAAGTCAAAGGAAAGAAGTGAAATCAGCGGTTCTACCCGCAAGCTCGGACGTCAGAAAGGTGGCGGCGGTGCCCGTCGCGGTGACATCAACTCACCTCTGCTCGTCGGCGGTGCCCGCGTGTTTGGTCCCAAACCCCGCAACTACAGCATTAAACTCAACAAGAAGGTGACCGCTCTCGCTCGTCGTAGTGCGCTCAGCTACAAGGTTCAGGAAAATGCTCTTGTTGTCGTTGAAGACTTCACTTTTGATGCTCCCAAGACCAAATCTTTCATTGAGGTGTTGAACAACTTGCAGCTCGCTGACAAGAAGGTGCTCGTTGTGCTCCCCGGTTCTGACAAGAACGTTTATCTCTCTGCTCGCAACCTGCCCAATGCCAAATTGGCCATTGCCAGCGACATCAATACCTATGGTGTGCTCAATGCAGGCGTGATGGTTGTTACGGAAGGCTCAATCGAAAAGATTCAAGCTGTCTTGGCGAAATAAACAATAACAAGCTAACAACAACGAAATGGCATTCATCATAAAACCCCTTATCACTGAAAAAGCCAACAAGCTCACCGAAAAGCGTAACGTATATACGTTTATCGTGCGCCCCGAAGCCAACAAGACCCAAATCAAGGCTGAGGTTCAGGCTATGTATGGTGTGAAAGTGGATAGCGTGAACACTTGCGTCTACGCAGGTAAGAACAAAAGCCGCTATACCCGCTCCGGCCTTGTGAAAGGTCGTACAAACGCTTTCAAAAAAGCATGTGTAACCCTTAAGGAGGGCGAAACAATCGATTTTTATAGCAATATCTAAATATAAAGATGGCAGTACGTAAATTCAAGCCCACAACACCGGGCCAGAGACACAAGATTATTGGTACGTTCGAAGAAATCACTGCATCCGTACCAGAAAAATCTCTCGTTTGCGGTAAGAACTCAACTGGTGGTCGTAACCATGCCGGTAAGATGACGGTTCGTTATATCGGCGGCGGTCACAAGCGCAAGTTCCGTTTCATTGACTTCAAGCGTGAGAAAGATGGTGTTCCCGCTGTCGTAAAGACTATCGAATACGATCCTAACCGTTCGGCTCGTATCGCCTTGCTCTTCTACGCAGACGGTGAAAAACGTTACATTATCGCTCCCAACGGTCTGAAGGTTGGCGCGCAGCTCATGTCAGGTGCCGATGCCGCTCCTGAGGTAGGTAACAGCCTTCCTCTGAAGAACATCCCTGTAGGTACCGTAATCCACAACATCGAGCTTCGTCCCGGACAAGGTGCAATCCTCGTTCGCTCGGCCGGTAACTTCGCTCAGCTCACTTCACGTGAAGGTGACTACTGCGTAGTTAAATTGCCTTCAGGCGAAACCCGCAAGATTTTGAGTGCTTGCAAGGCTACTGTAGGTAGTGTTGGCAACTCAGACCACGCCCTCGAAAGCTCTGGTAAAGCTGGTCGCTCTCGCTGGCTCGGTCGTCGTCCTCACAACCGTGGTGTCGTTATGAACCCTGTAGATCACCCGATGGGTGGTGGTGAAGGTCGCCAGTCTGGTGGTCATCCCCGTTCACGTACCGGTCTCTACGCTAAGGGTCTGAAGACACGCTCACCGAAGAAGCAGTCCAATAAGTACATTATTGAAAGACGTAAAAAGTAACAAGCACTAAAATAGAACATCTATGAGTCGTTCATTAAAAAAAGGCCCTTACATAGCTGTCTCTTTGGAGAAGAAAATTCTCGCCATGAACGAAAGTGGCAAAAAGAGCGTTGTTAAGACCTGGTCACGCGCTTCAATGATTTCGCCCGATTTCGTTGGCCATACCGTAGCCGTGCACAATGGCAACAAGTTCATCCCCGTCTATGTGACGGAAAATATGGTAGGTCACAAACTCGGTGAATTTGCACCCACTCGCAAGTTCGGCGGCCACGCAGGTAACAAGAAAAAGTAAGAGCTCGACATTCAACCGACATTAAAAAAGAAAAATCAATAAATGGGAGCAAGAAAAAGATTAGCGGCTGAAGCAAGAAAAGAAGCCCGCAAGACCCAATATTTCGCAAAACTGCGAAATGTTCCCTCCTCTCCCCGCAAGATGCGCTACGTGGTAGACCTCGTGCGCGGTATGGAGGTTAATCGCGCCCTCGGTACGCTCAAATTCTCAAAGAAAGCAGCTTCGCTCGACGTTGAAAAAGTGTTGCGCTCTGCTATCGCCAACTGGGAACAGAAGAATGACCGTAAAGCTGAGGAAGGCGAATTGTACATCACCCGTATCTTCGTAGACGAAGGCGTTACCCTCAAGCGTATGCGTCCCGCACCTCAGGGTCGTGGCTATCGCATCCGCAAACGTTCAAACCATGTCACGATTTTCGTGGGTACCAAAACTAATGATTAACTGAAAGACAAGTATGGGACAAAAAGTAAATCCGATAAGTAACCGACTTGGAATTATCCGCGGCTGGGACTCAAACTGGTTCGGAGGCTCTAACTTCGGTGACAACTTGCTCGAAGATAGCAAAATCCGTAAATATCTTGAAGCCCGTTTGGCCAAGGCCAGCGTCTCTCGCATCGTGATTGAGCGTACACCCAAACTGATTACCATCACCGTATGCACATCACGCCCGGGTTTAATCATTGGTAAAGGTGGACAGGAAGTTGACAAGCTCAAAGGCGAACTGAAGAAAGTTACCGACAAAGAGGTACAGATCAACATCTTTGAGATTAAGCGTCCTGACCTCGACGCCACAATCGTGGGCAAGAGCATTGCCCGTCAGGTGGAAGGTAAGATCGCTTACCGCCGCGCCATCAAGATGGCCATCGCCAATGCTATGCACGCCGGTGCAGAAGGCATCAAAGTGCAAATCTGCGGCCGTCTCAACGGTGCTGAAATGGCACGTAAGGAAATGTTCAAGGAAGGCCGTACGCCCCTTCACACTTTCCGCGCCGATATTGACTACTGCCAGACTGAGGCCCTCACCAAGGTGGGTCTGCTCGGTATCAAGGTTTGGATTTGCCGTGGCGAAGTGTATGGCAAGCGTGACCTCGCACCTAACTTTACTCCTGAGAAGGACAATGGCCGTGGCAATGGTTATGGCAATGGTGGCCGTAAATTCCGTGGCAAAAGAAACAACAACCGCTAAAAGTTAGAGTATTATGTTACAACCTAAAAGAACAAAATACAGAAGACCGCAAAAGGGCCGTTGCAAAGGTAACGCCCACCGCGGCACACAGCTGGCTTTCGGCAGCTTCGGCATTAAGAGCCTCGACACACACTGGCTCACGGGTCGTCAAATCGAAGCTGCGCGTATTGCCATGACCCGTTATATGCAGCGTGAGGGTCAGAGCTGGATCCGCATCTTCCCCGACAAACCTATCACCAAGAAACCTGCCGACGTACGTATGGGTAAGGGTAAGGGTGATCCCGTCGGTTATGTATTCCCCATCACTCCGGGTCGCATCATCTTCGAGATTGAAGGCGTTCCCTTTGATGTGGCCAAAGAAGCCCTGCGCCTCGCCGCTCAAAAACTTCCCGTAACCACAAAATTCATCGTAAGACCTGACTACGATCAAAAGGCTTGATTATGAAGATTGCAGAAATTAGACAAATTCCCGCCAATGAATTGGCTGAGCGTATTGATGCCGAAGTGGCAAAATACAACCAGATGTGCATCAATCATAGCGTCTCTCCTCTTGAAAATCCTTCACAGATTAAGGCCGCACGTCGTACGATTGCCCGAATGAAAACTGTGTTGAGAGAACTTGAACTTAACAAATAAAATCAGTTCGGATGGAAGCTAGAAATTTAAGAAAAACAAGACAGGGTGTCGTAATCAGCACCAAGATGGACAAAACCATCGTAGTGGCTGCCAAATTCAAAGAGAAACACCCCATATATGGTAAATTCGTCTCCAAGACAAAGAAGTATCATGTTCACGACGAGAAGAATGACTGCAACGTAGGCGATACGGTAGCAATCATGGAAACTCGCCCTTTGAGCAAGACCAAACGTTGGAGAGTTGTAGAAATCGTTGAAAGAGCTAAGTAATTATGATACAAACTGAGTCCAGACTTACAGTTGCCGATAACAGCGGCGCACGCGAAGCTCTCTGTATCCGCGTTCTCGGCGGTACGAAGCGTCGCTATGCTTCTGTTGGTGACGTGATTGTCGTTGCTGTAAAGAACGTCATCCCGTCAAGTGAAATTAAAAAAGGTGCTGTTTCAAAAGCCTTGATCGTACGCACGAAAAAAGAAATCCGCCGCGCCGACGGTTCTTACATCCGCTTCGATGACAACGCTTGCGTGTTGCTCAACAACGCCGGTGAGTTGCGCGGTAGCCGTATCTTCGGTCCGGTTGCCCGTGAACTTCGTGCCGTCAACATGAAGGTCGTTTCTTTGGCACCCGAGGTTCTTTAATTATAGTAAACAAGATTAGTAATGGCAAAATTACATATCAAGACAGGCGATATGGTGTTCGTTAACACCGGCAAGGACAAAGGCAAGACCGGCAAGGTCCTCAAAGTCCTTGTTTCAGAACAGCGTGCCATCGTCGAAGGCGCTAATATCGTGACCAAGAGTCAGAAACCCAGCGCTAAGAACCCTCAAGGTGGTTTTGTGAAGATGGAAGCCCCCATCCACATCTCCAACCTCAACGTGCTCGATCCTCAGAGCAACAAGCCGACCCGCATCGGCCGTCGCAAGAACGAGGAAGGCAAATTGGTTCGTTATGCTAAAAAATCAGGAGAGGAGATTAAGTAATGAGTAATACAGCAAGTCTTAAAAAGGAATACGCCGAGCGCATTGCTCCGGCCTTGATGAAGCAGTTCAACTATTCTTCTTCAATGCAGATTCCCGTACTCAAGAAGATTGTCATCAATCAGGGCTTGGGTATCGCCACTGCCGACAAGAAGATTATTGATGTCGCCATCAATGAGCTTACTGCAATTACCGGTCAGAAAGCTGTCCCCACGCTTTCACGCAAAGACGTGTCAAACTTCAAACTTCGTAAGAAGATGCCTATCGGCGTCACTGTGACACTCCGTCGTGAGCGTATGTATGAATTCCTCGAGAAGCTCGTGCGTGTGGCTTTGCCCCGTATCCGTGACTTCAAGGGTATCGAGAGCAAGCTCGATGGCCGTGGCAACTACACACTCGGTATTCAGGAACAGATTATCTTCCCTGAAATCAACATCGATGCCATTGACCGTCTGCTCGGTATGAACATCACTTTCGTGACCAGTGCACCTACCGACGAAGAAGGTTACGCTCTTCTCAAAGAGTTCGGTCTGCCTTTCAAAAACGCTAATAACAAATAATACGATATGGCAAAAGAATCAATGAAAGCTCGTGAGGTGAAGCGAGCCAAATTAGTAGCCAAGTATGCTGAGAAGCGTAAAGCGTTGAAGGAAATTGTCAACAAGTCAAACGACCCTGCTGAAGCATACGAAGCAGCTCGCAAACTTCAGGCAATCCCCCGTAACGCCAACCCCATCCGCCTTCACAACCGTTGCAAACTGACCGGTCGTCCCAAAGGTTATATCCGCCTCTTCGGTCTTTCCCGTATTCAGTTCCGCGAGATGGCCTCTAACGGTCTCATTCCCGGTGTGAAGAAAGCCAGCTGGTAATGGCATCCCACAGAAACAACTTTATTTTTTAATATTGTCGGGGAGTCCCGATTAATTAAAACACATTATGACTGATCCAATAGCAGATTATTTGACGCGATTGCGCAACGCTATCCAGGCCAAGCACCGTGTAGTTGAAGTGCCCGCATCAAATTTGAAGAAGGACATCACCAAAATCCTTTTCGAGAAAGGATACATTCTCAACTTCAAGTTTGAGGAAGATGGTCCTCAAGGTACAATCAAAATCGCTCTGAAGTATGATCCCCAGAGCAAGGTTAACGCCATCAAGAGCTTAACCCGTGTTTCAAAGCCCGGTATGCGTAAGTACACCGGCTATCGTGAAATGCCGAGAGTAATTAACGGATTGGGTATTGCTATCATATCCACTTCCAAAGGTGTGATGACAGACAAAGAAGCTGCCGAGCTCAAGATTGGTGGCGAAGTCCTTTGCTACGTTTACTAATATTAGGAGGAATAACATGTCAAGAATAGGTAAATTGCCGATTAACATCCCTGCAGGTGTCACTGTCACTCTGAAGGATAATGTAGTGTCTGTAAAAGGACCGAAGGGTGAATTAAGCCAAGCTGTTGATCCTTCTATCATCGTAAACATTGAAGACAACGTCATCACGTTCTCTATCGATGAGGCAAATGTAGATGTCAGCAACAAGCAAAAGCAGGCCTTCCATGGTCTTTACCGTGCGCTCGTCAACAACATGGTCGTTGGCGTTTCGCAGGGCTACAAGAAAGAGATGGAGCTTGTTGGTGTAGGTTACCGTGTCTCTAACCAGGGCAACATCGTTGAGTTTGCTCTTGGTTACACTCACAGCATTTTCATCCAATTGCCGCCTGAAATCAAGGTAGAGACTAAATCAGAAAGAAATAAGAACCCGTACATTTGTCTGGAGTCTTGTGACAAGCAACTCCTCGGACTTGTTTGCGCGAAAATCCGTTCTTTCCGCAAGCCCGAGCCTTATAAAGGTAAAGGTATCTTGTTTGTTGGCGAACAGATTCGTCGCAAGTCTGGTAAGTCAGCAGGTGCAAAGTAATTTAAGACGATAAGATTATGACAACGAAAAAAGAACAAAGACGCCTCAAGATAAAATGTCGGGTACGTAATAAGGTATCTGGTACCGCCCAGTGCCCCCGCTTATCTGTTTTCAGAAGCAACAAACAAATCTACGCACAGATCATCAATGACGAAACCGCTTCTACCCTCGTAGCCGCTTCTTCTCTCGGTATGGAAAAGATGCCCAAGAAAGAGCAAGCCGCTCAGGTAGGTGAGGCTGTAGCCAAGAAAGCCCTGGAAGCAGGCATCTCATCTGTGGTATTCGATCGTAATGGATATCTCTATCACGGCCGTGTGAAAGAAGTAGCAGACGGCGCCCGTAAAGGAGGACTTAAATTCTAATGATTATGGCAAACAGAGTAATAGTAAACAACGAAGAATTAAAGGATAGACTCGTTGCTATCAATCGTGTAGTAAAAGTTACCAAGGGTGGTCGTACTTTCACTTTCGCCGCTATCGTTGTAGTGGGTGACGGCAAAGGCGTCATCGGCTATGGCCTTGGTAAGGCCGGCGAAGTTACCGCCGCCATTGCCAAAGGTGTGGAAGCCGCCAAGAAAAACTTGGTTAAGGTACCCGTCATCAAAGGTACAGTGCCCCACGAGCAGGCCGCTCACTTCGGTGGTGCCGAGGTCATCATCCTCCCCGCTTCTGAGGGTACCGGTGTAGTAGCCGGCGGCGCTATGCGTGCTGTGCTCGAGAGTGTCGGTATCAAGGACGTTCTGGCCAAGTCAAAAGGTTCTTCAAACCCCCATAACTTGGTTAAGGCAACCATCCTCGCTCTGAGCGAGATGCGTGACGCCCGCACTGTGGCTCAGCATCGTGGTATTTCTATGGAAAAAGTATTCAGAGGATAAAAACGATATGGCAACGATAAAGATTAAGCAAACCAAGAGCAGAATCGGTGCTCCCATCGATCAGAAAAGAACGCTCGATGCCCTGGGCCTTACCAAAATGAATCGCATCGTTGAAGTTGAGGATTCTGCCTCACTCCGCGGTATGTTGCGCAAGGTTCACCATTTGATAACGATCGTAGACTAATCCATTAATTCAACGAAAGTCATGAAATTACATACTTTAAAACCTGCTGCAGGTTCAACCCACACACGTAAACGTATTGGTCGTGGTCCCGGCTCTGGCATGGGCGGCACCTCTACGCGTGGTCACAAGGGCGCCAAGCAGCGTTCCGGTTACAGCAAGAAGATTGGTTTTGAAGGTGGTCAGATGCCTTTGCAGCGTCGTCTGCCTAAGTTCGGCTTCAAGAACATCAACCGTGTTGAATACAAAGCCATCAACCTGGCCACTCTTCAGGCTCTGGTCGAAGCTAAGGGTCTCGCCAAGATTGGCATTGAGGAACTCGTAGCCGCAGGCTTCGTGTCTCCCAAGCACTTGGTGAAAATTCTTGCTGCTGGCGAACTTACCGCCAAGATTTCTGTAGAGGCTCACGCTTTCTCTAAGAGCGCCGAGGCTGCCATCGTTGCAGCCGGTGGTACCGCAACTGTAATCTAAAAGTCTCCCTTAAATGAAAAAAATCATCGAGACGATAAAGAGCATTTGGAGAATTGAGGATTTGAAATCTCGAATCCTCATCACTCTCCTTTTTGTGCTCGTCTATCGTTTTGGCTCGTTCATCGTGTTGCCTGGCATCGATCCCGGTCCTGAGGGCCTCCTTGCTCTGCGCAACCAGACCGACGACGGCCTGATGTCGCTGCTGAATATGTTCTCGGGTGGTGCATTCTCCAATGCCTCCGTGTTCGCCTTGGGTATCATGCCCTACATTTCAGCATCGATTGTCATTCAGTTGTTGGCCATCGCTGTACCTTACTTCCAGAAGATGCAGCGTGAGGGCGAAAGCGGTCGACGCAAAATCAACCAATACACCCGCTATTTGACCATTGCCATCTTGGTGTTCCAGGCTCCGGCCTACCTCATCAACCTCCACAACACTGTGGGCAATGCGTTTAAGGTTGAGATGGGTATGTCCTTCATCATCACCTCAACCATCATCATGGCAGCCGGCAGTATGTTCATCCTTTGGCTGGGTGAGCGCATCACCGACAAAGGTGTCGGCAATGGTGTGTCGTTGATCATTATGATTGGTATCATTGCCCGTCTGCCCGAGGCTTTGGGTCAGGAGTTTGTCAATGCTCTGTCGGCCAGCCAGGGTGGTGGACTCGTGAAGTTCCTCTTTGAGATTATCGCCTTGCTGTTCGTTATGGCACTGGCTATCCTTCTCGTCAAGGCCACGCGCAAAGTCCCTGTGCAGTATGCCAAGCGCATCGAAGGTGGTCGCCAACTGGGCGGTGCACGCCAGTACATCCCCTTGAAGCTCTTTGCCGCCAACGTAATGCCTATCATCTTTGCACAGGCCATTATGTTCATTCCTCTCACCATCGTGTCTTCAAGCACCAATGTGAGTGGCTTCTGGCTTAGTTTCCGTGACCATACGAGTATTGCCTACAACGTAGTTCTGGTTGTGCTCATCATTGCATTCACCTATTTCTACACGGCAATCACGCTCAATCCCGTTCAGATGGCTGAAGATATGAAGCGCAACAACGGTTTCATTCCCGGCGTCAAGCCCGGCAAACCGACCGCCGATTATCTCGACACAGTTATGTCTCGCATTCTGTTGCCCGGTTCGTTGTTCATCTCTCTGATTGCCATCCTGCCTGCTTTTGCCGGCGTGTTTGGCGTAAGTCAGGGTTTTGCCCAGTTCTTCGGCGGCACCTCACTGTTGATTTTGGTTGGTGTAGTGCTCGACACGCTCCAGCAAATCAAGAGTCACATACAAGTGAGAGGCTACGACGGTCTTCTGGTGACAGGTCATGCACGTTCTCATTCAGGTCGTCTCTCCGCCTATTGATAAGCGAGGATGATTTATCTGAAGACAAACGATGAAATAGAGTTGTTGCGCAAGGCCAACCTGTTGGTCAGCGCAACACTCACTGAAATAGCAAAAGCAATCCGTCCCGGTCTCACCACACGTCAGATGGACCGGCTGGCCGAGACCTTCATTCGCGACCACGGGGCCACACCCACCTTCAAGGGTTTCCCCAATCCCTATGGACCGGCATTCCCCGCCTCCATTTGCACCTCGGTCAATTATGTCGTCGTTCATGGCATTCCCAACGACGAGCCACTCCGAGAGGGCGATATAGTCTCTGTGGATTGCGGCGTATCGCTGAATGGTTTTTGCGGCGACTCCTGCTACACCTTTTGTGTGGGCGAAGTCAAACCCGAGGTCAGACAACTCCTCAAAACCACGAAAGAGTCTCTCTACAAGGGTATTGAGCAAGCCATAGTCGGACACCGCATCGGCCACATCGGCCACGCTATTCAGACACATTGTGAGTCTCGGGGCTACGGAGTCGTCCGTGAATTGGTGGGCCATGGCATTGGCCACGAGATGCACGAAGACCCTCAGGTGCCCAACTACGGCAGCCCTATGAGCGGCCCCGAAATCAAAAACGGTCTCTGCATAGCCATAGAGCCGATGATCACACAGGGCAGCCGCCAGATAGGACTTCTCCCCGACAAATGGGGTATCGTCACGCTCGATGGTCGCATGGCTGCGCATTTTGAGCACACCATCGCCATTTGCAACGGCAAGCCCGAACTTATGTCATCGTTTGACACAATCGAACAAATCGAAACTCAGAAGAGATAAAATATGGCCAAACAGTCTGCAATAGAACAAGACGGCGTCATCGTTGAAGCCTTGAGCAACGCTATGTTTCGCGTTGAATTGGAAAACGGTCACGAGATCACCGCTCACATCTCCGGCAAGATGAGAATGCACTACATCAAAATCCTTCCCGGCGACAAGGTGAAAGTCGAAATGAGTCCGTATGACCTTTCAAAAGGCCGCATCGTGTTTAGATACAAATAAATTATATCAGATATGAAGACAAGAGCATCTTTGAAGAAGCGTTCAGCCGACTGCAAAATCGTACGTCGCAAAGGACGTCTGTTCGTGATTAACAAGAAAAACCCCAAGATGAAAATGCGTCAGGGTTAAACAAAAATCGCATAACAACTCAAATTAGTATATGGCAATAAGAATTGTTGGTGTTGATTTGCCTCAAAACAAGAGAGGTGAAATCGCCTTGACCTATATTTTCGGTATAGGTCGCAGTAGCTCGGCTAAAATCTTAGACAAGGCCGGCGTAGACAGGGATCTTAAAGTTAAGGATTGGACCGATGACCAAGCCGCAAAGATTCGTCAAATCATCGGAGCTGAATACAAGGTAGAGGGTGACCTCCGCTCTGAAATTCAGATGAACATCAAACGCCTTATGGACATCGGCTGTTATCGTGGCGTGCGTCACCGTATCGGTTTGCCCGTTCGCGGTCAGAGCACGAAAAACAACGCCCGTACACGCAAGGGTCGCAAGAAGACAGTCGCTAACAAGAAAAAAGCTACCAAATAATAAATAACGAATATGGCAAAGAAAACAGTTGCAGCTAAGAAGCGTAACGTAAAGGTTGACGCCGTTGGTCAGCTCCACGTTCACAGCTCATTCAACAATATCATCGTGTCTTTGGCCAACAGCGAGGGTCAGATTATCTCTTGGTCTTCTGCCGGTAAGATGGGTTTCCGTGGTTCTAAGAAGAACACCCCCTATGCCGCCCAGATGGCCGCCCAAGACTGTGCAAAGGTAGCTTACGATTTAGGTCTCCGCAAAGTGAAGGCATATGTCAAAGGTCCGGGCAATGGCCGTGAGTCTGCCATCCGTGCCTGCCATGGTGCCGGCATTGAGGTAACCGAGATCATCGACGTTACTCCGCTGCCCCACAATGGCTGCCGTCCTCCCAAACGCAGAAGAGTATAATTTTTCAACCT
>JBJFGJ010000112.1:0-14419 GCA_051892575.1 Alloprevotella sp. | reverse complement strand
AGTTCAACGAGGCACAAGGGCCAAGATTTTTTTGTTTTATTTGTGCGGCCCAACAACTCCGTCCCGGCGCCATACGTATTTATAAGTGCCATAAAAAACCATACAACTCTACATTCTGAAGGGCCAAACGCTTTTGCCACAATGTCTTTGACGATGTAGGGTCGGCACGGGCAACCCTGCACAGAGCCGAAGACCCTGCACAAACAGTGCAGCCTCCCGAAAGGGAAGGGAAACAAAACAGAGCGCCGACTCCGTTCCGAGTTTCGGCGCTCTGAGGTGAATGTTGGCCCGGGCTGGGGCTTTATGCGGCCTCGGCCTCGGGATGGTCGATTTCTTAATTAGATGAACCAGCGGACGTAGCTGAAGTCTTGACGGTTGACGAGGTTCTTGTTTTTGGGATACATACGGTATGCCATCTTGAACGAACCGGCAAGTTCCACGCTTGTGGTGAGCTCGAAGGTGTAGAGGTTGCCTTCGCGACCCACTACGTTCATCGGGAAAATTTTATAGATGCTGTCTTTGCCCTCGGCGCTGGTGGTCATAATGACGAGGTCTACGCCTATGGCGTCTTCGAGACCTTGCTCGTCGATGACGTGGCGAACGGTGAACTCCTTGTCACTGATGAGGTTTGACGTGAGGATGTTTTCACTGCGCTCTGAGCTGACCACGCGGATGTTGTCCCAACGCTCGGCCACGCTCTCTTTCCATGCGGCAATCTCTTTGGCAAGTTTGTTGTCGTTGGCCGAGAGGGCTTTGAAGCGCTTGGCCTCTTTGCAATAGAAGCGGTCGAAATAGTCGTCGAGCTGGCGCTTCATAGTGTATTGAGGAGCGATGGAGGCGATAGAATTCTTCACCGTGCGCACCCAGTTTTCTGAATAGCCCTTGCGGTTGCGAGCGTAGTAAAGAGGAATGATTTCTTGCTCGAGGATGGAGTAGATGGTCGAGGCGTCGAGCTTGTCCTGGTGTTCCTGGTTCTGGTAGGTGCGCTTGTCGGTGAGGGCCCAGCCGGCACCTTCACGATAGCCTTCATACCACCAGCCGTCGAGCACTGAGAAGTTGACTACACCATTCATCAGGGCCTTTTCGCCCGAAGTACCGGAGGCCTCGAGCGGACGGGTGGGGGTATTCATCCAGATGTCTACGCCCGAAACGAGACGACGGGCCAGCTGCATGTCGTAGTTTTCGAGGAAGAGGATTTTACCGATGAACTCAGGACGCTGAGAGATGTCGTGGATTTTCTTGATGAGTCCCTGACCGGCGCCGTCGGCGGGGTGTGCCTTACCGGCAAAGATGAACTGCACGGGATAGTCGGGGTTGTTGACGATCTTGGCCAGACGCTCTTCGTCGGTGAAGAGCAGGTGGGCACGCTTGTAGGTGGCAAAGCGACGGGCAAAACCGATGAGCAGGGCGTTGGGGTTGATCTTGTCGAGCAGAGAAACCACACGTGAGGGGTCGCCCTGATTCTTGAGCCATGTGTCGCGGAAGCGCTCACGGATGTATTCGATAAGTTTAGTCTTGAGTTTCACGCGAGTGTTCCAAACCACTTCGTCTGGCACTTCGTAGATTTTCTCCCAAATCTTTTCGTTGCTCTGGTCTGAGAGGAACGACTTGTCGAAGTATTTGGCATAGATCTGCTTCCATTCCTTGGCGGTCCAGGTGGGCATGTGCACGCCGTTGGTGACGTAGCCCACGTGGCTCTCTTCCTGATGCTCGTCGTAGAGTTCGGCCCATTCGTCGTGGTTGCGGATTTCGTGTTCCTTGCGGGTTTCGTCGGGGAGGTAGCCGGGCCAAATGCCTTTGAACATCTGCTGGCTTACCTTACCGTGGAGCCAGCTGACGCCGTTGACTTCCTGACAGGTTTTGCAGAGGAAGGTGGACATGCAGAATTTCTCACTCTTGTCTTCGGGATTGGTGCGGCCGAGGCCCATGAAGTCGTCCCAAGAGATGCCGAGACGTGCGGGGAACTGACCCATGTATTTGCCGAAGAGGCCTTCGTCGAAATAGTCGTGGCCGGCAGGCACGGGGGTGTGGACGGTGTAGAGCGAAGAGGCACGCACGAGTTCGAGGGCTTCGCCGAAGTTGAGTCCACTCTCCACGTAGTCAACGAGACGCTGCACGTTGCAGAGGGCTGCATGACCTTCGTTGCAGTGGTAGATGTCTTTCTTGATGCCGAGTTTCTGCAAGGTGAGCATACCACCGATGCCGAGCAGGTATTCTTGCTTGATGCGGTTTTCCCAGTCGCCGCCATAGAGGGCGTGGGTGATGGAGCGGTCAAACTCTGAGTTCATCTCGTTGTCGGTGTCGAGCAGATAGAGCGACACGCGACCCACATTGGCACGCCAGATGGCGGCATGCACCTGATAATTGGGGAAGGGCACGTCGACGATGACCTGGTTGCCGTTTTCGTCGAGCACGCGCTCGATGGGCAGACGGTCGAAGTCTTGGGTGTCGTAGTTGGCAATCTGCTGGCCGTCCATCGAGAGGGTTTGGGTGAAGTAGCCGTAGCGATAGAGGAAGCCGACAGCGCACATGTCGACATTGCTGTCGGAGGCTTCTTTGAGATAGTCGCCGGCCAAGACGCCGAGACCGCCCGAATAGATTTTGAGGATATGGTTCAAGCCATATTCCATACAGAAGTAGGCCACTGAGGGACGCTTGGTGTCGGGCTTGGTGTCTACATACTGACGGAAGTCGCTATACACTTTGTTCATGCGGCCAACGAGTTCTTCGTCTTTGGCCATTTCCTTGAGTGTGCTGTAGCTGATGCGTGAGAGCAGTTCGATGGGGTTTTTGTCCACCTTGACCCAAAGGTCTTTGTCGAGACTGCGGAAGAGCTCGCGTGCCTCGGTGTTCCAAGTCCACCAAAGGTTGTGAGCCATTTCGTCGAGATGTTTCAAAGCCTCGGGAATGTGGCTTTTCACGGTCACGGTCTTCCACACAGGCGTGTTGGCATTGCTTACTTTAACGTTCATGATGTGTTGTTATGGTGTTAATGTTTTTTCGTGATTATTTTTCTGTCTTGCCTTGTTCGGCTTTGGCGAGGGCGAAGTCGTAGGCCTGGTAATAATAGGGAATGAAGTGTTTCCAGGCAGCCTTGTCGGCCAGACGTGCGGCGGCTCGGCGGCAGGCGGTGCGGTCGGTGGAGTTAAGGGCCAGATAGTGCTCGATGTCCATCACCATTTCGCGTGCAGCCTCAAAATAGTTGTCGTCGTCGCGATGGATGACGCTCACGCCGTCTTCGAGGCGTCCACTGTGACCCAGCGTCTGGTCCACCCACTGGCCGAAGCCCGAGAGGTCGGTGGTGACACACGGGGTCTTGAAGGCGCAACTTTCCAGCGGCGTATAGCCCCAAGGCTCGTAGTAGGAGGGATAGAGGCATAGGTCGTTGGCTGTGAGCAGGTCGTAGTAGGGCATGTTGAAAATGCCGTCGGCTCCTTCAAGATAGCAGGGCACAAGCATCACCTTGACGGCATCGTCGGCTGCTGCCGTGAGTCCGAGCTGACGGATGAGGCAGACGATGCGGTCTTCGTTGAGATTGTGCAGGTCGTGGGTGATGATGGGCAAGGGGAGAGGCGACGTGAAAGCCTTCTTCGAAGCCAGCCGTTCGGCCAGGTCGGTACGCGGAGCCAGCAGCCAGCAGGGCACCTCAATGAGTGCCAGCACACGGGTGCGCGGTCCTGCATCGACACGGGCGTTCATCTTGCCTTTCAGGCGGGTGTTGAGCTGGGCCATGGCTTCGAGAAAAACGTCGAAACCTTTGCAACGGAAGTCGTTGCGGCCGCTGGTGGAGACGATGAGCGTGTCGTCTTTCATTGTTTCGCCCGTCAGGGCCGAAGCCACAGAGAGAATGCGTTTGCGGGCTGCTCGGCGCTTGGCCGTAAAGGCGGCACCGGCCGGCACGAAGTCGGGCTCAAAGCCGTTGGGCAAGACCACATCGGGCTCCTTGTCGAGCAACTGCCGGCACTCGCGGGCCGTGAAGGTGCTCACGGTGGTGAAGCAGTCGGCCTGGTGTGCCGATTGTTTTTCGATGCTGTGCTTAGCCTCCATATGGAGTTCGGCCGCCATCTGGTCGCCGTTGTAGCCTTCAAAGTACTTATAGAGCAGTTTGTTGTTGCCGGCAATGGAGCGGCCGATGCTTGTGGCGTGGGTGGTGAAGATGGTGGCCACGTCGGGCAATGCTTTCTTTATGAAGAGCATACCCAGTCCGCTCATCCATTCGTGTGCCTGATAGACTACGCGACGTTTGTCTTTGAGGCAGTCTTTGATGATGGCTTCGGCCACACGGGCGGCTGCCACCGAAAACATAGAGGCCTCGTCGTAGTCGCCGTAGGCTCTCAGTGAGTCCACGCCGAACTGCTCCCAGGCCTGCGCATAGATTTGGTCTTTTTCTTCATAAAGCGGCGAGAAGTCCACCAACACGGCGATAGGTTCGCCGGGCACGTTCCACCGGCCGATGCGCACGTCGAGGCCTGCCTTGGCGGCAGCCTTGCGCCATTCGGGGTGGAGTTTGGTGTCTGGTGTGAAGGGGAAATTGTCTTCGCCGAAATCCGGACCAATAAAGCAAATATTTCCGTTCAGTTCTTGTTCAAGCGTCTTTGCCCTTGATGAGAGCACCGTGTAGATGCCGCCCACTTTGTGGCAAACCTCCCAACTGGTTTCAAACACGAAGTCGGGTCGTTGAGTCTGTTTGGTCATGTTGTGATTTTTGATTTGGCGGTGCAAAGATAAGATTTTTTTGCATCTCTGCCAAACAAGGTGCTTTTTATTAGGCAATTATGTCAAGGGAAATGACGAGAAAAGACACCGGTGCCATATGGAGTTGACAAGCGGGCTTGAAGTCTGTGAGGAAAAAGCAAATATCCGGACTTCACGCAAAGTCGCTAAGCCCGGATATATAATGATAATAAATATGAGTTGATGAAATTAGTGGTTTTTATATTTGGCTGGGAAACCATAGATTTTAACGCCCAATATGCGGCCTTTTCTTATGGTAAAGGTGTATTTAGGGTCGACAATGGTGGCACTTTTGGAGAGATATAGCGCTTCGGTGTAAACCAAAGCTTGTGCATCGGCCTTTGAGATACCACGCAGTTTGATGCGTCCGGATTCGGTGGAGATGTCAATGACGTGCTCTATGGGCGTGTCACTGATAATGAGGTCATAGCGATTGTTGCTCAACAGCTGTTTGCCCACAATGTCTTTTGTGCCGGAAGTGTCTGTAACGATACGTGGCGAACAACTTGCGGCTAAAACAATGGTTGCCGCACAGGCGACGAATAAATGAAGTGTTTTCATAATTGATGTTTTGTAGTTTAGAATGAATATCGAAGGCCGAGGCCGAGTGACGGTTTTTGATTGATTTGAGAAGACATGAGGTCTACGCCGGGACGCAAGAAGCCATTACCAAGTTTTATTTTCTTTTCAAATAGAGGAGCCGAGTTGACCGTCCAATAAGATTCTTGACTTATTTTATGGGCTTTGATGAACAAAATGGTTGAGGTGATTGCACCGACGCCAAACGCACCGAAACCACAGCCCATAAGAGCTTTATCGTTTCCCCCAGCATCGGGCCCGTCATCAATTGCACCAATTGAAAGTGCAATCATCACAACGCCTCCCACAAGGCAAGCGCCTGCCGTGGCCCATGCCGCTATTCTTAACGCTTTGGGGTTGGGAGCACTCTTTCTGCTGTATAAATCCTTATCCAGCTTATAAAGATTTATCTGGTCCAATTCCGTGGTAGTCGTGATGTTGTTCGGCTGTGGCGTAAAGGCATTGCCACCTACAGATTCGCCCGAAGACCAACGACGGCCGTCTTGATAGTTGATGGAGGTAATGTCGGCAAGGTTCATCACATAATTGTTGTCGTTGGCAGACTGCCATTTCTTGTACACGGCCTCCGTAGACGTCACTTCGATGATGCGACAAAGCACGGTGGAGCCGTCTTTCTTCACGATGACATCCTGCGCATTGCAGCCAATGTGCACGGAGAACAGTAACAGACTGAGCAAGATTAATTTTTTCATAATCTGAAGGAGTGTTGTTGGTTGTTAAACTGAAGATGCGTCTCCGGACATCAAATAAAAGAGAAACTGACTTACGCAAACCAACAAATAAAAAAGCGTGGAGACATATCATTGCTCGTCTTCTGTCTTGAGGCCCTAGGATTGCCCACCTTGTAAAAACGAGCAACTAAGACCCCACGCGGATATGCTATACCACCCACTGCATCTAAATACCAGCAATGCGCCACAAGCCTACGGCTTGCAACATCCGGCAAATGCAGAAGAATGAAAAATACATATCAGTGGGCATCTATCGTTGCGTGTCCTTAACAAGGTTTGAGAGTTTCCTAGGCTTTCAAGACATAAAGAACAAGCGCGTGATAAACGCCATTTCATAAATTGGCACCCGTAACCACGAAAGCTTCGCCAAGTTCCCGACGACAATGGCCATAAGCCACTATCAAGGTTCGGATATGCAAATGTACAACAAAATCACATTTGAAGCATTCGCACAAATAAAAAAAGAGCAGAACCATACTTTGGCACTCTACCGAAAATGACGAGAAAAGACACCGGTGCCATATGGAGTTGACAAGCGGGCTTGAAGTCTGTGAGGGAAAAGCTGAAATCCGGCCTCATCGGCTTGCACGACGGCCGGACATAATATATATATATGTACCGGCAATCATAGCTTTTCGTCACATTTGACAAGAGAAATCATCAAAAACGACAGTATTTTTCAAAATATTCTTTCCTTTTGAAATTAAATTACTACTTTTGTCTTACTATTTGATTAAATTTTCACGTTTACGTTTACAAATTGTAAGGTTTAGAACCTTACACAAAACAAGGAGACAGATTGTATGAAGGAACTTTTTTCAGCCCGCGAGACGGTGAACCAATGGATGCAACGCTTCGGTGTGAGGTTTGGTGTGTACAAAAACGGCGTGTTCAACGAACAGCTGTTTCCATTCGACGCCATTCCACGCCGCATTGAGGCAGAAGAGTGGAAAACACTGGAGGCCGGACTCATCCAAAGGGTCAAGGCGCTCAATGCCTTCCTCTACGACATCTATCACGACAAGCAGATTGTGGCCGACGGCGTCGTGCCCAAAGAATTCGCCTATGAGAGTAGGGGCTATATGCCCGAATGTGACCAAATCACTCCCGCCGCCGGCGTCTACGCCCACATTGCCGGCATCGACCTGGTGCAGGCCAAAGACGGGCGCTGGCTCATACTTGAAGACAACCTGCGCATCCCCTCGGGAGCAAGCTACCCCATGATTGCCCGAACCGTCACGCGAAAGGCGTCGCCGCAAACCTTCCGCGACAATCTGATTGAAGACAACCGCAACTATGGCGACCTGCTGCGCGACATGATGGACTACATCAACGGCGGACGGGGCATCAACGTCATCTTCACACCCGGACGCTACAACTCGGCCTTTTTCGAACACTCCTATCTGGCCGAAAAAACACAGGCCACACTGGCTTTCCCCGGTGAGCTCGTGGTGGAAGACGGCAAGGTGTTTTATCTGGGCATCAACGGCAAATCGCGCGTGGGGGCCATCTACCGCCGGGTGAGCGACGAATATCTTGACCCGTTGGCCTTTGAGCCCTCTTCCCTCCTGGGCATCCCCAATCTCATGGAGGCCTACCGCGCCGGCGGGGTGGGGGTCATCAATGCCCTCGGCAACGGCGTGGCCGACGACAAGGGCATCTACTACTTTGTGCCCAAAATGGTGGAATATTACCTGCACGAAAAGCCCATCCTGCAAAATGCACCCACCTACCTGCCATTCTTCAAGCAAGACTACGAATACATCCTCGACAACATCGGCAAATTGGTCATCAAAGACGTGGCCGAGGCCGGGGGCTACGGCGTGATGTTCGGCAAAGACATGTCGGCCGACAAAATCGAAGAGATGAGGCGGCTCATCGCCGAAGAACCGAGACGGTGGATTGCCCAAGAGGTGGTAGACTTCATCGATCTGGACATCATCGACGAAACCGGCAACGCCTCGCCACGCAAATGCGACCTGCGCGCCTTCGTCATCACCGGCAGCGACACCGTGGTGTGGAAATCCGGACTCACACGCTTCAGCCGCGATGCCCACTCCTTCGTGGTCAACAGCAGCCAGGGCGGCGGTTTCAAAGACACGTGGGTGATGGCCTGACTCCCTTTAACAAACACGACGGGCGGACTAACGCCTTAAACTGAAAGCCACAAAAGGATGAGCCTCCTTAGTCCCCACCCACACAAAAGCAGGGCAGGACAGGATGGCGACAACTCACCCGGCGGCATAACGAAAACAAAAAATATGGACAACGTACTTAGTGCCACGACGGCCAACAACCTCTTCTGGCTGGGCCGCTATGTGGAAAGGGGCTACCTGATGCTCCATCTGATGCGCAAAGCCTACGACGAGGTGATTGATGTGCCCGTGGGCGAAAAACCTTACAGCGATCTACTGACCAAAATCAACGGCTACGTCTGCAGCGACTTCACCACGTCCTATCAGATGATGATGCAAATCTACGACGAAAACAACCCTACCTCCCTACGGGCCGTCATCGAACGGATGATGGACAATGCCATCGTCTTGCGACCCGAAATCTACTCCGAGTCGTTCAGCTATGTGGAACTATGCCGCAACCGCATCCGCTCGGAAGCCGAAAAGGGAGAGATGAACATCACCGACCTGCAGCCCATCACCGACTGGCTGCTGGCTTTCTGGGGCAGCGTGGGCGAAAGGCTGCACGGCAACGTGCGCGACCTGCTCACCATCGGCCGACTCATCGAGCGTCTCGACGTGTGTCTCCGCTTCGACTACAAGCCATACCGCATCGCCGAGACATGGCAAGACATCGTGTCGCTCATCGACGGCAAGCCCGACCTCTACGACGACCATCAGACTGCCTGGATTGGCCAAGCCATACAGACAGGCTACGACCGCGACGAGATGTTGTCGAGGCTCAACTGCGTAATCAAGGTATGAGCGCTGTGGCAAGATATAAATATGAGTTCTCCACCGTGTGCCGCTTCACCCCTGCCGTGTGCCGACACAGTTTCAAGCTCAGGGTGCAGCCTATGGCCGGTCCCTGCCAAGAGATCGTGGAAGAGCGTGTGAGCATCGAACCATCCACACGTCTCTCGGCGTCGACCGACAGCTTCGGCAACCGCGTGCTCTATGGTCTTGTCGATGAGCCCCACCCAAGCTTTTCAGTCGTGTCGAGCGGCATTGTGGTCTGCCACCACCGGCCGGAGCCCGACGACAGTCCTGCCGAATTCTACCGTTACCCCACACCTCTCACTCACTGCGACCAAGACCTGCGCCGTATGGTCAAGGGGCTCTCGCCGCTCCGTCTGATGGAGGCCGTCCACGGCAGCATGCAATACCGGCGCTTCTGCAGCAACAATGCCACTACGGCCATCGAGGCTTTCCGGCAGCACGCCGGCGTGTGTCAGGACTTCGCCCACGTGATGCTGGCAGCCTGCCGCGCCGAGGGCTTTCTGGCACGCTACGTCAGCGGTATGGTGCCGGGAGAGGGCGAAACCCACGCCTGGGTGGAGGTGTATGAAGACGGACACTGGCAGGCCTACGACCCCACCTTCAACAGGCCGGCCGACGAAAGTTACATCAAACTGGCCCACGGACGCGACACAAACGATTGTGCCGTCAACCGAGGGCGTTTTTACAATCTGACAAACGAACAAATGACCGTTAAATGCATTGTGACGCATGATACAGACAGTGACTTCACTTGAAATGCCGGTCGACGAAGAGTTTCACATCGTCAAGAACCACCTCTCTAACGGCAGGGGCAAACGGCTCTGCGTGGTGACGGGCACACACGGCGACGAACTTGAGGGACAATACGTTTGCCATCTCGTGGCCAGGATGGTGAGCGAAAGCCTCCACAAGCTGAAAGGCTCTGTCGACATCTATCCGGCCCTCAACCCCTTGGGCATCGATACCATGCAACGAGGCGTGCCTGCTTTCGACCTCGACATGAACCGCATCTTCCCCGGCGACAGCAGGGGCTCGATGATTGAAAAGGTGGCACACGACATCTACACCGACCTGTCGGGAGCCGATATGGTCATCGACATCCACGCCTCCAATATTTTCTTGAGAGAGATACCGCAAGTGAGAATAAGCGAAATGTCGGCACCCCGTCTCGTACCCTACGCCCGCAGTCTGGGCATCAGCTTCATTTGGGTGCACCAGGCCGCCACGGTGCTGGAGTCGACGCTGGCCCATTCGCTCAACTCAACCGGCACGCCCTGCCTCGTGGTCGAGATGGGCGTGGGTGGCCGCATCAGCCACTCTATGTGCCATCAGCTGTTGCCCGGCATACAAAACCTCATGTGCGACCTCGGCATGTGGGACGAAAGGCCCGAACCGTCGCTCATCGGTCAAAGCATCGTATGCCAAGACGCCGACGCTGTGGAGTTCCTCAACGCCCCCACCAGCGGCATCTTCGTCACAGAGATACACAACGACAGGATGGTGCACAAAGGGCAGCAAATAGGCCAAATCGTCCAGCCTCTCACCGGACAGGTATTGAGCGAAATCGTCAGTCCGTGCGACGGACTTCTGTTCACCATCAGAGCCTATCCCGTGGTGTATGAAGGCAGCCTTGTAGGCAGAATATTCAAAACAAACCACCCGTCATGAAAGTCCAGACCATTTTCCGCATTCCCTCGCCCTATCGCGACGACTTCCGCGTCAAGGCCTACACCTTCGGAAGCGGCGAAAAGTCGCTCTGCATCGTAGGCAGCATGCGGGGCGACGAAATCCAGCAACTGTATGTGGCAAGCTGCATGGTGCGCGAACTCAAGGAGGCCGAAGCGCTTGGCCGCATCGCCCCGGGAGTGTGCATCAGCGTCATCCCCTGCGCCAACCCCTCAAGCATCAACATCGAGAAACGCTTCTGGGCCTTGGACGGCACAGACATCAACCGTATGTTTCCAGGATACGACAACGGCGAAACCACACAACGCATTGCTGCCGGCATTTTCGACTTCGTGAAAGCATACCGCTATGGTGTGCAGTTGGCCTCCTACTACCTGCCGGGCAACTTCCTGCCACACGTGAGGCTGCTCCACACCTGCTTCGAAAATGTGGAAGAGGCACACCTGTTCGGGTTGCCCTATGTCGTGGTGAGCGATCCCAAACCCATAGACACCGTGCTGCTCAACTACAACTGGCAGATTTGGGACACCCAAGCCTATTCGCTTTATGCAGGCACCACCGACGTCATCGACCAAGACATGGCCCGTGTGACCATCCAAGCCATCAGGCGGTATATGCACCGCAAGGGGCTGACGCTCATCCCCGACGCCGGTGAGGGCAAAGAGACCGACGACGAGGGAGAGGCAAAGAGGTCGGTGGTTGTCTCGCAAGCCCTCATGACAGCCATCAAAGCACCGCGTGCGGGACTGCTCATACCCGAGACGTTTGCCGGACAGCACGTGAAGGCCGGACAGACGTTGGCGCGCATACTCCATCCCTGTGAGGGCTACCAACTCTGTGCCGTCGAGTCGCCGGCCGACGCCACCGTGTTTTTCCTGCGCGACCAGTCCATCTGCTTCCAAAACACCCTGCTATTCCGGCTCATTGACGAAGATTGTGACGGATGACAACAACCATAGCGGGCCGACTGAAATTTGTGCCATGCCCGACACGCACGCGGCAGCGACGCGGCGACGCGGGCAATTCCTTTGTCTTTTTTCCCTCGCCGGGTTGATGCTAAATTGCGGCAAAGAGGGAAAGAGGAGGGCCTATGGCCCTCTTTTTTTGTGGTATTCAAGCGCTTACGGGCCTTATGACAGGAAAAACGGACCTTATGACAGTTTTTCCCGGATTACTTTCAGAAATCTTTCCGCCTATTGTGTCGATTTTTAGGCCGTTTCCGGCGATTGTGAAACGGTAGAAACGGAACCATGGGCTTGACATTCAATTTTTCTGCTCTGTTTTTGTCACAAAGATGCCATATTTTAAACCCGGCAACGTCGCTCTGCTGAGGTTGGGCGTGATTGGACGTGACGGAAAAGCCGCTGGCCGTTCAATCACAGCAAAGCACTAAACGACAAGACTTTATGAGGGGCGTGACTGTGTGATTGGGAAAAAGGAAAGAATTTGGGGGATAAGGAAACGTGAAAAACGGGCCCGGGCGAGGGCGCTCTGACGAGATTTTTGTAAGTTTGCATTCTAAACCGGAAGGCAAAGATGCCTTTCTGCAAACAAACGATACGTCTATGAAACTTTCTTCCAATACCCTCTATGCACTTGCCGCTGCGCTCTTGATGACGCTCAGCGCCTGCGGCGACGACGACAAGGCTCCGGCTCTCAAGCCCCAACTGCCGGCACAGACGCCGGCCGACGCCGTTAAGCAAATCCAACACTTCGGCAACGTGCGCACCAGCTACGACTGGACATTCACTTACGCCGAAGACCGACTCACGGTGGCCTCGGGAAAACTCAACGACGGCACCAGCAATTCGGGAGCCGAATATGCCTACACGGCGTGGCTCAACTATTGGCCGGGAGGCATGGGTATGACTCACTCCAACGGCGACAAACTGAGTCTGAGTCTCGGCAGCGATGCCCATATCGCGCAAATGAACGTGAACAACTCGGCCTACCGTTTCAACTATATCGACGGCCGGCTGACGGCCTGGGAAAAGACCGTGACGGAAAACTCTTTCGGACAAGCACATACCTACCACAGTCAGGCCTCCATCACCTATAGTGGCGGCGACCTCACCGAAATCGTTTACCGCGCCGCCAATGGGGCCGTGACCACCGTGGCCCTCACGCCGTCGCTCGTCATCAACCGCAGCGGACTGCTGCCCGAAACCGTCGCCGAAGAACTCGGTCTGTTGGGGCTCGAACATCTCTACTACGCCGGACTGATGGGCAAAGCCTCACTCCACCTGCCGGCTTCGCTCAGCCGAACCATCACACAGGGCAGCTCATCCACGTCTGAAACCATCACTTTCGACTATGGCACAGACAACGAAGGCCGGGTCGTGGTGTGCAACTATACCACCCCGGAAGGCGGAGTGGCATCGGTGAGCTATAAATATTGACGGGCGGCATGGAAATGACTAAGCCGGAACATCGCACTGCCGCCACAAGCGGATGGGCCTACTACCGGTTGCCCGAAGAAGAAGTCTATACCCACGTAGTCTGCCAACGGGTGAAAACCATCAAAGGCGGACACCAGGCCGTAGGGCGCGAACGTGGCGTGGTCATAGCTCCCTTTGAGCCTACAGCCGACGAGCCCTGCCTGCTCATCACCCCCGACAGCCTGCAAACCCTGCCCGTGCCCGAAGCCGACGACGGAGGCTGTGATGTCTGCGTTGACGTCACGCAGGGACACGACGACTATGCCAGGGGCTTCAACCTCTGTCATCAGGCCTTGACGCAAGGGCCCGCTGACGAGATGCTGAAGAAGGTGGTGATGTGCCGCCGCGTGAGTTTGACCTTTACACAAAAGCCCGAAGCCAAAGCGCTGTTTCTGAGAGCCTGCCGCCGGTTGCCGCACAGTTATGTGAGCCTATGGTACACGCCGCAGAGCGGTATGTGGCTGGTGGCCACGCCCGAGTTTCTGCTGGTGGCCGACAGCGATGTGCCGCGACGATACTACACTATGGCGCTGGCCGGCACCTTGGCCTATGAAGGACGGTTGACGCCGCCGGCCGAATGGTCTGACAAAAACCGCGCCGAGCAGCGGCTGGTGAGTGCCACCATCTTCGAACAACTCACCGACTTGGCCGTCAAAGTGGACCAGTCGCCGGTGCACACGGTCAAAGCCGCACGCCTGCAACATTTGCGCACAGACTTTGCCTTCGAAGTGCCGCGAGGCGTCAAAATGGGTCAGCTCATAGCCCTGCTTCATCCCACGCCTGCCATCTGCGGCCTGCCCGCAACTGCCGCTGCAGCCGTCATCAAACAGGCCGAACACCACAGCCGACACTACTACGCCGGCTATTCCGGGCCCATTGGTCTGGGTGGGCAGACGGCTCTTTTCGTCACCTTGCGCTGTATGCAGATAGACGGCAACAAAGCCACACTCTATGCCGGAGGCGGCCTCATGGCCGACAGCGACCTCGAAGACGAATGGCAAGAGACCTGCCGCAAGATGGAAAGCATTTTGCTTATGGTGAAATGACGTAACAAAAAGTCAAAGAGACAAAGAGTTTAAGCGGCCAAGCAAGCCCTGCAAGGGCGCCACATAATAGCCCAATTGACTTCGTCTAAGGGCTGTGAGCGGCCTCGTGAGCCCTGCAAGGGCGTAACATTTCAGCCCAGGTCGTTAGGCCTGGGTATGGAATGTCCCAATAAAATCCGGCCTGTAAGGTCGGCACATTACGGGAGATTGAAAATGACATATTGATAATT
>JBJFGJ010000111.1:0-14450 GCA_051892575.1 Alloprevotella sp. | reverse complement strand
CCATCATCTGGCCGTCAACGTAGTCGAGCAGGTAACCGTATTCGTTGAGGAACACCTCTTTGAACGACACGGCGAGCTTTTCGGCTTCCTCGGCATAGCGTGCGGCTTTGGCCTGTGCCTCTTCGCTGACGCGCTCTTTGAGGCATTGTTCATAGAATTTCAAGGCGTTGTACCACAGGGCGTTGAACTCGACGATGTAGCCCGAGCGGGGCACGATGGGGCGGCCGCCGGCTTTTGAGTTCATCCATGTCACGGGAGTTTCGCGGCCGTTGGAGTAGAGCAGGCCGTTGTCGTGGAGGAAGAGGTTGGGGTGGTGTCCGCTGTAGACGTAGCCCATGATTTCGTCGAGCAGTTTGCCGTATTTGGCTTCAAACTCTTCGGTGCTGCTGTGTTTGCGATATTGTTGCAGACACCAAGCGGCCCAGAGCAGGGTATCGGGCTGCTCTATTTCATATATAGGTACGGTGACGGGCTCTTTGTTCATAAACTGCCGGAGTGCCACGGCAGCAGCGTCCATATATTTCTCAAATTGTTCTTTCTCGCCGATGGAGAGGGTGAGGCCGGGCATAGCCAGGAAGGTGTCGCGTGCGCGGCATTTGAACCATGGGTATCCGGCCAGGATGTAGTGTTCGCCGTCTTTGCGGAAGTTGAATTGGTGTGCTGCGTTGACGAGGCAGTGATAGAAGCTGTCTCTCTTGTCGAGTATGGCTATTTCCTTCTCCATGTTGCGCTCGAGGAAGTTGGGCGCCAATTCGTCTACCGAAGCGGCGAAGACCACAGACTGTCCTTTCTTTATGGGCATCTCGAAGTAGCCCGGCACGAGGAGGTCTTCGGTGGCGTCATAGCCGCGTTCGCGTTCTTTGGGGTAGTCGAGTCCGCGGTACCAGTCGGGGTGGTAGACAAACTCCGACTTCACGTTGGTTTGCATGAAGAGGTTGGGGTATCCGTCGTACAGGCGCATACGTATGCCGTTTTTCACTGGCTCGTAGCCGGTGTCGGCCACGCCGTTCTCGTGGGTCCACTGGCGCACACTGCGGAAGGCCAGGAAAGGCTTGAGGCGCAGGGTGGTGGCAGAGTGGGCCTGCAACAGGGTGTAGCGGATGTAGAATTGGTAGGCTTCGGTGCAGAAGGCTATTTCTTTTTTGAGCAGGACGCCGCCGATGCGGTAGATCCACGTGGGCACTTTCTCCCATTCGAAACTGACGATGTACTTGTGGCCTTTGGGGCTGTAGTTTTCGCCTTGATATTTGTGGAGTCCGAGGTTGAACTCGGCGCCGTGCTGTATGACGGTCTCGTCGAGTGAGGAGAGCAGCACGTGGTTTTCGTCGTCGAGCTCAGGGACGGGGATGACCATCAGCCCGTGGTATTTTCTGATGTTGCAGCCCACGAGAGTGGTGTTGCAATAAGCACCCGAGCGGTTGGTTATCAGCAATTCCTTGAAGAGGGAATCCTGTAGGTTGGTCATCTGAGCCTTGTCAAATCTTAAGTAGCACATAGGTCAAAGATATAAGGTTAATTTGCAGATTTGATGCGCTAAATAGCCTGTTTTTCAGGTTGTTCCGGAGTCGGCGGTAGGCGGCTTGTCCGGTGTGGGCGTGGGCGGCTGGGGGGGGAGAATAGGGTGGCGATAAGCAGGAAGTCTGTCGTCAGTCCCTATATGCCTCGTGTGATGTGTGCCCTTAAAAAAATTAACGTCTTGGCGTAACCTTTGCTATTTAGGCATTTCAAAATTAGAGATTTAAAGTAATGCGGCCAAAATATTTTTTAAGTTTTTTCATTCAGGCCAATTTTTTTGCTTTTTGCCCATTGGCAGACGGTGTTTGAGGTCGTTTTTCAGGCCTTCATCTTGTGGGTACAAAGATAGTGCAAGGCGAGAGCAGAACGGTGGAAAAGTCGAAGATTTTTCCCTCCGTTATGCCGAGCCGCCGCCTATTTTATGAAAAGATAGTGCAAGGCGAGAGCAGAACGGTGGAAAAGTCGAAGATTTTTCCCTCCGTTATGCCGAGCCGCCGCCTATTTTATGAAAAGATAGTGCAAGGCGAGAGCAGAACGGTGGAAAAGTCGAAGATTTTTCCTTCCGTTATGCCGACACGATGCTTAAACGACAAAAGAATATATAAAGGAGTGTGGTGGCGCGGTGGTTTGTTGAAAAATAAGGGGCGTCAGTGACAAAAAAATGAAGAATGGTTTGATTTTTCTGCCGCATAAGTTTACCGGGTCGTGAAAGCCGCAAAACCATTTCGCTTTTAAATTGAAACAGGAGAAGAAATAAGGAAAAATCCGACGGCCATAAGGACAATTTTTTCTGCCATAAGGCCCGTTTTTCCTATTAGTAAGCCAGTTTTGCTTGCTTTTAACCAAAATCCTCACATCCACGTGCCCTTTTTCGGCCAAAATCAACAAAGCCCAAGCGCGAGGCTCGGGCATCATTTCATACTTGAATTTATCCACAAAATGCAAGGAGTCAAAAGACAAAAAATGCTCCCGTTCGGGACCGTGAGGCACGGCTATGGTTTGAGGAGTTCGAGCCGGGGAATGTCGATGTGTCCGCGGCCGGTGGCCACAAGTCCGCGCTCAGAGAGACGGCGCAGCATTTGCGATATGGTCAGGCGCGTTTCGTGTAGTTCTTCGGCCAGCCGCCTCATCTTTATGGCCATTTGTTTGGGACCTGCCGGGTGCCAGCATCGGGCAAAGAGAAATTGGGCGAAGCGTTCGTCCACATCGGCTGCGACAGTGCGCCGGGCGTGGCGGCTGAGTCGTTCGGTTTGCGCACTGAGATAGTTGAGGAAGTTGATGCGGAATGTGGGGTAGTCGAAAAGGATGTCGCGCACGGCCGCCTTGTCTATTTCGAGGATTTCGGCACCGGTCTCGACGCCGAAGGTGCGGCTGTAGCGCGTGTGGCGGCCAAAGAGGGCTTCGGGCTGAATGACGACTGGACGGTCATACCATTCGATGATGTCGTAAGCGTGGTCGTCGCTCTTCGTCGTCACCTGTAGCCGGCCTTTCAAAACGAAACAGAGCGTCTGACACACTTCGTCTTGCTCAAAGAGCGTCTGCCGGCTTTCGATGCGGCGGAAGGCCAGACGGATGCTGCCTGCAATGTCGAGGAAGTCTTCGCGGCTGAGGCCCTGGAAAAGGGGTAAGAGCAGGAGGTTGTCGAAGAGGGCGCGTGAACGGGGCATGGCGATGGGGCGAAACGGTGACGGCTGTTCGAAGGTGAGGGCCGAATGAAAGAAAAAGCCGCTAAGACAGGAAACTGATACGGCTTGACCTTATGATAATGAGCCTCTTATGGTTTGAGCGGCTTGAGGTCGGGCGAGTGCCAGATGCGGTATTGGCCGTTGGGGGCAGCGCAGATGAGGTAGGCCTTCAGTTCTTTGTGGCGTGAGAGCACGGCTTTGGCCTTTTCCAGTCCGAGCACCATGAAGGCCGTGGCGTAAGCGTCGGCCGTGGCACAGTCGGGGGCAAAAACCGTGGCCGAGAGCACTTCGTGCTGCACGGGATAACCCGTGCGTGGGTCAATGGTGTGGGCATAGCGCCGGCCGTTGCGCTCGTAATGGCGCAGGTAGTTGCCACTGGTGGCCATGGCGCCGTCGGTAAGTTCAAACATACATTGCACCGACCCGTTGCCACCGTCCTCGGGCGCTGTCACGCCTACCTTCCACGGCCGGCCTTCGGGATGACCGCCTTTCACCACGACTTCGCCGCCTATTTCCACCATATAGTGCTTCACGCCCCGACTGTTGAGCAAACGGGCCACGCGGTCCACGCCATAGCCTTTGGCCACGGCACTGAAGTCGAGCATCAGGCCTTCCACCTTTTTGGTGAGACGGCCGCCGGCCATTTTGACCTTGTCGTGTCCCACGAGGCGGCGCAGGCTGTCCACGCCGGCCGAGTCGGGCAGGGCGTTGTGTTTGAAACCAAAGCCCCAGGCGTTGACCAGCGGGGCCACCGTGGGGTCGAAAGCGCCGTCGGTGTCGGCGGCTATGCGCTCTGAGAGTTGCCACATTTCTTCCACCAAGCCGTCGGTCCGGTCGGTCTCACTCCGGTTGAGGCGTGAGGTGGTGCTCTGCGGGTTGAACATAGAGAGCGAATGGTCCACGGCCTGCATTTCTCTCACGATGAAGGTGTCGATGGGCTCGGCATAGGTATAGGTGATGTGATATGTTGTGCCGAAGATTGGCCCCGTGGCTGTCTGTATCCTGTCATTCGGCCGGCGGACGAGGATGTAGATGGTGCCCAAAACGAGGAACAAGAGAAACAAGCAGCGGAAGATGATGCGGAATTTCTTTTTCATAGACAGAGACAAAGACGAGGGACTAAAGATGTGAAACGAGCACTTTGATGCCGATGATGAGCAATATGGTGCCGCCTATGGGCTCGGCTGGCAGACGGAGACGGCGTCCCACGACCACACCGAGATATTTGCCCAGCAGACTCATGGCCAGAGAGACCACGCCGATGAGCACAAGCGGCCATACGGCTTGCGCCAACGTGCGCACACCAAACGACACAAACGTGAAGCCCACGCTGAGAGCGTCGATGCTGGTGGCCACTGAGAGAGTGAGCAACGTCAGCAGGCTCGACGTGTTCATCTGATGGGGTTTGTCACATTCCGGCTTGAAGCCCTCCCATATCATTTTACCACCCAAAAAGGCGAGCAGAGCGAAGGCTATCCAGTGGTCGAACTGCTCAATTTGAGCGCGGAAAAGGCTCTCGGCCAGCATACCGATGAAGGGCATCAGGGCCTGAAAGAAGCCGAAGAGCAGGGCCATCACCAAAGACTGGCGCCCCATGCGCTTATCGGCTATGCCGCAGGAGATGCTCACGCTGAAACAGTCCATGGCGAGAGCCAAAGCCAAAAAGAAGAAACCGGTGAAACCCATAAGGCAGGGGTAAAAGGGTGGGAGATAACGGTGGACGTTTTAAGGCTACGGGGCTTGGGGCTTGTGGGAATGGAAGACCAACGTGACGATAAAACGCCGGAATGTTTAGATGTCAAAAACGAGATTAAATGTGCCCGAGAGCACATGGCTGTCGTTGCGGCCGTAGCCGGGGACGTACCAAGGCGAACCTATTTCGGATTTTTTGTCGCTTAGACGCAGGCGGTAGCGCACCGACCAGCCGAGATGGAAGAAACGCCAGATCTTGGCTTCAAGGCCAAAGCAGACTTCGGCCCAGTGATTGCAGCCGCTCAGACCGGTGAAGCGGTAGGCGTGTGAGGTGCCCCAGACAGGGTCGGTGAGGTCGGGGCCGTTCACGTCGTAGTCGAACGAAGAAAAACCATAGCGCAGACCGCCCAAAATGCGGTTGCCCGAAGCGGCGTCGCGGGCAAAGTTATAGTCGCAGCCGATGCGGAAAAACGGCGCGGCGGTCTTGTAGTGCAAGTCGGTGGTTTCGTGAGTGTGGTCGCTAAGTCCCCATCCGGCTTCAAATACGGGAAAAAAACGGCCCTTCAGATTGGCCCTCAAGGCGGCTTCATATTGTCCGTAGGCCGTCACCGTAGCCATAAAGGCCCCGGCCAGGTCCACCGAGAGCGACAGGCCGGCGAAGAGCGGTACGGTCTTGTAGGTGGCGTCGGGCACATACTGTATGCCGCGCACGGGTGCAGGCTTGGTGGTTGTGTCGGGCGCCTCGGCGTGAACGTTCTGCGCTCCGGCCGGGAGGCACACACTAAGGCCGCACAGCAGTAGAGCGAAGATAAATCTTGAGATTTTCGATGTCGTCATAGTTCACGGTTTTGCGTACGACGGCTACGCTGTCGATGGTCAGAGGCAGGAGGGAGAGCGCGTGGCTTGTGTGGCGTGCACCACTCAGTTCGTGAAACATCGCCGCGGGGCAGTCTATCGACTCAAAGTGAGGCATCACGCGGTGAGACAAAAACACGGTGTCGGTGGCGGCACGGCCTTCTTCGTCAGAAAACTCAAAAAGCAAAGTGTCACACTCCGAACCATAGCGCAGCGGCAGCAAGAAGTCGCTGATGCCGCTGGCGGCATTGAGCAGGATGGTGTCTTTCGCGCCGCCGGCCCTGACGGTGAGCGTCTGTGAAAGGCTGAGGCTGCTGCCGGTGGCATTGTCATAGAGCCCGCACTTGAGGGCCACGACATTGTCGAGCGGACAGTCAATGCTGGTGCAGGCCACAGGCCCCAAGGTCATACCCGCAATGAGCGCGGGCAAACCGAGACGGCGCAGGAATTTAGGGGAAAACAAACGGCGTTTCAACTGCACATTATTATATATAGGAGTCTGACGTGGCGATTTGGGGCTTTGAGTGACAGACTCGTGGGCTGGTTGACGTTGGTAAAGATTGCTGGGATTAGATGGCTTTCTCAATCTGGTAGTTGTTGCGGCCGGGAGCGTTGCGGCTGATGAGTTCGCCGAGGAAACCGGCCACAAAAAGCTGCGTGCCGAGTATCATCGTAGTCAGAGCGATGTAGAAATAAGGCGAAGAGGTGACCAGCGGAGCAGGCGTGCCCTGGCAGATGGCCACAAGCTTCACGCCACCCACGATGAGTACGGCCACAAAGCCGAGGAAGAACATGATGGAGCCGAGGAAGCCGAACACGTGCATCGGTTTGAGACCAAACGAACCCATAAACCAGAGTGAGAGCAAGTCGAGGTAACCGTTGACGAAGCGGTTGAGACCGCCGAACTTCGTTTTGCCAAACTTGCGGGCCTGATGGTGTACCACCTTCTCACCAATCTTGGCAAAGCCGGCATTCTTTGCCAGATAGGGAATGTAGCGGTGCATCTCTCCATACACTTCGATATTCTTCACCACCTCGCAGCGATAGGCTTTGAGGCCGCAGTTGAAGTCGTGAAGGTTTTTGATGCCGCTCACCTTGCGCGCCGTGGCATTGAAGAGTTTGGTGGGAATGGTCTTGGAGAGCGGGTCATAACGTTTCTGCTTATAGCCAGAGACGAGGTCGTAACCATCGACGGTAATCATACGATAGAGCTCGGGAATTTCGTCCGGCGAGTCTTGCAGATCGGCGTCCATCGTTATGACCACACTGCCTTGGGCAGCTTGGAAACCGCAGTGCAAGGCAGGCGATTTACCATAGTTGCGTCGAAACTTGATGCCGTGCACGTTGGCATCGTTTGCAGCCAGCCCCTCGATGACCTTCCATGAGTCGTCGGTGCTGCCGTCATTGACAAAAATAATTTCATACGTGAAGCTGTTGGCTTTCATCACGCGGACAATCCACTCGTAAAGCTCGGGCAGACTCTCGGCTTCGTTGTAAAGCGGAACGACAACCGATATGTTGATAGACTTTTCCATTGTAAAATTGTTTCTGATAAGGCTTGGCCGTCAGACACGCTTCTTGCGACGGGCCACAAAGGCGATGATGGCCGAAATGACAGGGGCAGAAAAGAGGGTGAGATAGATAATGGAACCGGCATAATAGGCCGGAGGCAGACGGCGCATGGCGTCTACAAACGAGGAGACACTGCCGCCGGCCTGCTGCAAAAGGCCGGTTTGCTCAATCTGTTGGCGATAATCGGGAGAAGAGAGCAAGTGCTCGTAGGCATTAAAAATGTAGCCGCCGTCAAGAAAGGCCATGTAGACATAAAGGAAGAGCGCAATCCAAAGCGAGGCATAAAGGCCCATCAGCAGCGTGAAAACATAACCGCGGCCAAAGGTGAACTCTTCTAAGCCCGGCGCCATCTTTTTCCTGAACTTGAAAGTGAAAAGAGCAGCAATGAAAGGTGAGCCCGTGAGCATAAACATACTCAACGCCGACAGGGACGTGACGGTCAGCGACCAGCCCATCACAGCGAGAGACACTATGCCCCACAATCCAAGCAGTACGCCGTATTGCATGGCATAGGCATTGGTAATCTTGAACATTGGCAGTTAAAACTTAGCTGAGCCGCACTGCCGCGGCAATGATTTGATGGCGCCTCGCAACCTCTGCCTGAACAGCCGGGGCGGCGAGGCGCTAAATCTCATAAGGTTTCCAATCAATATTCCTGCCAGCACTTGATGTCGAGGTCTTCGACATCCATCGTGCAGAAGGCATAGATAAAGGCCGAGGCCAAGCGCGCATTGGTGATGAGCGGCACGTTGAGGTCGATGGCCGCACGGCGGATTTTATAGCCATTGGTCAGCTCGCCCGAAGTCAGGTTCTTCGGCACGTTCACCACCATATCAATCTCGTGGTTATGGAGCATGTCGAGCGCCTGAGGCTTACCCTCCTCGCTGGGCCAGTAAACCAAAGTGTTGTCAATGCCGTTCTCGGTGAGGTAACGGCTTGTGCCGCCGGTGGCATAAAGGTTGTAGCCGTTTTCCTTAAGAATGTGGCAGGCGGCGAGCATCTCTGCTTTTTGTTTGCCGTTGCCGGTAGAGAGCAGGATGTTCTTTTTCGGAATGCGATGGCCCACAGAGAGCATAGCCTTAAGCAAGGCGGCTCTTGAGTCTTCGCCCAGACAACCCACCTCGCCGGTCGACGACATATCGACGCCGAGCACGGGGTCGGCTTTTTGGAGGCGGTTGAACGAGAACTGGGAGGCTTTGATGCCGACATAGTCCAAGTCAAACAGGCTCTTGGCCGGTTTCTCTACGGGCAGGCCCAGCATAATGCGGGTGGCGAGTTCGATGAGGTTAATCTTAAGCACCTTGCTCACGAATGGGAAGGAACGTGAAGCGCGAAGGTTACACTCAATCACCTTAATATCGTTCTCCTTGGCCAGGAACTGGATATTGAACGGTCCGGATATGTGCAACTCGCGGGCAATTTGCTTGGAGATTTTTTTGATGCGGCGTGCTGTTTCCACATAAAGCTTCTGCGGCGGGAACTGTATGGTGGCATCGCCTGAGTGTACGCCGGCAAACTCGATGTGCTCTGAAATGGCGTAGGCGATAATCTCGCCGTCTTTGGCCACGGCGTCCATCTCCACCTCCTTGGCGTGTTGCATGAAGCGCGACACCACCACGGGATGTTTCTTTGAGACATTGGCAGCCAAGCGAAGGAACCTATCCAGTTCTTCGGCATTGGAGCAAACATTCATGGCTGCTCCTGAAAGCACGTACGACGGACGTACGAGGACGGGGAAGCCGACTCGGTCGATGAAGGCATTGATGTCGTCCATCGAGGTCAAGGCGCTCCACTCCGGTTGATCTACGCCGATGCGGCCGAGCATAGCCGAGAATTTCTCGCGGTCTTCGGCGTTGTCGATGTATTTGGCCGCGGTGCCGAGCAGTTTCACTTGCTCCGCGTCAAGACGCAGGGCGAGGTTGTTGGGTATCTGACCGCCGGTCGAGACAATCACGCCATAGGGCGTTTCAAGTTCGATGATGTCCATCACGCGCTCAAACGTGAGTTCGTCGAAATACAGGCGGTCGCACATGTCATAGTCCGTCGACACAGTCTCGGGGTTGTAATTGATCATGATGCTGCGATAACCTTCTTTCCTAATGGTATTGAGGGCTTGGACGCCACACCAGTCAAACTCCACCGAAGAACCGATGCGGTAGGCACCGGAGCCAAGCACGATGACAGAGCGCTGGTCGTGTTCAAACTTGATGTCGTGGGCCGTGCCACTATAAGTGAGGTACAGATAATTAGTCTGAGCCGGATATTCGGCGGCGAGTGTGTCGATTTGTTTTACAGAGGGCACGATGCCGGCCTTTTTGCGACGTTGGCGCACTAAGGCACTGGCTTGCTCAATGTCGGCTTCTTTTTCCATGCCTAATGCACGGGCAATCTGGAAGTCTGTGAAACCTTGCACCTTGGCTTTCAGCAGCAATTCGTCGTCGAGTTGGTCGAGGCTGCCCACCTTATGGAGTTGCTCGTCTGTGTCGTGGATGTTTTTGAGCTTATGCAAGAACCAGTGGTCAATCTTGGTGAGCTCGTGTATCTTATCTACAGAATAGCCGGCGCTTAATGCCTTTTCGATGACAAATATGCGCTTGTCTGTCGGCTCTCTTAGCGCTTCCTCGATGTGCTCGATTTTGATTTCTTTATTATCCACGAAGCCGTGCATGCCTTGTCCAATCATACGCAGGCCCTTTTGGATGACTTCTTCAAAGGTGCGACCGATGGCCATCACCTCGCCTACGCTTTTCATTGACGAACCCAGTTCGCGGTCCACGCCTCTGAATTTGCCCAAGTCCCAACGCGGGATTTTGCAGACCACGTAGTCGAGGGCCGGTTCAAAGAAGGCGCCGGTCGTCTTAGTGACGGCGTTCTTCAGATCAAAGAGCCCGTAGCCCAGTCCGAGTTTTGCAGCCACGAAGGCAAGGGGATAACCGGTGGCTTTTGAGGCGAGGGCCGACGAGCGGGAGAGGCGGGCGTTTACCTCGATGACTCTGTAGTCTTCAGAGTTGGGATCGAGGGCATACTGTACGTTACATTCTCCCACGATGCCTACGTGGCGGACGATGCGGATGGCGAGTTCGCGGAGCTTATGATACTCGGCGTTGGTCAGGGTCTGCGACGGCGCAATGACGATGCTCTCTCCGGTGTGAATGCCGAGGGGGTCAAAGTTTTCCATATTGCAGACCGTGATGCAGTTGTCGTATCGGTCGCGCACCACTTCGTATTCTATTTCTTTCCAACCCTTGAGACTCTTTTCCACGAGTACTTGCGGAGAGAAGGCAAAAGCTTTCTCTGCCAGTTTGTCGAGTTCTTCGCGGTTGTCGCAAAAGCCCGAGCCCAATCCGCCAAGCGCATAGGCTGCACGAAGAATGACGGGATAGCCCAGGCGCTCGGCTGCGTTTCTGGCTTCCTCCACGTTGGTACAGGCTTCGCTCTTGATAGTCTTGACTTCGATTTCGTCAAGTTTGCCGATAAAGCGTTCGCGGTCTTCGGTGTCCATGATGGCCTCGACGGGAGTGCCGAGCACGCTGACGCCATATTTTTCCAGCACGCCGCTCTCGTGGAGTGCCACACCGCAGTTAAGGGCTGTTTGTCCGCCAAAGGCGAGCATGATGCCTTGTGGTTGTTCGCGTTGGATGACTTTCTCAACGAAGAAAGGTGTGACGGGCAAGAAGTAGATGCGGTCTGCCACGCCTTCCGAAGTCTGTACGGTGGCTATGTTGGGGTTGATAAGTACGGTTTCGATGCCTTCTTCCTTGAGAGCTTTGAGTGCTTGTGAGCCGGAATAGTCAAATTCGCCGGCTTCGCCAATTTTAAGAGCGCCGGAACCAAGCAGGAGTACTTTTTTTATCTGTGTTGACATATCTGTGTGGGGTTGTCTGCTGTTAATAGGAGGTGAGTGTGCGAAGGGTCTGAGAGGGGCTTAGAGCAGTTTGGCAAAGTCGTCGAAGAGGAACTCCGTGTCTACCGGTCCGCTGCAAGCTTCGGGGTGGAATTGTGCAGAGAACCAGGGATTGCTCTTGTGCTTGACGCCTTCGTTGGAGCCGTCGTTCATATTGATGAAGAGGGGCTCCCAGTCGGCCGGCAGTGTATTGGTGTCTACGGCGTAGCCGTGGTTTTGGCTGGTCACGAAGCAGCGGTTGGTGCCCACCATTCTGACGGGCTGGTTGTGGCTTCGGTGTCCGTATTTGAGCTTGTAGATGGAGGCTCCGGCTGCTTTTGAGAGCAGCTGGTTGCCCATGCAGATGCCCATACAGGGGCGCACATTGGGCGAGGCCAGGAACCGGCGGATGTTGTCTACGGTCTTGACGCAGGTGTCGGGGTCGCCGGGGCCGTTGGCCAGGAACAGGCCGTCAAACTCCAGTGTGTTGAAGTCGTAGTCCCAAGGCACGCGCACCACTTCTATACCGCGTTTGATGAGACAGCGTATGATGTTGTTTTTCACGCCACAGTCCACAAGCACGGCGCGTTTCCCGGCACCTTGGTTGTAGGTGACAATCTCTTTGCAAGACACTTGGGCCACATAGTTCACGCCTTCGTATTGCGCTTCAGGCACGTTGTCGGGTTCGTCGTCAAGGATGATTTTCCCCATCATAACGCCTCTTTCCCTCAGTGTCTTGGTGAGTTCTCGGGTGTCTATGCCCGTGATGCCGGTGACGCCTTCTCTTTTGAGCCAGTCGCCGAGGCTTTCTTTGGCGTTCCAGTGGCTGTAGGCTTCGCTGTAGTCACTCACGATGAGAGCCGTGGCGTGGATTTTGTCGCTTTCCATGAAGAGCGGCATGTTGTCTTGTCGGGTTTCAGCCGAAGGCACGCCGTAGTTGCCGGCGAGGGGGTAGGTGAGTGTCATCAGCTGTCCGGCATACGAGGGGTCGGTGAGGCTTTCGGTGTATCCCGTCATTGCGGTGTTGAATACCACTTCGCCTGCGGCGGGTTGGTCTGCGCCGAACGACCGGCCGTGAAACTGTGTGCCGTCTTCGAGGATGAGGGTTGCTTTTCGCATTGTAGCCATTATGATGTCAGGTATATATATTATTATATGTGTATGTGGTCTTGTGGAATAGTATTATGATGTTGGGGAGAAGGAACTTGCGGCGGTGGGCGTCAGGCCAGTTCGCGTTCATACCAGTCGGCGTAGGCCAGGCATACGCGTCGTGTGCCTCCCGGTGTGGGGTAGTCGCCGCTGAAATACCAGTCGCCCGGACTGTTGGGGCAGGCTTCGTGCAGGCCTTCAAGCGTCTGATAGACTATGCGTATGGGCGTGGTCACCTCTTCTGGGCGGAGCATCTCTGCCATTTTTTCAGAGATTTCGTCGTCGCTGAATGGTGCGTAGATGTCTTTCACGTGGTTCACCTCGGCTATGGGCTTGGCGGCTTCGGCCTTGCAGCGGTGATAGACGTCTTCGAGAAGTTTTTCGTCGCCGCGTTCGCGGATGAGGGCAATGGCTGCCTTGAAGGCGATGAACTCGTCCATATGGGCCATATCTATGCCGTAGTAGTCGGGATATTTCACTTGTGGCGAAGAGCTTACCACGACGATGCGTTTGGGGTGCAGCCGGTCGAGTATGCGTATGATGCTCTCCTTGAGCGTGGTGCCGCGCACGATGCTGTCGTCGATGACCACGAGGTTGTCTTTCCCGGGAACGACGGAGCCGTAGGTGATGTCGTAGACGTGTGCGGCCAGTTCGCTTCGGCTGTTGCCTTCGGCGATGAAGGTGCGCATCTTGATGTCTTTCCAGGCCACCTTTTCGGCTCTGACTCTGCGTCGGAGGATATGTTGCAGTTCGCCGTCGTCAATGGGTTGCTTCAGCGCCTTGATTTGTTCGGCTTTCTGGCTGCTGAGCAAGTCTTCAAGGCCCTCAATCAGCCCGTAGTAGGCTGCCTCGGCGGTGTTGGGGATATATGAAAAGACGGTGTCGTCGATTTCTCCCTCCACGGCCTGCAGGATGGGCTGTTGGAGTGTGCGTCCCAGCATTTTGCGTTCGCGGTAGATGTCTTGGTCTGAGCCGCGACTGAAATAAACCCTTTCAAACACGCAGGCCGCAAATTTCTTCGGCTCGATGATTTGTTGCCGTCTGAGTTGTCCGGCAGCGTTCATGATGAGGGCCTCGCCGGGTTTGAGCTCGTGCACACATTCTGCCTCAGTGCCCATGGCCGTCTGTATGACCGGCCTTTCGGATGCCACCACGAGCACTTCGTCGTCGAGATAATAAAAAGCGGGTCGAATGCCCCACGGATCTCTCAGTGTGAACATTTCCCCGCTTCCGGTGACACCACAAACCACATAGCCGCCGTCCCATATCGGCGCTGCCGTTTCGAGCACGTGGGCCATGTCGACGTGTTGTTCGATGTAGTGTGTGATGTCGCATCCTTCCAGTCCTTTTTGCTGTGCTTCGACAAAGAGGCGCTCACTCTCGCGGTCGAGGCGGTGTCCCAGTTGTTCGAGCAGGATGTAAGTGTCCGACACCATTCGGGGATGTTGACCGTTGCGGGCGATGTGTTTGAAGATTTCGTCCACGTTGGTCATGTTGAAGTTGGCACAGAGGCAGAGGTTTTTGGCCCTCCAGTTGTTGCGTCGCATGAAGGGATGTACATACGACATACCCGACTTGCCGGTGGTGGAATACCTCAGGTGTCCCATATAGAGTTCGCCGGCAAAAGGGATGTGCTGTGCAGCAAAGTCTGCGTCGGCCATTTCTTCGGCCGAGTAGGGGGCCAGTGTCCGTCCCACGTTGGCAAAGATTTCGCTGATGGCGCCTGTGCCCAGCGCACGCTCTCTGTAGAAAAACTCCTCGCCGGGCGCTGCCTGCATCTTCACGGCTGCCAGTCCTGCTCCCTCTTGTCCGCGGTTGTGCTGCTTCTCCATAAGCAGGTAGAGTTTGTTGAGCCCGTAGGCCCAAGTGCCGTATTTCTCTTGATAGTAGTTGAGCGGCTTGAGCAGTCTGACCATGGCTACTCCGCATTCGTGCTTGAGCGTTTCCATTGTGGTGTTTTTGTGTGGGGATGGTTTTAACTGCAAAAATACGTCAAGACCGACGAACTGCAAAATAAAACCGTGCTTAATTTCCGCCGTTGCGGCAGGCAGGGCTCAGGTCGTGGCCTGTGGGGGCTTGGAAGAGGCGCAGCCCGAAGG
>JBJFGJ010000110.1:12442-14457 GCA_051892575.1 Alloprevotella sp. | reverse complement strand
CGTCTCGACGACCATATTTCTTGGGTTGTGCATTTTTTGCACATACCAAGGTTTCATCTAGTTCGCCCTCTTTAAATATGTTTCTTATATGGCGAGCTATTACCGAACGGTCTCTTCCAAACAATTCTGCCATCTGGCTTTGTGTCAGCCACACGGTATCTTTCTCCAACTTTACTTCAAGTTGGGTATTGCCGTCATCTGCCGTATAGAGCACGATAGATGAGCCGTTATTTGCAACTATTTTATTCTCTGTCATACTTGTTTGATTGTTATGCCGAGCGCTGCCGAAAATCTCAAAGAAATTTTGTGGAAGGATGGGGACGAGAGGAAATTGGGATCCCAAGCAACAAGATGTAGCGGACGGGTGGTCAAGCCTCTGGTGCCGGCTCGGGCGGAAGGAAACCTTCGCGGCGAAGCATATCACGAATGTCTGACTGCACACGGGCATAGGCCGGTGCGGTGACGTAACCCGTGTGGCGACGGAGCATTTCTTCGACAGAAGAAACGGCGTGCTGATAGGCCGAAAGCTCGTTTTGCATCTGTACGGCGTGAAGGGCCAGATGGCGGATTTGTTTTTCACGCTCACGTCGCAGGGCTTCACACACCCCCGAAAGCATGGGCGAAACGATGCCGTCGAAGAGGTCGTGGCCGCGCATATAGAGATAGGTGGTCTCGGGCGTCAGTCCCATGGCGAGAAGCTCGTTCATGAGTGGCTTGTAGGTCTTTCGGCCTGCCGGGAAGGTTTTTTGCAGCCGGTTGATTTTGGCGTTGACACGATGGCGCAGGGCTTCGATGGTCTGTTCGGGATGGGCAAAGTTGAGGCGTTCGAGAACCACGATGTGATAAAAGTCGAGCATAGAAAACGCCTTATAGGTGCCATAGCGATAGGCCCAGACGTTCCACACGAAAAGCGGCCAGACGGTGGTGGAATATTGGGCCATAAACGTGTCAAAGTCGAAGATCTTGCGGTCGTTGAGCGTGGCCATCACACACACCTCTTGCATGGCCGGCGCATAGCACTGGTAGTTTTCGATGGCATAATAATAAGTGTGGAAAATATAAGGATTGTGGCAGAGTTCGGCCGAAGTCTCTGTGGCTCCCTGCATCAGATAGTCGTAGTCGGCGTCGACGCAGGCTATCATACAGCCGCCGAGCCGCGGCCCGAGGTCGTTGGCCATGGCTGTCTTTTTACCTTTGCACAGCGTGGAGCGCGAGGGTAGCATCACCTCAAAATAAAACCTTTCGGTCTCAAGCGGTCTGAGCAGGTTGCTCCAGAAAAAGATGTCTTCGTAGCTCTCCACGTAGACCACAATCTTTTGCCGCGCACTGCGACCACGCATGCGGTTGGCAGCGGCAATGAAGTCGGAGTTGAGATTTTGCGAAAGACGTCGTGCCATAGTTTTTAGGCTGAAAAACTATTTTGGGAAGAAAAGTCAAAGCGTGATGTCGCCCACTTCGGTGACGGCATCTTCCCAGCCGTCCATAATGACTGCCGGCGAATGGGTGGTGAGCACAATCTGGGCGTTGGGGTTGAGTTCGCGTACCATCGTGATGAGGCGTTTTTGCCATTCAAAATGCAGGCTCGCTTCGGGCTCGTCCATAAAAAGCACATAGGGTTGCTCGTCTTCGGTGAGCGCCGTGAGCAGGATGACAAGCATTTGTTTCTCTCCACTTGAGAGCAGGTAGGGCGGTAGGGTTTCGTCGTATTGCAAGAAAGAGAGTTCGTTGCTCATGCGGTCAATGCGTTTGCCAGTCTCGCTGAAGAGTTCGTCGACGAGGTCTTGGAAGCGCGTCTTCAAGGCTGCTGCATTGGCGGCCTTTTCGCGTGTGGCCGGGTCGCCAGCCGAGAGCAGTTGTATCATGCGGTTGGCCACGTTGACCTGATAGTCGAGATAGCGGCGCTGAAGCAGATAGAGCTGCCAGTCGAGCTCAGTGGCCACTCTGAGATCGCCCAGCGAGGCCATCTTGTCGGCCATGAGCAGCTTGCGGTCGAAACTTCGGATGATGTCGTAGCG
>JBJFGJ010000110.1:0-12342 GCA_051892575.1 Alloprevotella sp. | reverse complement strand
CCATCTTGTCGGCCATGAGCAGCTTGCGGTCGAAACTTCGGATGATGTCGTAGCGTATGCCCGTGGCGTCGGACGGGTCGAAGTCGATGGTGACGCCCAGTTGGCTGCCGCCTTTGATTTCGCCGCTGGCCGGTATGGCTCGCAAATGTTGCACGAGGCGGTTGATGATGGTGCTTTTCCCGGCACCGTTGCTGCCGCTGAGCACGTTCACGTCGGGGCGCAGCGTCCACACGATGTGCTTGTGTCCGCTCCACAGACTGCTTATTTCGATGTGCTTGATGTGATTGGCCAGTTTGATCATAAGGCGAAAGGAATAGGTTTGAGGATAGATTGGCAAAGGTCCGGCTCTCATACAGCGTTATAGATCTGCCGCGGACGTTTGCCACACGACAAATGTAGGAAAAACTGATTAACAAGCCCATAAAGGCATCTGTAAAAAACGTGTATTCGTCTTCAAAAAAGGCGAAATGGTCTATTTTAGCCTTTGTGGCGGCAGTGTTTTGGGGATATTGGGCTAACTTTGCAGGCGTTTCGGAATGGGCCGATCGACGGGCTGGCGAGACCGCCGGCAATGCGGCTGAGGCTTTCGACAGAACTTCATTATATCAGAAATAACTACACTTATTTATGAAATACCTCTATTCTACCTTGCTGCTCCTGATGTGTGCGCTGCCCGTGGCGGCTCAGCGCTATGTCATCACGGGACACGTGAAAAATGCCAAATCGGGCGCTGCCGTGGAGTATGCCTCTGCGGCCCTGTTGCGTGCCGACAGTTCGGCGGTGACGGCCGTCATGACCGAAGAAGACGGCTCGTTCCGTCTGCCTGCCCGCAGTGCCGGCCAGTTCATCGTGAAACTCTCATACGTGGGTTTCAAGACGTCTTACACGCCCGTCACGCTCACGGCCTCCAACGACTCCGTTTCGCTCGGCGTGGTCAAGCTCGAGTCTAACGACCACGTGCTCGGCACGGCCACGGTGTCGGTGACGGCAGCAAGAGTGGAGCAGAAAGAAGACACCACGATGTTCAACGCCGCGGCCTATCGCGTGCCCGAAGGCTCTACGCTGGAGGCTCTCGTAGACCAGTTGCCCGGCGTGGAAATAGACGACAACGGCACCATCAAGTGGAATGGTAAGGAGGTGAAGGAACTGCTCGTCAACGGCAAAGACTTCTTCAAAGGCGACACCAAAGTGGCCATGAAAAACCTGCCCACAAATATGGTGAGCAAGATTAAGGCCTACGACAAAAAGAGTGATTACACCGAGATGACCGGTATTGACGACGGCGAAGAGACCACCGTGCTCGACATCGTGACGAAGCGTGAGCTCAACGAGTCTTGGGTGAGCAACGTTGACCTGGGCATCGGCACCAAAGACCGCTACAGCGGTAAGATCTTTGCCACACGCTTCACCGACCATAGCCGCATCTCGGCCTATGGCAGTGCCAACAACGTGGGCGACAGAGGCTTTGGCGGTCCGCGTGGTTTCGGCGGCAGCACCGGTCTGACAGCCACCAAAGAGGCCGGCCTCGATTTCTCTTGGGAAAACGGCAAACAAAAACGCGAAGCCGGCCGACTCGAACTCGGTGGCAACGTGAACTATCGCCACTCGGGCACCGACGTAGTGCGCACCACCTCGTCAGAGACCTTCCTGTCGGGCGGCGGCAGCAGTTCGTTTGGCGAAAGCGCCAGCTTCAACCGTTCCACGTCGACCAGCGTCAACGCTCGACTCAATCTGCAGTGGAACCCCGACTCAATGACCCAGGTGAGCTTCCGCCCCTCATTCTCTTATAGTGAAAACGACGGCTCGTCGGTGAGTCGCTCGGGTACGTTCAACAGCAATCCCCGTGAGATAGCCGGCATGTATTCGCCACTCGACAGCCTCTATGCCGCCTTGCTGCCCCAAGAACTCCAAGCCATCGCCGTCAACCGCAACGATAGCCGCACCCTTTCTGAAGGCAACAGTAAGAGTGTGAACGGCACACTCAACATCATGCGCCGACTGGGTTCTAACGGTCGCAACGTCTCATTGCGTGCCACCGGTGGCTACACCCACTCCGAAAGCGAGTCGTTCTCGCTCTCCGACATCCGCTATTATCAAGGTAGTCATCCCGGTAACCTGGTCAACCAATACAGCGACTCGCCCTCCAAATCCTACAACTATGGCGTCCGCCTGGGCTACGTGGAGCCGCTGGGCAAGCAGTGGTTCGCCGAGGTGCGCTATGGCTATAACTACCGCTATACCGACCAAGACCGCTCACGCTACAACCTTGACAGCCTTGGCGGCGTATGGGCCGACTATCAGACCGCTCTCGAAGGTTTCGGCACCTTGCCCACCGTGGACGACTGGATGAACGCCGCACGCGACGACTTCAACAGCCAGTATGCCACCTATAAATATTACAACCACTCCGTCAACCTTGGTCTGCGCTACAACACCGAGGCCATCCGCTTCAACGCCGGCGTGGAACTTGCCCCTGAAAAAACCAAACTCAACTACCAGCGCTTCGGCCAAAACATCGACACGCTCATCACCCGCGACGTCTTCAACGTGTCACCGCAAATCCGCTTCAGATACCGCTTCAACAAAACCACCAACCTCGACATCCGCTACCGCGGCTCTTCGTCACAGCCCTCGATGACCGATCTCATCGCCGTGGTCGACGACTCCAACCCGCTCAGCGTGTCGATGGGTAACCCGGGACTGAAGCCCTCGTGGACCGACAACATCAACATCGACTACAACAGCTATCAACCCGAGAGCCAGACGGGTATGAACGCCGGCGTGAACTTCTCACGCACCAACCGCTCGGTGAGCAACCGTATGGTCTATGACGAAACCACCGGTGTGCGCTATACCCGCCCCGAAAACATCAACGGCAAATGGAACGCCGGCGGCCGCTTTATGATCAACACAGGCTTCGGCCCCAAAAAGATGTTTACCATCCAGTCTTTCTCCCAAGTCAACTACAGTAATGACGTGGGCTACATCAGCCGACTGGACAACGGTGGCACGGGCATCGGTCAGGCTGCCGGCTACATCGATGGTACTTACGACGGCTACGACCGTATGTTTAAGGCTGTGGCTTCTGAGAAAAACACCACCCGCACGCTCGGCCTCGGTGAGCACATGCGATTGGCCTATCGTGCAGACTGGTTTGATGTGGGACTTTTGGGCCGCGTCAACTACCAGCACGCCCGGGCTACTCTCCAAGACAACGCCAACATGGACACTTGGAACTTTGCCTATGGTGCCAATGCCAACATCAATATGCCTTGGGGTATGAGCCTCTCCACCGACATCCGCATGAGTTCACGCCGTGGCTATGCCGCAGCTTCGATGAACACCAACGAGCTCCTTTGGAATGCCCAGCTCTCGCAGTCGTTCCTCAAAGGCAAGGCCGCCACGATCAGCTTCCAAGTCTTCGACATTCTCCACCAGCAGAGCAATGTGTCGCGCTCGCTCACTGCCAGCATGCGCAGCGACTCTTGGAACAATGCCATCAACGCCTACTGTATGGTACACTTCATCTACAAACTCAACATCTTCCCCGGCGGTAAAAGTTCAAGCGGCAACAGCAATATGCCCGAAGAGCGCGGCCGTGGCGGTTATGGTCCCGGCAGTCGCAGTGGTATGCCGATGCATCCCATGGGCGGCAGCGGCCGTGGCGGCTTCTAAATCAAGCAACCATTTGCATTCTTAGGTGATATCCCCGGTTCGTGACGTGGCGGCGTAGTCTTCCGCCTATTCGCGAACCGGACTTTTTTATTTGTCTGCCCATACCGCCCTATGCGGCTTTGCCCTTGCCCTTTCGATACATACCCTTTTGCTTTGGAGTAAATAAAAGAGTGGGGCCCAAGAGCCATTTTTGAACAGCAAAACGGCCATTCCCGATACAAAAACCGATACGAAAACCGGCATAACCATAAAAAATCTGCCAAAACATTTGTCGGTTAATAATATTTGCCTATCTTTGCACTCGCAAAACAGCAAGGTGCCATAGCTCAGTTGGTAGAGCAAAGGACTGAAAATCCTTGTGTCCCCGGTTCGATTCCTGGTGGCACCACAAAGTAAGAACTCGCTGAAATTCAACCTAATAAGTCGAATTTCAGCGTTGTTTTTTAAGCAAAATCGGCTCGCTCTCGGTAAAAAAAAAGACCTTGAATGTCGCATTTTGGTGCATTTTGTAGTAGATAGTCGCGAAAATCTGCAAGCAAATCTGCAAGCACTTTTACAAGCAAATCTGCAAGCATTTTGAACCAAAGTAGGCATCGAGGCACTTGGTTGACCGATGGCTAAAATTAAATTTATCCTCGACACGCGAGAAAGAAAGGATGGCTCTAACAAGGTAATGCTGTCCTTCATCCACAAAGGATTCCGCAAGCAAGCGGCTCTTGGCATCAAGATTCATCCCGAAAATTGGGATGCGGAACAATGCCTTGTCACCTCGAAAGAGAAAAATCACCGACACATCAATCAGCGTCTGCAATTCTTCCGCTCTGCTGCGGAGGGTGTGATTCTGCGCTACTATGGGCTGAATAGTGAAGGAGCGACCATCTACGCAGACCTCGAAGCTGCCCTATTCCCGGATAAGGTAGAGGAAAAGAAAGAGGAAGAAGCCGCCGCTAATACCTTATTAGAGGTGGCGAAACGCTTTACCGCACTGAAGAAAGAGTCTACACGCCTCACCTACGAGCGCACAGTGAAGCATATCGAAACTTTCGTCAGCAAAGGGCAGACCAACATCCTTGATGAGGTGAACAAGTCTTGGCTCACCGGCTTTGACAACTATCTTGCCGAAAGCAACCCCTCTCCCAATGCCCGTGCCCTCCACTTCCGCAACCTCCGCGCAATCTTCAACTATGCCCTCGATGAGGAACTGACGGCAAACTATCCTTTCCGTCGCTTCAAGATTAAGACGGTAAAGACTGATAAACGCAGTCTGTCGGTAGAAACGCTTCGTCAGGTTCTCGACTACCCTGTGGAAGATTGGCAGGTTATGTATCGCGATATGTTCAAGCTTTCCTTTATGCTTATGGGCATCAACTTTGCCGATATGTTGAACCTGAAAAGGAGCGATATGCGCGAGGGGCGTATCGTTTTCAACCGCCACAAAACGGCTCGCCTTTATTCGATGAAGGTAGAGCCGGAGGCAATGGCACTGATTGAGAAGTATGCCGGAACGGATCATCTTCTCTCAATAATGGATAGCCGCAAAGATTATCTGCAATATGTGCGGCAGACCAACAATGCCCTGCGCAAGATTGGCGACTGCGACCGTAGCGGACTGGGCGGCAAGAAAACGCATCATGCCATCTGCCCCGAACTCTCAACCTACTGGGCGCGTCACACTTGGGCGACCATAGCCGCAAGCCTTGACATCCCGAAGGAAACCATCGCTGCGGCACTCGGTCACGGCGGCAACACCGTTACCGACATCTATATTGACTTCGACCGAAGAAAGGTAGATGAAGCCAACCGCAAAGTCCTCGACTACGTGCTGTATGGTGTCACAGATTCCTTAGTCCCTGTAAAAGCAAAACGCGGCAGACCGAAGAAGTCCACCGCGCCTAAAGCAACAAAAGAGGATGCCGCTTAGTTGTCCTTTATCGGATAGAACACGCCCTTGATTAGCTGCGACATTCCGTTCTCCGTGAATGTCGCAGTTAGTTTTTCGCAAATGTAGCGTTTGCATCGTATGAAGAACACGGCACGAGGATTGGGGATAGTGTCGGAAATAAATTTGAAGGTAGTCTTCTGTTTTGTCTCTATCGGGTGTACGTTATGGCGGCGGTAGATGTGTCCGTGATTCAGGCGCATGGAGAAGTGGATATTACGATAGTGCGACCAGTCCGGCAAGACCTCTATATTCTCTGCGTATGGGTGTGGCAGTTTGCCCTCATAGGCGGCATCCGTAGCCCCATCCCACCATGCCACATATATTATGTTGTAGTATTCGGCGGTTTTGTTGCGTTCCCCTGCAGTGAGCGACTGAAAGGTGTGGGGCTGATATAATGTGGCGTCGATTTCCTTTTTTCGCTCCCCGGGGTCGCGCGAGAATGATGTACCCGTGCTGTCGTTCTCGTCATAGCCGGAGAATGTAAGAAACAGCACCCTGCCGTATTTTTCCTCTGTTTCGTCAATCCATGCAGGTACAAACTCTATCTCCACCTGCTCGGCATTGTCGCTGTCGTCCACGATACGACCTCCAAAGAGATTGACCGGGCGCAGTTCCATTTTATAGGAGTAGAGGTTAGGCCTCCATCCGTCCCGTTTCTCTACCAACGTTTTGGAAACGGAACGCACGATGAAGTAAGTGTCTATATTCTCGGCATAGAGTAGCCTGTTTCGGTTGGTCTTTTCGCCCCGGTGTGTCTGCCCGTCCCAAGTGGCGAGCTGTCGGTTATCCGCAAGAAGTTCATTCATGGAGGCATATCTGACGGCATCGGATTTCCATGCCTTGATAAACCAGTCGCACGAGTAGAACTTCCACATTTCGTGGTCGCACTCCTTGTAGACCAGATTCTTCGCTTCCATATAGTCGCAGCGGTCATCCTCGACTGTCACCTCGGTAGAATATTCGTCTACGATGTTGTCAAGCACTACCGGTTTCGTGTCTGCAAGCACCGTATCGGTAAAAGTGAAGTCAATGGTTTTGGTGCGGTGGTTCAATGTGAACTCTCCACCTAAAAACAGTTCCAATTTCTCGAAGTATTCTGCTACCGTCCAATGTGGCAGGGCACGTGCGAAGCCGCCGGTTTCCCAGGCATAAGGGAGCGTGTTGCAGATAAGGAGATACCTGTATTCCTCTATATCTTCCAACTGCGAGAAGTCGTAGGAGTAGCCGACAGCCTCACATATCTTCTTTGTGATATAGAGGAGATAGGGCTGCCATGAGCGGCCACGGCATTCCGCGTTCCACGTCCAATAAGATGGTCCGCTACTGGTGGCCGGGTGATAGTCGCAGAGGTTCTGGATATTGCCCGAAGCGTCATTTACCCAAGGCAGTGCCACGCACTTCATTCCGTTAAGTTCGGGATTCCATGCATTGTCCGGAGTGCTGCCGTCACAGCCGGAAGCCGAGCCAAGGTCAAGTTCGTTGATGTAGACCTTATCGAAAGTCTTGTCGAAGTTCTGCTCGCTTCGCCCCTCCAGGAATTGTGTTTTGACTTCCACCTCACTTATTTCCGTGACGGTTATAGAGCCAAACTTGTAGAAGCCCCTGTCTCGTATCTCGCAGTCGAAGATAACCTTTTGGGCGATAACGTCTGCGCGGTTGATGTTCCCGAAGATAGAGATGTTCTGAGGGCATCCGCGCAAAGGGAACGTGATTGTCAAGGTGTAACCATCACTTCCCGAGAACATCCTGTTTTCGCTGACATACTCGAAAGAAGTACCCTTTTTGAGAGCGGCGAGTTGGTTATTTACATATATCTGCATAATTTCCAGTATTATTTCCTTGATTTGGGAGATTTATTCTTCATCAGTCTTTCGTAATCATCCTGTGCTTTCTGCATGCCATGGTCGCCTGTTACGGTGTTCACCGTCACGAATGGCTCGTTCAGCCTTGTGTCGAGGCGGTCAAGGACAGCTACCATTCTATCATCAGAATGCGCAGGGGTTGAGTTATAAGTGTTGTTCACCACGGTTGGGGCTTTGGGCTGTGCTGCCATTACTGCCGGTGCAGTAATCGTGCGCGACACATCGGCAGCAGTGATAGAGCCGATAGTGTTGGTTCGCTGCGCATAGTCCAAAGCCTCCAACAATGGGCGGGTTCGGGGATTATTGACCAGTCGCCGCGAGGCGACCCATTCCCCTTTGTGAACAACACCTGCCACTTCATCGGACTTGCCTTTCGGAGTAAAGCCGCCGGATTCATACCCCGTAGCCTCGGATTGCTGTTGCTGTTTCTTGATGGCTGCGATTTGGATTGCACCTGCGGCCACTGCCATTGCTGCTGCAATAGGCGCAAGGATATAACCGACAATGGGGATAGCCGCTGCCGAGCCGTAGGCATTCAGGGCGTTGGTGGCTGTCTGCGCCACGGCCTGTATTACCTGCATGGCGAACATCTTGCGGTTCGCCTCCTTCTTGGCTTTGGCGATTTCCTTTTCCTTGTCGCGTTCGAGCTTCTTCACCTTGTAGGAGTTACCCTCGGCACGGGATATTTCGGCATCATACCGCTTGTTGATTTCAGCGGTCTGCATTTCGAGTTCAGCCTGCATCATTGATGAGAGCTGCGAGAAGATAGCCGACATACCCGAAGTGAGCGTGTCGAGCGTCCCGGTGAGTGCCTTGCCACCGTCAGAGTTGAGCCATTCGATAGAATCGGCGATACCTTTTTCCATAGCGTTGCGAGTGTCCTCCTCGGCAAGAAGTCCGTACTTCTTTTTGAGGGCGAGCTTCGCTTTCTCGTAGGCTTCATCAATACGGAGTTTTTCTGCCGCATTGCCCTCTGCGGCTTGCAGTTCCCTTTGATACACGACATCGAGCATGGCGAGGTCGGCATCATATTTGGCTTGTGCCTCCTGTGGATTGTCGCCGAAGTAGTCCTTTTTCATAGCGGCATACTTGGCTTCGAGCCTTTCGGTCTCCTGTTGCTTGCGCTGCATCTGCGCGATCAACAGGGACTGGAGCTGCTGCTCGGCTTGAAGTCGTTCTCTGCTGCCCTCCTTAGTCAGCGCGACAAGTCGCCGCTGATGCTCGATTTCGGCTTCTTCAGTTTTAAGGTCGTAGGTTTCCTTGGAGATAGAGCCGTCGATGTATAACTGCTTCAACTCGGCAAGCTGCGTGTTGTAGCGGTTGTTTTCCTCGTCGATAGTCTGTTCGTTGATATGCTCCTGTTGCTTGCGCTGTGCCTCACGCCACTCGGCTGTAATCTTCAGCCGCTCCGATTCCGTGAGGTCGGTGTGGCGCAACTGCCGCTCGTAGAACTCTACCGCTATTTCGTCCATGCGCTTCGTGTGGACGATGTAGTCGGTTTCGCCGGTGGCGTAAGCGATACGGGCGGATGCTTCCTCCTGTTCGCGCCAGTCCTTTTCTTTGGCGAACTTGTCCGTGTTCTTATTGGAGTCAGTGCCACCACCTGTATAAGTTATCGGCACATTTGGCGTTTCCGGCTCTGCGAGAGCATCCGCAGAAATCTCGTATTTCTTGCGCAGATACTCGTTGGCTTCGTTAAGCTGACGCTGCTTGCGGAGGTTGGCTTGATATGCCGCCTCGGAAGCGTTGTAGGTTTCACCTGTGGACGCAACCTTTCGGGCGTATGGTGCTACATTCACCAGATTACCTGCTGCTGCATCGGTGGAGTTGGTGTAGTTCTGATAGCTCTCCATTTCACGGGCGTTCTCCCAATCTCTGACGGCTGCATCGTGTGTCGCCTTGTCTTTGTCGCGTTTTGATTTTAGTCCGGGAGCCTGTTGTTCGAGGGTGAGAAGTTCTTTCTCATTCTGAACAATCTTCTCGGCGGCTGCTCTTGCACGGGCAACCTCGATGATGGAGTTGCGCAGTTTGTCGTAGGCTACTTTTGCATTGCCGACCATGATTTCCTCGGTGGAAAGGTTCTTGAAGTAGTCGGGATAGAGTGCTTGCAGTCGCTCAGCGGCTTTTCTGCGCTCATCCTTCGACTTCTTTTCATCGGTGGCTGCCTTATATAGGGCGTCAAGTCTGCTTATCTCTTTGGAGCTGTACTCTGCCGAGGCTTCGTCGAGGTCGGTCAGCGACTTTTGGTATTCCTCCTGTTCCTTTCGGGCTTTCTCCGCTTCCTCTCGTGCTGTCTTCCAACGGTTGGCGAGGGCGTAGACCGCTGCACCGAGGGCAAGCACCAGTCCTACCCAGTTGGAGAATTTCATTGCAGCCATCGACTTGCGCCATCGCTCCTGCATGGCATAGTTCACCTGCAAGCCGTTGGTGAAATATTGCACGGCATTTACCAACGGAGTGAACAGAAGGCGGACGGTAGGTAAAATCATTCTGACAAGTCGCATCGCTCCATGAAATAGTGTCGTAGCCTTGGTAGCCATGACGGTATGATAGCGGTAGACTATCATAATGGCGTTGTAGGCGGCAATGGCGGTTACACCGGCTATTATCTCCTTGCGGTACTTGATAAAGAAATCGACCATAGCCGAGAGGGCTTTGAGGGCGATTGTCGAAGATGAAATGACGAGCCGCATCACGGGCTGTAATTTCTCTCCGAGTTCCACAGCAAGTTCGTGGACGCGGTTCTTCGCTTTGTCAAGTTGCGCCTGAACGGTGTTGTTCTGCACCTCGAACTCCTTGTCGATGGATGTAGCCTCGGCAAAAGCTTCATTGGCGACAAGCTGCTGGCTCTTGACATCGTCAATATGGTTGGCGAGTGTCGAGAGTGCGGATATGGCTCGCGAGCCGTTCTCGCCCATATCCTTGAACATTGGTGAGAGGACATCCATACTGCCGGCACGTTTGAGGGTCGAAAGGAACTCAATCAGTGCGGCGTTCATATCGGTTTTTACCAACTTGGCGAATTTCTGCACGTCCATACCTGCGACTTTGGCGTACTTTGCCGGGTCTTGGTATATTCGGACAATAACCTGCGAGAGAGCGGTCGAAGATGCTTCGAGCTTTTGATTGTTGCTGTCGAGGACAGCGGCAAAGCCCATAATCTGCTGTACGGTCATACCTGCTTGCGCTCCCACGCCACCCATTCGCGATGCGAACTCTGCGATATAGGGAGCGGAAGCGGAGCAGTTCTGCGATAACTCGTTTATCACAGAACCTACCGACAGCAGGGCTTTCTCGGTGCCGAGCCGCTTCTCGTCCCCGAATATACCTGTCAGTTTGGAGAGGGTCAGCGTGGCTCCGCTGCCGAGGTCGTCAAGTGCAACATTGATTTTGTCGGCTGCGCGGACAAAACCGAGGACATCTTCTTGTGAGTTTTTTCCGAGTCGTCCTGCTTCCTGGGCGAGTTGGTTAAGTTCCTCTCTCGGAGTACGGGTGTCTATCTTCTTGAATTCCTCGTTGAGCGCACCGACTTCCTCGGCTGACATACCCGTAAATTTGCGGACATTAGCCATCTCTTGCTCCATTTCCGCGTAGGCATTTACCGCCTTACGCCCTGCCATTACCAATCCCGTAATGGCTGCACCGACAGCGAGGAGAGCCATCTGCCACTTGTTAATCCAGTTGATGACGCGGTCAGAGAGTGATTGTTGCTCTCGCATGGCGGAGTTTACGTTATCAATCTCTCTCTTGACCGCCTTAATCTTCTCTATCTGCGCATCCCACGCGGCTGTGCCTCGCTCGATGCCGTTCAGCTCGTTCTTCAACTGCTTCAATGTCTTGTTCAGCTCCCGAGGTGTCGCCTTGTCGAGCCGATGGAGAACTTGCTCGCAGGTGGCGGCAGAGCCTTTCAATTGCTCCATAGTCCGTTGGGTGGCATTGAGTTCACGCTGAAGTTTCTTCATCGTGGCTTTGTCACCGGCTTTGGCGGCTTTTTCAATCTGCTTTTCCAAATGCTTTGCATCCTTTTCCAGAGAAGAAAGCATCTGCTGAGCCTGTTTGCCGTTCACGGAGAGAACGACTTGGGCGGTAGATGTATAATTTGCCATAATTCCTTATCAGTTTAGAGGTAAATGGTAAGAGGTAAAAGATATTTTGCTCTTGATGCAAATATCGCCACGGATTTTCATACTGGAAAAGACGTGAGAGGTGTCGGTTCTCATACCTCTATGCCCTTACCTTTTACCTCTAAACGACCTTGATTTTGATGGGCGGCACCCCTGCCGATGGGTCCCGTCGAAATCAAGCCTTAAAAAATTGACTGTCAGGCAAATTTGACATCTCGCGAGGTGTCCGCTCTACAAAAATCTTCGATTTGTAGGGGCTTGCGAGATGATAAGTCCGAAGAATGAGGACTTTGGAGGTTACGGAGGCTTGCCTCCGTAGGGGCTTTGCACATCCCCCACCGCGCTGATTTGCAATTTCTTAATCGCTCTTTTCGCCCGACCGCTATATGCAGAACGGGCGGTAAAATCGCTGCCGTGTGCGTGAAAATCCAGTTTACGGATTTTCCGCTTACGACAGCACTCCGCTTTCTCGCATAGCGAGGCATAACGATGGCGATGTGCGGTGATGACGATGCTGTGCGTAATGGAGGTAAGTCAGCCAAAGGAACGCAGGGAACTCGGAGTGCCTACATCGGACGCAGAGCAAACGGCAGGTGTCGTGCAACGCAGTGGAGCGACAGGCACTTTGTTATAGGCTTGCCCTGTAACAGTGTGCCGACCTGCCCTTGCCCTAAGCCGTAGGCAAACTCGGAGTGAGTGAAGTGGTTGGCTGACTGCCGGAGTGGAGTAAGTGCATCGT
>JBJFGJ010000109.1:0-3516 GCA_051892575.1 Alloprevotella sp. | reverse complement strand
CGGGGAAGGCGAGCGTTTTGCGGTTGTCGCAATAGAAAGGCGATTTCCAGCCGCTGGCCCAGGTGAAGGGCTGTTCGGGTTGGAGCTTGATGGCTTTGACATCAAGCAGTTTGGCTGCAAAGATCTTTTCCAGATTGTTCATATCGTAAAAATTTTGGTTTGAGATAAATCAATGGGTGACTGTGAGACTGTCGGTGAAAATAATGGCGCTCTTGCCGGCGGTACGGGTGAAGGCTTTGGTGCGGCCGCTCAAGTAGATGTAGCACTGGTTGTCGGCATGTGCCGTGAGGCGTGACGTGTTGATGCCCCGCAGGTCGACGGAGCCGGTGCCGTCTCCCTTGACCGTTACCTCGGGGGCCTCGACACGCTTGGCAGTGAGTGCGCCGACACCGTCCAATTCAAGCGTGAGCGGACTGCTCAGCCTGATGTGCCCCAAACGCAGACACTTGCCGCCGCTTATGAAAAACTGTCCCACAAAAGGTGCTTGGATTTCGGCCACAATCACGCTCTTCTCCGGCATCTTGTAGCGGCGGTCGGTAGACAGGCTGAGGACGCCGTCGGCTGTGCCCACTTTGACGTGCGGCATCACTGACGGCTCGGCAAATATCTTGACGCTCGAAGCCGAACCGGGAGCGGTCTGCTTGAAGGTGACGTCGGCAAAGCAGTTGACCTCTATCGTGTAAAACGGATTGGTGGAGAAGGTTTCAGACGCCATACCGGTGGTGTCGGCCGGGTCTTCGGCCACTTCTTTTATCACTTCGCGCAAGTCTTTGCGGTTGCAGGCGCTCAGAGTGAGTGTCAGGAGAATGGCTAAGAAAAGTCTGCTGGTCATAGGGCGCAAGTGTGTTTGGGATGAAAGCGTGCTGTGTTTTTTTGTGGTTAAATATAGTCGTCGACCGTATCGTTGACGAAGTCAAGGAAGGGCTTCATCAAACGGAAAATCTCTGCGGCGCGCTCGGCGTAGTCGGCTTCAAAAAAGAAACGGTCGGGCACGGTGACCGAGAGGTCATACTCTTTGGGTCGAAGGTATTCGGGATGAACGAAGTCGCGCGGAAAACCGGCCGGCATAGTCTTGAGATAAGTCTCGCCCAGTTTGGGCTTCAACGCAGCCAGTTGCGGCTCGGTCATGATGGCGTGGAATTGGTCGGCAGCGCCTACGATGCTCCATCTCACCGCCTTCAACACTTGAGAGGGCTGGCAGTAGGCCCCTACGGCAATCATACAGGCTCCCGGCTCTATGTGCAGATAATATCCGCCGTGGAGCGACTTCTTCCCTTTGGGATTGATGTAGGTGCCGAAGTGGCGCTTGAAGGGAGACTTGTCGGCAGAGAAACGTGTGTCGCGATAGAAGCGATAGAGTGTGTCTTTGACCTGTAGCCCGCAAACCGTATGGTCAAAGCAGCCGATGCGCTCAATCATATCGGCGGCTATGGCCGAAAACTTGGCGTGGGCATTGTCGTAGTCCCCACGATGAGCGGCAAACCAACTGCGGTCGTTGTTGGCGGCTATGGCTTTAAGGAAATCAAAGATGTCTTGCATAGGTTTAGGAGTGAAAAGAGCTGAAATCAGTTGTCGTGCCAAAACTCGGCCGTCAGCGGCAGCAAAAGCGTGAACACCTCAAGGCGGCCCATCAGCATCAGCAAGGAAGCCAGCCACAGTCCGGCGTCTGAAATATTGGCCCAAGAGCCCAGTGGCGCGATGTCGTGACCCAGCACAACGCCGGCATTACCCAGCATAGAGATGGTGGCAGCCACGGAGTCGAGCATGGTGAAGCCGATAATTGAGAAACCTATCACGCCTATGAATGTCAAAAAGATGAAGCCCACCATAAAGGCAAAGACGGCCTGACTCACACGGGCTGTCACCGGCGTCTGATTGAGGCGGAGGGGAATGACGGCATTGGGGTGGAGCATACGCCGGAACTCCGTCTTGAACTCCTTGAAGCAGGTGAGCACACGCACACACTTGATGCCGCCTGCGGCAGAACCCGCACAGCCGCCTATGGCCGAAAGCAGCAGCAGCACAATCCACGTAACCCCGGGCCATCCCACAATGTCAGTCGTGGTGAAACCCGAACTGGTCTGTAACGAAGCCGCATAAAATGCGCCTTGTCGCAACGAGGTCAGTGCGTCGGCGTCGGTATTGATCCATACATTGGCCACGATAAACAGCGTGCCGAAGGCATAAACCGTAAAGAACGTGCGCAGTTCGCTGTCGCGCAACACTGTCTTGAAGCGCCGCTTGATGAAGAAAAGGTAGATGAGTGTGAAGTTGATGCCCGAAAGAAACATAAAGATGGTGGCCGTCGTCTCCAGCCCGGGGGAACTGAAGGCCGCGAAGCTGTTGGAATGAGTGGAAAAGCCGCCGGTGGCTACGGTAGAGAAGGCATGGTTGACGGCATCCCATAGCGACATACCTGCCAAATAATAAGAGGCGCAGCAGCTCACCGTCAGAAACAGGTAGACGGCCCAAAGCCAGCGTGTGGTCGTAGTGATGCGCGGATGGAGTTTGTCGAGCTTGAGCCCGGAAGCCTCAGCCGAGAAAAGTTTGAAGCCGCCCGAGCCCAGCTTGGGCAGAATGGCAATCGTGAAGAAGACGATGCCCAGTCCGCCGAACCAGTGCATCAGGCTGCGCCAAAACAAAATGGAGTGGGGGAGGGAGTCAATGTCGCTCAAGGCTGTGGCACCGGTGGTGGTGAAGCCCGACATGCTTTCAAAAAATGCCACAGAGAAGTCGCCGGTATATCCGCCTACCATAAAGGGCAGTGCACCAATGGCAGAGAACGTGAGCCAGGAGAGCGTCACGCAGAGGTAACCGTCGCGACGGCTTATGCCTGTGCGGCTGCCGCGGCCCAGCCATTTCAAGGCTATGCCCAGCATTATGGCCACAATAGTGGGGACGATGAAAGTGTGCAGGGCCGTCTCGCTCTTGAACAGGGCAATGCCTATGCAAGAGGAGAAGAGGAGTGCTTCAAGAAAAAGCAACTCGCCCAGCACTTTGAGGATTATCTTGTAGTTCATTGAGATGCGCCGTGGGATTGTGGCCGCCTCGCCAAAATGATTGCTGAATAGGGGGACGGGCCGTGCGCCACCGCTGTTATTTGAAGAGTTTCTCGAGTTTCTTGATGCTGTTTTCCAGACAGAAGGCCACGACGCGGTCGCCCGGTTGGATTTGCGTCATACCGCCGATGAGCGTGCCTTTGCCCTCTCTCACGAGTCCGCCGAGCGTCACGGTGGCAGGCAGGGCAAGGTCTTTCACCGGTGCCTTGGTGATGCGCGAACCCTCTTTAACCACAAACTCGGCCACGTCTGCCCCCACCACGTTGAGCGTCTTCATGGTCGACACGTCGGCTTTGAGCATCAGTTGGTAGATATGGTTGGCGGCAAAGGTTTTCTTGTTGATGATGGTGCCGATGTCGAGACTTTCGGCCATCGCTATGTAGTCAAGGTTTTCCACCATGGCCACCGTCTTTCTCACGCCCAGTCTTTTGGCTTCGAGGCAGGCCAGGATGTTGGC
>JBJFGJ010000108.1:0-14525 GCA_051892575.1 Alloprevotella sp. | reverse complement strand
GGCGACATTGCCGTGGTCAATACCTGCGGTTTCATAGGCGACGCCAAAGAGGAGAGCATCAATATGATCTTGTCGCTCTGCGAACTCAAAGAAGACGGTGAACTCGAAGCGGTCTACGTGATGGGATGCCTCTCTGAGCGCTATCGCGAGGAACTGCAGAAGGAGATACCACAGGTGGACAAATATTATGGCAAATTCGACTGGCCCCAACTGCTCGACGACCTCAAGGCCCGTTACCACACCGAGGCCGCCAATGAACGCATCCTCACCACACCGGGCCATTATGCCTATATCAAAATCTCTGAAGGCTGCGACCGCCACTGTGCCTACTGCGCCATACCGCTCATTACGGGCCGACACAAGAGCCGGCCTATGGAAGACATCCTCGCAGAAGTGGAAAGGCTTGTGGCAGAAGGAGTCAAGGAGTTTCAAATCATAGCCCAAGAACTCACCTACTACGGCATCGACCTCTATGGCAGCCAGCGACTGCCCGAACTTGTTGAGCGCATGGCGGCCATCCCCGGAGTGGAATGGATCAGACTGCACTATGCCTATCCCAACCATTTCCCCACCGACCTGCTGCGCGTGATGAGGGAACACGACAACGTGTGCAACTATCTCGACATAGCCCTCCAGCACATCAACGACCGTATGCTCGACCGTATGCAACGCCACACCACCCGCCAAGAGACACTCGACCTCATCACCACCATGCGCCGCGAAGTGCCCGGCATCTGTCTGCGCACCACACTGATGGTGGGCTTCCCGGGCGAGACCGAAGCAGAGTTTGACGAACTGATGGACTTTGTGCGCGAAGTACGCTTCGACCGTATGGGGGCCTTTGCCTATAGTGAAGAAGAAGGCACCTACGCCGCCATCAACTACCATGACGACGTGCCCGAAGAGGTCAAAGCCCGGCGGCTCGACCGGCTCATGGCGCTGCAAGAGAGCATCATGGCAGAGATGGAGGCCGAAGAGGTGGGCAAGACCTACAAGACCATCATCGACCGCGTGGAAGGCGAGTATTACATCGGCCGCACAGAGAAAAATTCGCCCGATGTGGACTGTGAGGTGCTCATCCCCACGGCCGGCCGAAAACTCAACATCGGCGAGTTTTATCAAGTGCACATCACCGACGCCGACGAGGTGGACCTCTATGGCGAAGTCATAGAATAAACCTATCTCCACCCGCTCACAACAAGCACTTTTTCACCCCAAGCCCTATGAACAATAAAGACTTTATCACTGCTTTGGCTTCACGCCTCGACATGACGCCCAAAGAGGCCGGCCGCATCGCCACAGAGTTTATCCACCAATTGGCCGAAAAACTCGACGAAGGCAACACACTGGCCATACAGGGCTTCGGCAGTTTTGAGGTAAAAAAGAAACTGGAACGCATCGTGGTCAATCCCAACACGAAACAACGTATGCTCGTGCCGCCTAAACTCGTCATGAGTTTCAAACCCAGCAACCTGCTCAAGGACAAATTCAACGCCGGAGCCTGACTTCGCCGACACCTTATCCCCCACCCCATAATGTAATATGGAAAAGAAACTCCTGCTCCAAGAAGTGGCCGACCTGCTCGCCACCAAGACCGGCATCAGCCGCAAAGCTGCCGACAGTTTCAGCCGTCTGTTTTTCGACCTCATCGTCGAAGGACTGACCAAAGACAAATACGTCAAAATCAAAGGCCTGGGCACATTCAAGATTGTCAGTGTGGGTGAACGCGAAAGCATCAACATCCACACGGGCGAACGCATACAAATCAGTGGGCACAACAAAATCACCTTCACCCAAGACCCTTTCATCAAAGACCTGGTGAACAAGCCCTTTGCCCACTTCCAGACGGTGCCGCTCAACGACGAAACGGAAATCAGCGAGCTTGAAGAGGTGGACCAGATGCCCATCGTTCAAAGCTACACAACCGATGACGAAGACGATACTCCGGAGGAAATGACGGAAGAGACTGAGCCTTCGGCTGAAGAAACACCGACCGAAGAAGAAAAGACGGAAAACGTTTCGGCCGAGGCCGTTGGCGAAGACGAAGACGAAGCGACTGCCAAGAGCGAGGAAGACAATATGCCTTCAGCTGATACGACTCCGGCAGACGACAAAACGGCCGACACCTCTGTTGAACTTGAAGAAGATAACCAGCCGGCCACGCCCGAAGTGACACCGGCCGAAGAAGATCCTTCTGAAGAGCTTCAAACCGAAGAAGACACTCAAGAGGCCGAGGCCAACACAAGCGACGAACAACCCTCAACGACCGAAGAGCCCGAAAGCGAAGAGGTTGAGGTGGAAGAATTGGGACCTGCCAAGACCTATACCGTGCAGCCCATAGGCGGCACCGGCCACGGCGGCCATCACGGGCCCGTAGATTTTGTCGTGGAAATTCGTTCAGACAAACGCCTGGCCAAGTGGAAGATGATTGCACTCGGTCTCTTCGTCGTCATTCTGATGGGAGCGGCCTATTGCATCGGTTACTATCGCGTGCTCACACCGGGTACCGACCAAAACTCCCAGCCCGCTGCGACAGAAATGAAAACGGCCAAACCACAAGACGCCAAGCCGGCAGCCAAGACTACACCGGCAAAGCCTCAAAAGACGGCCGAAAGTTCTTCACAAACAAAAACGGAAGAGACGAAAGACAAGTCGCAAACCGCAACACCAGCTACTAAAGCGGAAGAAGGACAACCCCAAACAACGGCAGCCAAGGCCGAGCCCTCACCGGCGAAACAAGCACAGACGCAGCCTCAACCGGCCACGCCGCGCTATCACATCGTCAAGAGCGGTGAAAACCTCTATGGCATTGCCAAGAAAGTGTATGGCAGCAAATCATACGCTCCGCTCATCATCAAAGCCAACCACATCAAAAATCCCGACCTCGTCGACGTGGGCACCAAACTCATCCTGCCCGAGGCGGAAGGGCAAAAGCCATAAACGGACCCTCACGGCCACAACGTCATCACGCCGGCAAAGTCGTCGACCAACGTGTCGGCACCGGCAGCCTGAAGCTGTTGCCGGGAGTGATTGCCATAGGTGACGCCGCAAGTGGGACAACCGGCGCGGCGGCCCATCTCAATGTCAAACGTGGTGTCGCCAACCACGACAGCCTCTGATGGTTGCACGCCAAAACGTTCCAGCAAAACAAAGACGGCCTCGGGCGCAGGCTTCTTCTCTTTCACATCGTCTTCGGCCACATAGGCAGAGAGGTAAGGCGCAATGCCAATCTGCCGGCACAAGGCCTCGACCGACGCATGGCCACGGCTCGTAGCCACTGCCAGTTTGACCCCTCGGTCATTCAGCGCCGCCAGAGTCTCCACCACACCGGTATAAGCCTTCACGTCTTTATTGCCTATCTCTTCAAAGAGTTGACGATAGAGTGCCACAGCTTCGGCCACTTGACCGGCGTGAGCCTCACCTGCCAGTTGGGCAATCGACACCGCGAGCGGCAGACCGATGGTGGCGCATATCGCTGCCTCGTCGGGAACGTCAAACCCCATACGGCTGAAAGTGGCCTGCATAGTGCGCACAATGCCACCGGCCGTCTGAGCCAACGTGCCGTCAAAGTCGAGAATGAGCAGTTTCAATGTGTCGGCAAAAGGTTGCTTGGCCTTCAACGTCACACTCACACCGTCGCAGTCGGCGCCCATCGGCGGCGTACATTTCGTCACCGTCACTTCGGCCTCTTTCACCTTGCAGAAGCGCACAAAGACGGCCTGCAAAATGCGACAGGCCACGTGCTCAATCAGTTCTGAAGGCACCGCCATCACAGCCTTGACGGTCTCGTAAACCTCTGCATAGTTCACTGTGTCAGAGAGCCGGTCAGCAAACACGGCGTCGTCGATAGGGCCAAGACTGAGCCTCAACGAGACTTCATAGTGGCCACCCACCTGCCGCTCTTGCGGCATCACACCGTGATAAGCATAAAAGCGCAAACGGCGCAAAGTGATTACAGAAGACTGAAGTTGCATATATTCAAATAGGTTTGAGTCAAAAAAACAGAAGAGCCGGGCGGGCACCATGCCGAAAGGCTAAAACGCTCAGGCTGTGCAAAGTTAACAAAAATCGTTCAAGCCGGTAGCCTTGTGACTTCACCGAACGTTTCACGCCCTCTCAAAATCCTTTCACAAAAAAACAATGAGACGCATCGACACTCCCACACGACAATATACAGTCAAACAGGCCACTACCCTGCTCGACTTCATTATGCAGACCTTTTCCGGCATCAGCCGCAACAAGGCCAAAGCCATACTCAGCGGCGGCGGCGTGTTAGTGGACGGACGCCATGAGTCGCGCCACGATCTGCCGCTCTCTCCCGGTATGCTGGTGGAAATCAGCCGCCGCAAACCGCCCCAGCAACTCAAAAACAAATTTGTCAAACTGGTCTATGAAGACAGCGACATCATTGTAGTGGACAAGGCACCGGGCATTCTCTCAATGGGCGCCAACCACCACGCTTTCAGCGTGAAGAGCGTGCTCGACGACTACCTGCGGCGGGCCAAGCAAAAAAACACCGCCCATGTGGTGCACCGACTCGACCGCGACACCTCGGGCCTATTGGTCTATGCCAAAACCATCCGGGCCGAACAGATACTGGAACACAACTGGCACGACATCGTGACCGACCGTCGTTATCTGGCCCTCGTCAGCGGTACCCCTGAACCGCAACAAGGCACCATTGACAGCTGGCTCAAAGACAACAAAGCCTATGTCACCCTCTCCTATCCCCAAGACCCGGGCGGCGGAAAATATGCCGTCACCCACTACCGTGTGCTCAAGACCGACGGCATGCACAGTCTCGTGGAACTGAAACTCGAAACGGGACGCAAAAACCAGATACGCGTGCACATGCAGCAAATAGGCCATCCCGTGTGTGGCGACATCAAATATGGCAACGGTGACAACCCCATAGGCCGCCTGGCGCTGCACGCCTTCCGGCTCAACTTCTACCATCCCATGACGAGCCAGCCACTGACTTTTGAGACACCGCAGCCCAAAGCCTTCGTGGAGGCCATCAACAAACAAAAAGACTTAAAAGCGTCACACAAAGCCACACAAACTGACAATAATCTTTAAAGAAATGCCGCCGAAACGCTGAGAATGTGTACTTTAGCAGAATGAAAGACTAAGAGTCTAATAGTCTAAGAGAGTTTTCGCGGCCAAGCCTACTCTTTGACTCTTTGGCTCAGAAAAGCAAAACAATAACCACTTCATAAAACAAAACACTATGAGAAAACTTCTTTCTTATGCCGCCGCTGCACTCGTGGTTTTCGCCATGAGCAGTTGCGTGAGCAAAAAGCAGTATGAGGGTCTGAAAACCGACTACGACAAACTGAAAACCGAGCACGCCACACTTCAGGGCGACTATAACGACGCCAAAATCAAAATTGCTGAATACACCAGCGACAGCAAGAGCCTGGCCGCGCGACTGGCCGAAGAGCAACAGCGCAACAAAGAACTCAAAGAGGCTTATGCCAAACTCCAGGGCTCTTACCAGAGTAACATTCAGCAGGGCAACGTCAACATCTCCAAACTCGTAGACGAGATCAACGCCTCAAACAAATTCATCAAACAGTTGGTCGAGGCCAAGAGCAAGAGCGACTCACTCAACCAGGCCCTCACCAACAAACTTACCCGCTCACTTACCCGTGAAGAAATGAACGACGTGGATGTGCAGGTGCTCAAAGGCGTGGTTTACATCTCCCTGGCTGACAATATGCTCTACAAGAGCGGTTCGTATGAAATTGGCGACCGTGCCGGCGAAACGCTTTCAAAAATTGCCAAAATCATCAAAGACTACAGCGACTACGACGTGCTCGTGGAAGGCAACACCGACAACGTACCCATCTCGCAGAAAAACATCCGCAACAACTGGGACCTCTCTGCCCTCCGTGCCTCGTCTGTAGTTCAGGCTTTGCAAAACCAGTACGGCATTGACCCCAAACGCCTCTCAGCCGCCGGCCGTGGCGAATACAATCCCGTGGCTTCCAACGCCACCGAGAAAGGCAAACAGCGCAACCGCCGCACACAAATCATCATCACGCCCAAGCTCGACCAGTTTATGGACCTGATAGACCAGGCTCCGGACAAGGAATAAAGCTTGGCAGTCGCTGATTTATAGTAAAAACAAAGACGCTCCCTCGTTTGATATTGAGGGAGCGTCTTTATGCATTTATGGAGTGAACTTCTTACGACTTTTCAAACCTTCTTAAAACTGTACAACTCTACACAAATGGTCTATAAGCATTTGGGTATAAAGAGCATAGCGATGAAGAGTTTGAAGCATAAACTCTGCACAACCGTGCGTTACAATCCAAAACCTTTCATAAGCAAAAGCGGCACTGCGTGATGATAGGATAAGCCTTTCTGTTAGAGTATTCAGAATTATGATTGTTTGTCTATTATACCAACGCGGCCCCGAAAGCCCTGAAAGGGCGTAACATACAAGCCCAGGTCGGCAGGCCTGGGTATAACGACGCATACCATATTCCGGCCTGTAAGGTCGGCACAACAAGCGTTTAATTATCAATATGTTATTACAATCATACAATCCCTTAATGTGCCGACCTTACAGGCCGGAGATTAGAGGGGAGAACCACAACCCAGGCCTAACGACCTGGGCTAAAATGTTACGGCCCTTCAGGCCTTTCAGGGTAGCTCATAAAGATACTATTTTGAACATCCCCCACCTTCCTGGGTGTGCAAAGCCTCGTTGAAATAACAAAATCAATCTCTATTACACACTATTTTCCAATACCCGCCTTCCTCTCACTCGCGATCTTCCCCCAAATTTCTTTGAGATTATCGGCAACGCTCGGCAAAATCCAAGTAAAATTGTCTTCTGACTCTCTCGTACCCAAATTGTTGCCTTTTTCCCAATCACACAGTCACACGGCTGTAAGCAACTGATTTTGTGGCGATTGCTGTGACTGGACGCTACAATCACACCAATCACGGGCGAGTTAGTTTTTTATAAATTGTTTCTAAAGGAAATTGTCGCCCTCAATGGCACGATGGATGACGTAGTGCTTTTGGCCGTCGGGCAATTCGCCGTCGCGGCGAATGATGTTGGACACCTCGGACACATCGCGCACCTCACCCGAGGGCATCAAGATGCCGATGCCTTCGGCTGCACGTGAATACATCTCGTTGCAAAGGCTTTGGGTGTCGACAAAAAAAGCGGCGTCTTCGTCAGAGAGTGAGAGTTGCTGCTTGATGGCATGGCGATAATGATTGAGGGCCTCGTCGAGCCGCTCGGCTTCCACCTCGGTCGATTTGAACAGGCGGCGGTTGGTGAAGTCGGCAGCCAGCACGCTCAACACGGGGTCGGGATGAGTAGCCCAAACCTTAACGGCACAAATCAGATCGCTGTCGTCAAGCGCGGCATAATAGTGTAAGGCTTCACTGTCTTCCTTAGAAAAATCTTCACGCGACACTTCACGCGAAAGGAAATAGTGCAAGGCCGGCGAGGCAAACAGCGGTGTACCGGCAGAGACGAGATGATGGGCACGGCGCAAGATGGCACGAAACATCGCCTCGGCAGCCAACGCCGTTTTATGCAGATAGACCTGCCAATACATCAAGCGGCGGGCCATAAGATAGTTCTCTACAGAATAAATGCCCTTATAGTGCACCACCAGACGCTCGTCGACCAAGTCGAGCGTCTTGACAATACGCGCAGCACCGATGTTGCCCTCGCGCACTCCCGTGTAGAAACTGTCGCGACAGAGATAGTCCAGGCGGTCCATGTCGAGCTGGCTACTGATGAGTTCGTGGAGGAAAGGCTTGGGATATTCGCCCGTAAACACTTTGAGTGCCAGCGACAAGTCGCCCTGCAAGTCGTGGTTGACGGCCTGCATCATGAGCAGCGAAATCTCTTCGTGGCCGATGCCCCTCACCAGTTCGCCTTCGAGCACATGCGAAAACGGTCCGTGTCCCACGTCGTGCAACAAGATGGCGGCCTCGGTGGCTTCGGCTTCAGAGTCGAAGATGAAGTGCCCTTTTTGCATCAACGTGGCCAGAGCCGCCTGAGTGAGATGGAAAGCGCCGATGACGTGTTGCTTTCGGGTGTGATGGGCACCGGGATAGACAAAGGGCGCCATCCCCAACTGCCGTATGCGTTCCAGACGCTGGAAAAGCGGATGGGCAATGACGCGGCAGAGCAGGCCACGCGGCACATTGATGAAACCATAGACCGGGTCGTTGATGGTGAGGTGTTGGTCGGGCATAAGCGTGTGTGTAAAAACTTCCGTATAATCCGTTCAATCCGTGTTCCAATAAAAAAATGACCACGGATTTAGCGGATAAAACAGATAGGCGTCTTGATTATGAGTTCGGTTTGTCGTAAGACAAAAGCGGACTTTGCCGCCGTCCTTCCGTTTGTGTGGATGAACTGTATGCAAAGTCCGCTTGTCGGTTCAATTCAAAGCAAAAGATCAAATGTTGTCTTTTTCAATGTCTTTGAAATATTTGTAGGTGCCGTGCTTGATATCTTCGCAAGCAGCCTCGTCGCAAACGATGATGCCGTGCTGGTGCATCTGGAGCACAGAGATGGTCCACATCTGAGTCACAGGACCTTCGATGGCAGCCTGGAGGGCACGCGACTTGTTGTGACCGTTGCAGAGGATGAGCACTTCCTTGGCACTCATCACGGTGCCTACACCCACGGTGAGGGCGGTGGCGGGCACATTGTCGGGATTACCACCAAAGAAGCGAGAGTTGGCCACGCGTGTGTCGGTAGTCAGTGTCTTCTGGCGTGTGCGGCTGGTGAGCGAGCTACCCGGTTCGTTGAAGGCGATGTGGCCGTCGGGACCGATACCACCGATGAACAGGTCGATGCCGCCTGCCTCTTCAATCATCTTCTCATAGTGGGCGCACTCGGCAGCGAGGTCCTCGGCATTACCGTTGAGAATGTGGATATTTTCTTTCGGGCAGTCAATGTGGTTGAAAAGATTGGTGGCCATGAAAGAGTGGTAGCTCTCGGGGTGAGACTCGGGCAGACCTACATACTCGTCCATATTGAAGGTGAGCACGTGCTTGAACGAAACGCGACCTTCTTTGTTGGCCTTGACCAGTGCCTTATACATGCCGATGGGCGAAGAGCCTGTGGGCAGACCGAGCACGAAAGGTTTCTCGGCGGTAGGCTGAGCGGCGTTGATTTTGCTGATGACATACTCCGCAGCCCACTGCGACAGTTTTTCATAATCGGGTTCGATGATAACTCTCATGATTTCGATTTGATATTTTAGAGGTTAATAAGTTGTTTGAAAGGTCTGCACAAAGTCCCGCAATTTAGGCTTTTGGTTTGCCAACCCGCCGTTTGACGGGCGTGCGGGGTATTCACTCACAAAAATACTTAAAGTTTGTTTGTCGGCCAAGTTTCAGCCACAAATTATTGATTTTTGTCAGCGGAGCCTCAATACACATAGACCTTGAAGCCGGCCATACAGCCCTCGGTGACCTGTCCCTTGTAGGGGAGATATTCCATGGCATTGACGCGCTGCACCTTGCCCAAGTCGATGACTATCAAGGCTGGCAAACCGGCATCGGCGGCAGCACGCCAATAGGTGGACTCTTGGAGGTCGAAGGCCTTGTCGCCGGTGTGATTGCCTTGAAGAGCTTCAGACGAAGCATATTTCACCTGCCAATCGCTGCGGTCAATGCGGCGGCCGGCCGGGTCTTTGAAATAGACCTCGGAGATGGTGGGTGCCTTGCCGTCGTGGGTGCCGGCAATCTGTATGGCCACATAGCGGCCCTCGGCTGCGGCGGAAAACTTGATGTCGCGATAGTCGCCCGTGGCGCTGCACATACCGGCTGCGGCAGGCTTGAGATTGTCGAGGTTGGGGATGTCGCTGAGATTATAGGTGCGCTTCACCTCGTCGAGTTGCAGTTTGTCGAGCTCGGGTTTGTCTTGTCCCCAGAGTTTGTTTTCGGCGGGCTCGGCCACATCCATCACGATGATTTCGTTTTTGCCTCTCTTCAGCCAGGCACCGGGCACGTAGAGCGTCTGCTGCGGGCCCACGCGCCAGAAGCGGCCAATGGCGTGACCGTTGATCCACACCTGCCCCTTACCCCAGGTTTCCATATTGAGGAAGGTGTCGCCGGGCTTCTTGACGTTGAACCATCCGCGATAGTAGCCGCGGCCGCCACAGGCCAGCATATTGTCGGCGGCCGAGGGTTGGGCCTTCAGCGCGCGCACGGCGTCTTCATACTCGTCGGGTATGGTGGCGCAGGTCCAGTCGGTGGGCTGCAGGGTCAGCTTGGCACCTTCACAGTCGGCCGTGAGCATCACGTCGCCCACAATGCCTTTATAGTCTTTGATGGCACTGCCAAAGTTGATGCGGCCCATACCTTCCACGAAGATGCGCAGCGTGTCGCCGCAGTGCAGGGCCGGCATGGCCAGCGTGTTGGCATTTTTGGTGCGGTCTATGGCGCCGATGTAGGTGCCGTTGACAAACACCTGGCCGTAGTCGTGCACCTCAGCGTGCATTGTCGACGCCGGCAGATTGGTGGTGACAGGAGCCTCGTAAATCATTGAGCCCCAGCCCATATCCATTTCTTCAAAAGTCTTGAGGCTGCCACGCTCGGTCTTGTCTATGCCGCGTGTGACGGGGACAAACTCTGAGAGCGAAAAGGCCGGGATGTTGATGATGGGCATAGGCAGTTTGGGCACGGTGGGCAGTTTGCCGTCGGCATATTTCTGCAGACAGTCGCGCAGTTTATAGTATTTTTCAGTGGCCATGCCATACTCGTTGATGGGGGCGTCGTAGTCGTATGACGTCACGTCTGACATAAGTCCCGGCGAGTTGGCTCCGGCCCAGCGGCCGAAGCTCGTACCGCCGTGGGTCATATAGAGTGAGAATGAAATGCCCTTGCTGAGCATCTCGTCGATGCCGGCCACCATCACGTCGGCCGGACGGGTCTCGTGTTGTGAGCGCCATTTGTCGAACCAGCCGCTCCAATATTCCGAGCACATAAGGGGCGAGTTGGGACGCACCTCTTTGAGGCGGCGGAACTGGTCGTCGATGTTGGCGCCGGTGCCGAAGTTCATGGTCCAAATCAGGTCGTCGAGAGCGTTGGCCTCAAAAGTCGACGGCCAGTCACATTGGAAGAGGGTCATTTCCTCGCCCCAATTCTGGCGTATCATGTCGCGGATGTTGCGCACGTAGGGTTTGTTGGCGGCATAGGCACCAAACTCGTTTTCCACCTGCACCATAATAATCGGTCCGCCGTTTTTGAGACTGAGCGGTGCGAGTTGTTCGGCCACTTTCTCTTCAAAGATTTTGACTCTTTCGAGGAAATAGGGGTCGTTGTCGCGCAGGCGGATGTCTTTCTTTTTAAGCAGCCACCAGGGCAGGCCACCCATTTCCCACTCGGCGCACACGTAGGGTCCGGGGCGGACGATGACGTAGAGGCCGTGTTTTTGCGCGATGCGGCAAAATTCGGCCACGTCTTTGTTGCCGGTGAAGTCAAACTGTCCCTCGCGCTGCTCGTGGAGGTTCCAGAAGACGTAGAGGCAGACGGCGTTCATGCCGAGCGATTTGCACATCTTGATGCGGTGTTCCCAATAGGCGCGGGGTATGCGCGGATAGTGGAGTTCGGCGGCACGCACCACGAAAGGCTTACCGTTGAGCAGGAAATGACCGTCTCCGGCCACAAAAGTTTGACGGGGTTTCTCATCGCCTTGTTTCGCCACGGCCTGCCCTACGCACAAGAGCATGGCAAGAGCTAACAAAAACAGTGTTTTCTTCATGTCTATAGATTTATGGATTAAATAGGTTTGGTGAAACAAAGTTAGGCATTAAAAGCCGGAGCCTATATGAAAATACAACTTTTCACACTGCAGCGACGTTTCTAAAAGACTTTAACACGTCCAGGCTTCATTTTGCCAGGGGCTATAAAGTCGGCGGCACAGCGCACTGCCTGCACGAAGGCCTCGTCCTGCCCCGGCACGGTGATGAAGAGGTGCACGGCATCGGCGAAGACTATGCGTGTGGCTTTCGAGCCCATTCTTTTGGCCAGTTCCCGGCCTTGGTCGCAGAGGATGTCGCGGCCGGCCGACACGATGAGCGTACGTGGCAAGGCAGAGAGACTTTCGTCCGGGACCAGAGCTATGCTGACGGCCGGATGGCGCGGGTCTGTGGTCAGCGTGTAGGCGCGGTTGAAGGCCTCCATGATGTCGGCGTCGAGACCATAACCCTTACCGAATTTTCGCCACGAGTCCGAACCGTCGGCAAAAGCTTTCGTGACGGGATAAAACAGCACGAGCGACTCCACGCAGCCGCGCAGTCTGTCGGTCAAGGCCGTAGCCAAAGCCAGGTTGCCGCCCGAACTGTCGCCACCCACCACAATGCGTGCCGTGTCGATGCCCCACTCTTTGGCGTGGGCCTTGACAAATTCCACCGCCGCCACACAGTCGTCGAGTCCCTCGGGGAAAGGATATTCGGGTGCCAGGCGATAGTCCACGGCCACCACTTTCAGTCGGCCCGTGGCCGCCATGGCGTTGCAAAAGCGACCGCAACTGTTGAGGCTGCCAAAGGTCCAGCCGCCACCGTGCAGATAGACCAGCACCGGGAGTGGTTCTTGGTTTGAATTGACCGGTTCGTAGAGCCGCAGAGTCGGCGTGAGCATACGTGTGGCCACGCTTTTGTCGGGCTGTGGCGGCGTGTTGCGGGCATTCCTCACGGCCATAAGTGCCGTGTTGTCGCCGTTGATGGCCGCCACGATGGCGTCGGTCTGCCGTTGCTGCAGGCCGGCAGGCATGGCCTGTAAGAAATCGTCGGCCTGTTGCCGCATCGTCCGGCTTGAAATGGTCTGAGTGTTTGGCAAGAGGCCAGACGTATGGCACGAAGACAAACCGACCAAAGCCGGCATTAGGCCACAGAGGCACTTCATTGCGACACCAAATCGTTGAAACATAGGCATAAAAGCGTAGATTATAAAGTTTAATAGGCCGTGAGAGGCGCAAAAGCAGTTGTAAAGTTAGTGGAATATTGCGGAATGAGGGATGATGAGAAGAAGAAGTAAAAGGGAAAAGGGAGGTTAGATGGGGAGGCCGGGCGGGCATAAAGTTTGTGCAAGGCAAGAGCAATGAAACTCGTTTCAAATGCCGATCCGCAGCCCAATAAGCAAGCCCTGAAAATTAGAGTGCTCAATAATGGTTTTGTTTATGGCAGTTATTGAGCGGCTAAATAAGCCCTGAAAGGGCGTAACATACTAGCCCAGGTCGTTAGGCCTGGGTATAATACGACCTCCCCAATTCCGGCCTGTAAGGTCGGCACACTAAGGGATTGAATAATGGTAATAACATATTGATAATTAGCCGCTTGTTGTGCCGACCTTACAGGCCGGAAATATAGTGTACATCGTTAAACCCAGGCCTGACGACCTGTGCTAATATGTTACGGCCCTTCAGGCCTTGCTTAGTCGCTCAATACTCACCATAAACAAAACCAAATTTGAGCACATTATCCTTCAGGCCTTACTTAGTCGCCCAATATTTACAATAAACAAAATCAAAATTGAGCACATTATCCTTCAGCCCGTCCTTAGCCGCTCCAAAAACACCAATAACCCCATCCAATTACAAACGCCCCTCACGTCTACGCCTCCTTATATATATTATAGGTGTCCCCACGCGGCGTTTTGTCTTTTGGATATCGACCATTATGAGGTAAATTTAAGGTAGGATAAAAGGGAGAGATGAATGTGCACCACCTTTTTCACGCAATTTGTTGAGATTTTGGCCGTTACGGGGAGTAACCCAGTTTTTTCTGTCCTTATGGCAGGAAATTCTGCGATACTTCCCGTATTGCTATGATGGCTTGAAGCCGGCATTTTGCCCCATTCGGATGATTTTTCAAAACTGAGAAACGACGTTTGGCCCTATTTTACGTCCTCACAACCGCCTTATTAGATTGATTTACAAATAGATAAAAACACAAAGAAGTGACATTAAAGGTCATATAACAAACTTCGGCATTTTTTATCCAATTAGCTGCCGTTTCACAAAAATCGCCAAAACCGCGTCACGCCCGCCCCGGCATTTTGAACACCTCCCAGGGCCTCGTCCCACCATCACAAAACGGCCCCGAAACGGCCCCGAGCAAAAAAATCATAAATCAATTAAAAATAAATGCTTGCAAGGATTGTCGGGTGATAAAAATTCACTATTTTTGCACCCCGTAAGCGGAAAGCGTCTTGCTTAGGTCTTGACGGTCATATAAGATCCCACCCCAAGATTACGCAACAACAATTTCTGAAAGCCTCAAGAAGTGCGAGTCTGCCTTTCCCGCAAAACTCTCAAACACGTTAAAACATAACCGACAATAGCAATGTCTAAGATTTGTCAGATTACAGGGAAAAAAGCCATGGTCGGCAACAATGTTTCCCACTCGAAGCGCCGCACAAAGCGCACCTTCGACGTCAACCTCTTCAGCAAGAAATTCTACTACGTAGAGGAGGAGTGCTGGATTAGCCTCAAAATCAGTGCAGCCGGTCTGCGCATGATCAACAAGGTGGGC
>JBJFGJ010000107.1:0-14559 GCA_051892575.1 Alloprevotella sp. | reverse complement strand
GGCTAAAAACCTCAAATACATAGTTTTTTTGTACTTTTGTCGGCGAAATAACGTTTTGCCCAACAGCGTGGCGACATCCGACAACCACAAGAAGGGGCAACGACCAACCGAAATTTCATTTATTCACAAGCAGCGGCCGGGCAATATGAACCCGACAGCCGCAACCAAACACCTACACCTACAAACAAATGAACGTAGCTATCGTTGGCGCCAGCGGCGCCGTGGGCCAAGAATTCTTGCGCGTATTGGCCGAACGCGACTTTCCTATCGACAACCTTGTGCTTTTTGGTTCGAAACGCAGCGCCGGAAAGACTTACACCTTCAAAGGCAAGGCATACGAGGTGAAAGAACTCAAACACGGCGACGACTTCAAAGACATTGACATTGCCTTTACGTCGGCCGGCGCCGGTGTGTCGAAAGAATATGCCGAAGACATCACGCGCTACGGTGCCGTGATGATCGACAACTCTTCGGCTTTCCGAATGGACGAGGACGTGCCTCTCGTGGTACCCGAATGTAACGCCGAGGACGCTCTCAACCGCCCGCGCGGCGTGATTGCCAACCCCAACTGCACCACTATCATGATGGTGGTGGCGCTCAAGGCCATTGAAAACCTGAGCCACATCAAACGCGTGCACATTGCCTCTTATCAGGCTGCAAGCGGTGCCGGACAGGCTGCCATGGACGAGCTCTATGAGCAATACCGCCAAGTGCTGGCCGGCGAGCCCGTGACAGTGGAGAAGTTTGCCTATCAACTGGCATTCAACGTCATCCCGCAGATTGACGTGTTCATGGACAACGGCTACACGAAAGAGGAGATGAAGATGTATAACGAAACGAAGAAAATCATGCACTCCGACGTCGAAACCTCGGCTATGTGTGTGCGTGTGCCTTCACTCCGTTCTCACTCCGAAAGCATCTGGGTGGAGACAGAGCGTCCCGTCAGTGTGGAAGAGGCTCGCGAGGCTTTCGCTGCCGGCGAGGGCTTGGTGCTGATGGACAACCCCGAAAAGAAAGAATATCCCATGCCGCTCTTCCTGGCCGGCAAAGACCCCGTCTATGTGGGCCGCATCCGCAAAGACTTGGCCAATCCCAACGGTCTGACGTTCTGGATTGTGAGCGACCAGATCCGTAAGGGTGCTGCGCTCAACGCCGTTCAGATTGCCGAATACCTCATCAAGGTGGGCGACGTGAAATAAATCGCAGAAGCGAAGAGACTAAGAGCGGCCAAGCACGGATGCCGGCGTCACTACTTGCCGCCTCTGCCCGTGCTTGGCCGCTCTTTGACTCTTTCGTTCTTTGTCTCTTTGACTATTTGACTTTATCCCTTTGTTGCCATGCCCAATTTCCTGCCCATTTTTATCATCTCGGCCATTCTGGCTCTATTTGACATCATTCCGCTACTGGCCCGCCGCCGGCCGTGGCGCTATAATATGGCCATGTATTGGCAGGCTCTCATCACGGCGATGGCAATTTTCATCGTCGTGTTGCCCTCTGTGCCCTGGTGGGGGCAAGGACCGCTGATTGCCACAGCCATACTGATGCCGCAACTCATCTTGCCGCTGGTGCGCGGGGCCTACGTGTGGTATGTGGCTCTGCTCAACGCCATTGTCTTTGGTTTTGCCTGCAGTCTGGTGAAACTCTCGCTCGCCGACATCGGACATTTCTTTGCCGCGGCGGCATAAATATTTCAATTGGAATGAAAAAGAAGCGTTTATTACTGATAATCAACCTGATTCTCCTCGTCATTACGCCCTTTGCCCTGTCAAGTGGTATTATTCTGGACGTGACACACGGGCGTGGTATCGGATTTTTGGCGGGTGGGCGATTGGCCTGCTGCCACATTGTCCTGTGTGTGGCTATGGTGCTACTGGTAATCTGCCACTTATGGCTGAATTGGGGCAATGTGGCTCGTTGGTGGGGACGCTGGTGGAAACACCGCTCTCTGTGGATGAAAGCGCTTTATGTGTGTTATCTCCTCTGTGCTTTGATGGGCGTGATGGCCACCATCCAGTGGTTGAAACACGGGCACACGGGCTTGGGCGGCTGGCACGGCAAGGTGGGTTTCGCCGTTGCTCTCTTTGTGGTCATACACTTGGCCCAACGCCTGAGCTGGTATGGCAAGCAGATGAAAAGATAAACGCCAATTACTTCAAGGGCAATTACCATCGGAAAGGAACATCTATGAGGCAAAGGCAATGCCGGGACATGGCCAACTAACCTTGACTGAAGTGTATGCCAAAGTGATCCTGGACAAGAAAACATAGGTTGTCACTCTAACAGACGGTATGTTGAGTTAATCAGTCTGAACGAAAAACAAGCAAGAGGGGGAGAGCTATTTCTTTCCCTTTGTTCGTAGTATATTCAAAATCAGACAGTGCTATTTCCACAAAGGATTGTTTTCCCACCCTCTCGTAAATCCTATCATAAATATGGGGACATCAGGCATAGAACGGAACAGCCCCTTTATATCATCCTTAATGGTATTGGCTGGATTTATGGCATTGCAAAGGTACAAAAGGCATGATAGGACTCCAAAAGCACGTTTCCTTTGATGTTCTGTCATGTCTTGTGCCATCCAGTCATAACGGTGTCTTCTTATATTGGTCGGTTTCTTTGAGAAAATCCTGTACCAAATCCGTGAATGATGGGCTATGATGTTCCTCAACACGGATATAGCTTCCAACCAACTTGACAAATCCCTTGAAGAATAGAGTCCGAGTTCATTGGCAATCCTCGACTTTAGCGGAGATTGATTCTTGAGATTCTTATACATCTTTGAGAGTGTTCCAAATGTTGCTGTCTCAAAAATCATCCATGCGTCGGGATTGTCGCCGCTGAGCGAACTCTTGTCCCAATTGGGATGTTCCTCAATATATTTGCGTACAAACGGATCGGAGTTACGGCCAAATTCTTTTTTCATATCCAACACGACACTTTCATGAAACTGTCGGTTGTCAAACAGTGACGAGTCAAGATACCAAAGTCCAGAATGAGTGGCCAACGATAATGTGGTAATGAATTTTGTGCGCAATCCCACTTCTATTATCTCGATTGCCGCAAAAAGAATGTTCCTTAGACTCTTGTCAAACTCATACCGTTCAATGACAGTGTCAAAACTTGCCCCATCAGAAAAATTCCCGGTTGCCACATCAACCATATCCGTCCAATAATATTTTAGACGGAAATAGCTGATTCTTGTCAGATACGAGGTGGCGAGGTTGTCGTCACTGAAAGCCATCCCTCTTGACTGAAGTAAGGCTATTTGTTGTTGGATTGTTCTTGGACTCTGGTTCATTATTATAAAAAAAATGACTCGCCTGCAGTTCTAACGGGATGCAAACGAGTTCTGTTAATGCAAAGGTAAGGCATTTATTTGAATTGTGTATGGTTTTGGGAGGAAAAGCGGAGAAAGGGAGATGATTTTAAACAGATTTAAACAGATGCTGGTTATCTGTGGCGGAAAAGAGAGAATACCTTTGTGGCGGCAATGTTGGTACGGCGGATTCTGAAATCAAAATATACTTTCCTCACTTCTCTTCACTCTCTTTCCCTTTCTCATTTTCCGTTCCACCTGTTGCCGGGCCGAAGCCAGACCGGGCGACAGACGCTCTGTCTGCAACAGTTCGAGCGCCATCTGTAATTCGACAAGGAGTTCGGGATAGTGCCGGCATTGCTCATAGGCGAGCTTCATACAGAGCGCACGGACGGCGTAGGGCTGCGAAACGGCTGTGATTTTTGACAGACAATAATCCAGAAAATCCGCCCTGAGGCTTTCGGCCGAGAACGGCTGGCGATGGAGCAGCGACAAAAGCATGCGGCGGCGGGCGACATGGGTCTCTTGCAAGACACGGTCTATCATTTCGTCTTGTTTGGCATAGAGCCAAGCGTTATCGACCTCATCGAGATGCGTGAAAACCCAAAGGGCATTGACCGACACACGAACATCGGCCGCTGTGGTCAAGCCATATAGTGCGGCCTTCATCGCGTCATTTCCTTTTATGATGCGACAAAGCTCACAGACCTCATCCTTTGAGATGCGGCCTGTGAGCTTTGTTCGTAAAAGGCGCGGCGACAATGTTGCTGGAGCGTCCATCGGGTTCACCGCCTTCTGGCTGCTTTATTGATCAGGTCTTGAGCGCGACGCAGATTGTCTGTGGCCCTGTCGCCTGCGGAACGGGCACGACGCTCGTAGTCGTGGGCACGGTCGTAATAGTTGCGGGCCCGACGACGATAGTTGTCGGCCTCTTTGTAGTGTTTGCGATTGGCATAGCGCTCGGCCTCCCGATCATAAGAGTCGGCTTGTCGGCGGGCATGTTCAGCCTGTCGGTAATAGCTTTGGGCTGTTTGGGCATTTGAGATAGACTGACGCTGATAGCTGATGGCGCGTGAGATGTCGTCGGAGGCTTTCTGGGCCATCACCGGCAAGAGGCAAAGGGCTAAGAAGAGGAGGCTAAACAGTTTTTTCATAATCTCGTTTTTTCAGTATGTATCGGTGGAGTCATTTCTTGTCCAAGGCGTCGAACAGCCAGTCGGTACACTGTTCGGGATCGGCACCTCGGGCAGCGGCATATTCTTTGGCCAAAAGCACAAAAAAGGCGTTGTCTCCGGTGAGATGGGCCAGATTGCGGCAACCGCGCTCTATGCTGACGGGGCGGCCTATGCGCATACTGTTGGTGTCGATGAGGGCAAAATGGTAGCGGCCGTCTATTTGGTCGAAAAGGATGTTGCCGGCCGAGAAGTCGCGATGGAGGAAACCCTGCTCGTGAAGCCGGGCGGCAAAGCGGGCAAACTGGCGCGTCACCTCTTCGCGCTCTTTGTCGGAGAGCACCATCACCTCGGCCAGACTATAACGATAGTCGGAATGAAGACTGACGAAATAGGTCGTGGCCTTGGTCCAGCCCTTGGGATACTTGACAAAGGCGATTGGCTCTGGGCTCTCAAAACCACGCTCACGCAGCGAAAGGGGTTTGTAGTAGGCCTTTTTGCCCTTGGAAGCCTTGAAGGTCTTGACAGCCAGGCGGCTGCGCAGGGGCAACTGACCGTAGCGTTTCACACAGAGGGTGAGGCCGTCCACCTGAAGGGTGCGCACCACGTTGCGGTCGCGGAAGATTTCGCGGCCTTCACGGTCAAAATGCTCGTCGATATGCGTCAGATAGTCGCGCAGGCGCTCGTATTTGGGATTGAGTATGATTTTCATGGTATGGAAAGAGGCAAGGTTTGTTTCACGCAGTCGAAGGGGTTACATCAGACCCGAAATTTCCCCATTGCGGCAGTCGATGAAGTTGGCCTGAGGGGTCTTGGGCAAACCGGGCATACGGAGAATGTCGCCGGCAATGGCCACAATCATTCCGGCACCGGCGTTGATGACGACGTCGCGGATTTGCAGGTCGAAACCGCTCACGGCACCATAGCGCTTGGCATCGGCAGAGAATGAGAACTGGGTCTTGGCAATGCAGACGGGGAAGGCGGACATATTGTGGTCGGTGGCGAGTTTGATGCGCTTGAGGGCTGCCGGAGCAAAGTTCACCGTAGCGGCGCCGTAGATGTTTCGGGCCACTTTCTCAATCTTGGTCTTGATGTCGTCGTTGTCGTCGTAGGTAAAATGCAGCGGAGCTGAAGGATTTTTGTCTATAGTGTCCACCACGAGACGGGCCATTTCGGCGGCTCCTGCCCCACCCTCGGCATAGGCATTGTTGATGACGAAGGGGGCTTTAAGCTCGTCTTCACAGTGTTGGCGCAAGAGGGCCATTTCTTCGTCGGTGTCGGTGGCGAAACAGTTGAAGACGACCACGACGGTCTGCCCGAAACTGCGCAGGTTGGCCACGTGGCGGTCGAGGTTGGCCAGACCTTGGCGCAGGCCGTCCATATTGGGCATGGCAATCTGGTCGAGGGGTACGCCGCCGTGCATTTTCAAGCCCTGGGCCGTAGCCACGAGGACGGTCAAAGCCGGTTGCAGACCGCTCTTGCGGCAGAGGATGTTGTAGAATTTCTCTGCACCGAGGTCGGCACCGAAACCGGCTTCGGTGATGGTATAGTCGCTATGTGAGAGGGCCATTTTAGTGGCCAAGAGTGAATTGCAACCATGGGCGATATTTGCAAAGGGGCCGCCATGGATAATGGCAGGAGTGTGCTCGGTGGTTTGCACGAGGTTGGGCATCAAGGCGTCTTTGAGCAGGGCCATGACAGCACCGGTGGCGCCCAGATCGGCTACAGTAAAGGGCTGGCCTTGATAGTCGTAGCCCAAGAGAATGTGGTCTACGCGCTCACGCAAGTCGGCCTCATCCTTGGCCAAGCAGAGAATGGCCATAAGCTCGGAAGCCGGTGTGATGTCGAAGCCCGACTGGGCCTCAAGGCCGTTGGTGGCCGGACCAAGACCGGTGACAATGCTGCGCAGCGAGCGGTCGTTGACGTCAAGCACACGACGCCAGAGCACCTCTTTCAGTCCGAAGCCTTCGGCGCGGTGCTGATAGAGATAGTTGTCGAGCAGGGCGCTGATCATATTGTGGGCCGACGTGATGGCGTGGAAGTCGCCGGTGAAATGGAGGTTGATGCGCTCCATCGGCAACACCTGGGCGTGTCCACCGCCTGCGGCACCGCCTTTCATTCCAAAACAGGGACCGAGCGAGGGCTCACGCAGCGCCACGACGGCTTTCTTGCCGATGTGGTTAAGGCCCAGAGCCAGGCCGATAGACACCGTGGTCTTGCCGATGCCGGCCTTGGTGGCGGTGATGGCGGTGACGAGGATGAGCCTAGACTTCGCCTCACCGATGAGCGAGAGCGGCAACTTGGCAATGTGCTTGCCGTAGCACTCAATCTGTTCGGGATCGATGCCTATCTTGGCGGCAATGTCGCCAATGGGTTCAAGCGGAGTCTGGCGTGCAATTTCGAGGTCTGTCATGAGATGAAAAGGGATTTATTCAGGTTATTGGTTTTCTTGTATATAATTTATGGTGTGTGGTGGCTTCACGTCGTTACATCTTGCCCAAAAGCGCAGAGATGTTGGCTGTGAAAAGACGCACCGAGATGGCCAACAGAATGATGCCGAAGAACTTGCGCATCAGATAGATGGCGCTGCGCGAAAGGATGCGTTCCACTTTGGCCGTGGCACGCAAGACGCAGTAGACAAAGAGCATGTTGAAGGCCAAGGCAATCAGGATGTTGACGCTCGAATATTCGGCCCGGAGCGAAAGCAATGTGGTGAACGAACCGGCACCGGCTATGAGCGGGAACACCACAGGCACGAGGGTGGCTTCTTTGATGGGGCCGATGTTTTTGAAGATTTCGATGTCGAGTATCATTTCAAGGGCCATAAAGAAGATGACCACCGCACCGGCCGTGGCAAACGACTCGATGTCGACGCTGAAGAGGCGCAACATCACGTCGCCGGCAAAAAAGAAGCCCACAAGCAGGGCTGTGGAGATGAGGGTGGCCTTGGAGGCACTGACGGGACGCCCTTTTTGCTTCAGGTCTATGATGATGGGGGTGGAGCCCAACACGTCGATGACGGCAAAAAGCACGATGAAGGCGCTGACTATCTGCTGAAAGTCAAGGCGAGAGAAAAAATAGTCTATGGATAGCATCATGAATAGGTAGGTTTACGATTTGTCAGTGTGGCCGCTTTTTCAATTGTCGGCAGACAGGATGATGAGCCGTGCGGTCTCGATGATGGTGTCGATGTCGCGGCGATAGTCGTCGGAGGTGATGTCCACCTTCACGTCGGGTGCAATGCCTTCTTCGGTGAGCGCCATCTGTCGGTCATACATCGGGCAGGCCGAGAAGCGCAGCGTCCATCCGCAGGGGAGTTCTGAGGTGAGCGGCATTCCCGAACCGCCGCCGGTCTTGTCGCCCACTATGGTGACGCCGGGCAGCCCTTTGACATACATCACGAAGGCGTTGGCGGCGCTGTAGGTGCGGCGGTTGGTGAGCACGACGAGAGGTTTGGTCCAGCGCCGGCCGCTGAAGGGCTCAATCTCGATGGCTTCGGGTTGCGAGAAGTCGTTGTGGCCTTTGCCGGTCTTGTGGGCCATATAGCCGCCGACGGTTTTCTCTTCGATGAAGACAGAGGCGAGCTTTTCGGCCGAAGTGAGGCGACCGCCACCGTTGGAGCGGATGTCGAGTATCATCCCTTTGCAAGGGGCCAGCGTGAGCATCATGACGTGGAGGTTGCCGTCGCCAAAGGACACGTCGAACGACGGGCAACGCACGTAGGCGATGCTGTCGGACAAGACGCGGTATTTCAGGCCACCTGTGGTGACATAGTCTGTCGTCCGGCCCAGATATTTGCGCTCGAGCGTGTCGGCATAGTTGGCCGGATAGTTGTCAAACCACTCGCCATAGCGGGCCGTGCCGAGTGACGAAATGATGTTGACGTGGCCGTCACGGAGTTCGCAGACGACGTCTTCGAGCAGGTTGAAATAGTCCCAAAGGGTCTTCTGCTCAGCCAGTTTCGGCTGGTAGCGGGCATAGACTTCGTTCCAGTCAAGTCCGTATTCGGCGGCTTTGAGGTCGAAGAAGCAATAGCGCTCGTCGAGGGTCTGCCAAAGGGCGTCAAAGTTGCCACGAATAGTATTGGGCGCCACCTCTTCGGTGACACACGAGGCCATGGCCAAAGTTGTGACCAGCACCATCGCGAGGCTGACCATACGGTCTTTTATGCGGCTTATGACGTTTTGCATGACTACGGGCGGGACGTGAGACGGAAGTGCCGCACGAACCCAATGACGAAAGAGTTGTTCCAACTGTGGTATTTCAACCCTCCCACCTTGCTCTGCCTCACGTCTGAAAGATAGCCCACTGTGGCCGTGAGCCGGCTGAAGTGGAACTGGGCCGTGAGGAGGGTGCGCAGCGTGGGTGCATTGCCGGGCCAGGTGACGTGGAGGTGCCCACTCTGATGGCCGAGCGCAAATATTTCATAGTACGACTGGCCATAGTGGGGCTGAAACTTCATCCCCATCATCGGCGCATCTGCCTGAAGGGTCAGGGTCAGTGGCAAACGGCCGAGGCGACTGTCGTAGGCGGCAAGAGCCGAAAGACCTACGGCCAGAGCGGCGCGACCTTGGGCGGGATTGTTGCCAGAGAGGCCGGTGTTGTAGGTGAAGCCCAAGTCGGCCTCGGCCATACCGCCCAGGGCAAGCCGAAGGTCGGGCCGGGGTTTCCAGTTGTAGCGCCAGGCCACGGCAAAGGTGACGTCGCCGTCGTAGGCATCGTGATTGCCGGCCGTGGAAGTGACATAGGCCAGGCGACCGTCCAACCGCGTAGAAAAACTCACACGGCCACCACTGCGCCGCAGGCCACGCTCGGTGAGATGAGCCAGGGTGAAAGTGGGGCCGGTGTATTCCAGAGGCGAGATGTAGGTGTCGAGGGCATTCGAGCGTCCGGCACCGACGAGCCACATGCTGTGGTGGATGCCCGTGGTGTCAAAAGGCGCAGACGCTGTGGTTTGGGCCGCCAGCATGACGCCGGTCAGCCACCACAAGACGGCGGCCAAACGCTTCAAGAGGTTATGCATTTTTGCCCCGGCGTTTCTTGATGAAATATTTCACCACAAAAAACACCACGACCAAGGCGACAATGGCCAGTATGCCGTAGCCGATTTCGTGGCTGTATGTCTCGGCCAGATTGCTCACGTCTCTGGGTGTCTTGATGTCGGGCGCCGACTTGTAGATGACGAAGCCCAACGAGGCCAGGACGGTGTTCCAGATGCCGGCACCGAGTGTGGTGTAGAGCAGGAACTTGCGGATGTCCATGCCCGAGAGGCCGGCGGGGATGGAGATGAGCTGGCGCACGGCCGGCACCAGGCGACCGAAGAAGGTGGAGGGCACGCCGTGACGTCGGAAATAGTCTTCGGCCTTCTTGACCTTCTCGCTGTTGAGCAGGCAGAGGTGGCCCAACTTGCTGTCGGCAAACTTATACACCACGGTGCGGCCGAGCGTACGGGCCAGATAGTAGTTGATAAGGGCACCAATGTCGGCACCGACGGTGGCCACTACGATGACGAGGAAGAAGTTCATGCCCTCGCTGTCGGTCAAGGCGAGCCATGCCGCCGGGGGCACGACCACCTCGGAGGGGAAGGGGATAAACGAACTCTCAATCGCCATGAAGAGCGTGATGGTCCAGTAGTTGAGATTTTCGAGACAAAAGGTGATGAGCTCGCTCACGGTGTAAAGGTTTTGGTGTGTGACGGTGAGAAGTTAGAAATAACCTTCGCGTTTCTTTTGCTCCATCGAGGCGTCGCCGTCGAAGTCGATGACACGCGTGGTACGCTCGCTCTTGGTGGTGGTCATCATTTCTTCGACGATTTTCTCAATGGTGTCGGCTTCGCTCTCCACAGCACCGGTCAGGGGCCAGCAGCCGAGGGTGCGGAAGCGTATGGTACGGGGCACTATCTTGTCGCGATAGCACTCTGGCAGGCGGTCGTCGTCGGGCATGATAAGCTGGCCGTCGATTTCCACCGTCGGGCGCTCTTTGGCAAAATAGAGGGGCACGATGGGGATGTTTTCCAGACGGATGTATTGCCACACGTCGAGCTCGGTCCAGTTGCTCAACGGGAACACACGTATGCTCTGTCCCTGGCGGATGCGGGTGTTGTAGATGTCGCGTATTTCGGGCCGTTGGTTTTTGGGGTCCCAGCGATGGAACTCGTCGCGGAAGGAGAAGATGCGCTCTTTGGCACGGCTTTTCTCTTCGTCGCGGCGTGCGCCACCAAAGGCAGCGTCGAATTGGTGCTTGTCGAGAGCCTGCAGCAGGGCCTGTGTCTTCATCAGGTCGGTATGTACGCGCGAACCGTGCGTAAACGGACCGACGCCTTGGCGGAAGGCCTCTTCGTTGCTCTCCACGATGAGCTGCCAGCCGTGCTCCCGGGCATACCAGTCGCGAAACTCCAGCATCTCCTTAAACTTCCAGCGGGAGTCGATGTGCATTAAGGGGAAGGGCGGTTTGCCGGGGGCGAAAGCCTTTTCGGCCAGTCGCACCATCACCGACGAGTCTTTGCCGATGCTGTAGAGCATCACGGGCCGCTCAAACTCTGAGGCGACTTCGCGGATGATGTGGATGCTCTCGGCTTCAAGCTCCTTGAGATGGCTCAAACTATAGGTTTCAGACATTTCAGACATTGAGAGGTTGGTCAATGATTTATTTTTTCTCTTTGAGCAGGTCGCGGATTTCGGTGAGCAGTTGCTCTTCCTTGGAGGGTGCGGCGGGCTCGGCGGGTTTCTCTTCTTCTTTCTTGCTATGGAGTTTTGAGATGAGACGGATGAAGAGGAAGATGGAGAAGGCTATGATAACGAAGTCGAAGGTGGCTTGGATGAAGTTGCCGTATGTGATGACCGAGTCGCCCACCGTGACGGAGAGACCCTTGAAGTCGATGCCGCCGAGGATGACACCGAAGAGCGGGGTGATGATGTCGGTGACGACAGAGCTGACAATCTTGCCGAAAGCCGTACCGATGATGACACCGACGGCCATGTCTATCACGTTGCCACGCATGGCAAATGCCTTAAAGTCGCTGAGAAAAGATGATTTTGCCATAATAAGTTGGTTTGTTTTGATGAATATTCTTTTAACTCTGCGAAGTTACGCCAAAACGGCCTAAAGGCAAAGCAAACGCCCTAAAAATGCACGCACTGAGCAGTTTGGCGGTCAGGCCGGGCTGCAATAGTATTTGTCATTTTCCGTTGTGGCCCTCAGGCTTATCTTTGAGGTAGGATAAAAGAAAAGAGAGGCTCAGGGCCTCTCTTTTTTGGTTTTCAATGTCTTACGGGGATAAGGACAGGAATTTCCGGCATAGGGACAGGAACTTCTGCGATAAGGACGGGCGATACTATGCCTTGTTGCGAGTGCAATTTTGTGCCTTCGAAGTGCGCCGAAAAGGATTGGAAGCGGTACATCGATTAGTTATCAAATTGATTATAAATATCTTACGAATATTTCGCAGCCAATATGGGGTTTTCAAACCGTTTTAAGCCGCTTTTTGCTGCTACCGGCGTTGTCCCTTAAAAGATTTGAAAAAGCGTCACTTTCACCCTCAGCTTTTGAACAAAAGGAATGGAAACCGCCGGCCCCTTACGCTTCGAGCCCCAACAGGCAGAGCAACCGGGCGATGCTTTGGTCGATGGTGAGGACGGTGGTGTCGAGCACGAGGTCGGGGTGTTCGGGCGCCTCAAACGGCGCTGAAATGCCGGTAAAGTCTTTCACCTCGCCACGACGGGCACGGGCATAAAGCCCTTTGACGTCGCGACGCTCACACTCGGCAAGGGGTGTGGCCACATAGATTTCGCGGAAGTCGGCCGGGCCGATGATGGTGCGCGCCATCTCGCGCAGGTCGTTGGTGGGGCTGACGAGGGCGGCCATGGTGATGATGCCGGTGTCGACAAAAAGACGGCCCACACAGGCGGTGCGGCGCACGTTTTCGCGTCGGTCTTCGGCCGAAAAGCCCAGACCGGCATTGACTCCCGTACGCAGGTTGTCGCCGTCGAGCAGACGGCTTTGCAATCCACGGCGAGCCAGTTCGTGCTCAAGGGCTATGGCCAGGGTTGACTTGCCCGAACCGCTAAGACCGGTGAACCAAAGCATGACGCCGCGTGTGCCGGTGAGGCTTTCGTGCTCCTCGCGGGTGAGCATACGGTCGAAGGTGGGATAGATGTTTTCAGACATATTCAAAAGGTGACTAAAGGAATGTGATGCAGACGGATTTAACTCTCGCGCGTGTGCGACTTGGAGCGGAGGGTGCAGACGGGCACGAGCATTTCTTCCATAGAGATGCCGCCGTGCTGGAAAGTGTCGCGATAATAGCTGACGTAGTGGTTGTAGTTGTTGGGATAGGCAAAAAAGCTGTCTCCGGTGGCGAAGATGTAGGCCGAAGAGAGCGACGGTGCCGGCAGTCCGATGAGGTCGGGCCGGCGTGCTTCGAAGACTTCGCGTGGATTGTAGCTGAGGTTTTTGCCCACCTTATAGCGCAGGTTGGTATTGACGTGGCGGTCGCCCACGACCTTGACCGGCGTGGTGGCGCGCACGCTGCCGTGGTCGGTGGTGATGATGATGTCGCGGTCGAGAGTGGCAAGGCGCTGGAAGAGTTCGCGAATGGCCGTGTGGCGAAACCACGAGCGCGTGATGCTGCGGTAGGCGGCTTCGTCAGAGAAGAGTTCGCGCACCATACGTGAGTCTGTGCGGGCGTGGGATAGGATGTCGATGAAGTTGACCACCAAGACGCTCAGCGGCGTGGCGGTGAAGGCGTGGAACTCTTTGAGCAGTCGCTCGGCGCCCTGCGAGTCGTTGATTTTGCGATAGGTGAAGGCCTCACGGCGGCGATAGCGGGCCAGTTGCTCTCGCAGCAGGTCTTCTTCGTGCAGGTTTTTGCCTTCTTCCTCTTCTTCCTCCACCCAATAGTCGGGATACATCTTCTTGATCATCGCCGGCATGAGTCCGGCAAAAATAGCATTGCGGGCATAGCCCGTAGCCGTGGGCAGGATGCTCATACCGAGTGACTCGTCGATGTCGAAGTCGGTGGAGAGTTCTTCGCTCAACACGCGCCACTGGTCGAAACGCAGATTGTCGAAAACCATCAGCACCACTTCCCTGCCGGCTCTGAGGCTTGGGAACACGCGCCGGGAAATGACGTCGGGACTGAGCAGGGGGCGCTCGCCGGGAGCGGCGGCCACCCATCCCTCATAGTGACGGGCCACAAAGGCGGCAAAAGCCTTGTCGGCATCGTGCCACTGGCTGCGCAGCATCTCACTCATCGCCTCTGGCGCATCGGCCAGTTCAAATTCCCAGCGCACAAGTTTTTTGTAGAGCAACATCCAGCCTTCGGCATCAAGTTCCTGACTGATGAGGCTGTCTATCTGCATAAACTCGCGGCGGTAGGCTGAACCGGCGGTCTCAGATCGGATGGCCTCAACGTGAATGTTTTTCTTCAGCGTGAGGAGTATCTGGTGGGGATTGACGGGCTTGAGCAGGTAGTCGGCTATCTGCGAGCCAATGGCCTGGTCCATAAGATCTTCGGCCTCGTTTTTGGTCACCATCACCACGGGCACTGAGGGCGTGATGTCTTTGATGGCCGAGAGGGTTTCGAGGCCGCTCAGGCCGGGCATGTTCTCGTCGAGCAGGATAAGGTCGAACTTGTTTTGCCGACACGTCTCAATGGCATCGGCGCCGCTGACACAGGTCTGCACGTCGTAGCCTTTTTTTTCAAGAAAGACGATGTGACCGCGCAACAGTTCGATTTCATCGTCTACCCATAGCAAACGTCCGTTGGTCATATTGAATAGTTTTTTTGAGACTGAGAAGCTAAGAGACTAAGAGTTAAAAGCGGCCCCAAAAGGCCTGAAGGGCCGTAACATATTAGCCCAGGTCGTCAGGCCTGGGGTTGGGGATGCTCCACTAATCACCGGCCTGTAAGGTCGGTACAATAAGCAGAAAACATAAAAAACATATATACCGCTATTGAGCATAAAAACTCCGTTTGGAAGTGCCGACCTTACAGGCCGGAATGTGGGAGGACATGTCAACCCAGGCCTGACGACCTGGGCAATCTATGTTATTGACCAAATATTTTTGAGA
>JBJFGJ010000106.1:0-14565 GCA_051892575.1 Alloprevotella sp. | reverse complement strand
TAAAAGAGTTCTACAAACATTATTCGTAATATTGCACTTGCTTGTTGACTCTATATCAATGCATTTATTGGCACAAAACGGCGTTTTTTGTGTGATAAAAATGGTTATTAAATATAAAATGCGTACCTTTGCCAAGTTTTTAAGAATTGTGCGCCTATGAGGTTCGCCTTTCGTCTGAACTTTGGCGGTGCATGAAACGTATATCAGCAAATGGGAATTTTACAAGACAGACTTTCCAAGTACACCCTGCCGCAGCAGTATATGGCACAGGGCGTATATCCCTATTTCCGTGAGATTGAAGGAAAACAAGGTACAGAAGTAGAGATGGGCGGCCACAAGGTGCTCATGTTCGGTTCTAACGCTTACACAGGCCTGACGGGTGACGAGCGCGTCATCGAAGCCGGTGTCAAAGCCTTGCGCCAGTACGGTTCGGGCTGCGCCGGTTCACGCTTTCTCAACGGAACGCTCGACCTCCACGTGAAACTCGAAAAGGAATTGGCCGCTTTTGTGGGTAAAGAAGAGGCTCTCTGCTTCTCAACCGGCTTCACGGTCAACTCGGGTGTCATCGCTTGCCTCACCGGCAAAGACGATTACATCATCTGCGACGACCGCGACCACGCCTCTATCGTAGACGGACGCCGCCTCTCGTTTTCCACCAACCTCAAATACAAACACAACGACATGGAAGACCTCGAGCGCCAACTCCAGAAGTGTGCGCCCGAAGCCGTCAAACTCATCATCGTTGATGGTGTCTTCTCCATGGAAGGCGACTTGGCCAACCTGCCCGAGATTATCCGACTGAAACATAAATACAACGCCACGGTGATGGTGGACGAGGCACACGGCATCGGTGTATTCGGACGCGACGGCCGTGGTGTATGCGACCATTTCGGACTGACCGACGAGGTGGACCTCATCATGGGTACGTTCAGCAAGTCGCTTGCAGCCATCGGCGGTTTCATTGCAGCCGACAGCAGCATCATCAACTGGTTGCGCCACACAGCACGCACCTACATCTTCAGCGCTTCCTGCACGCCCGCTGCCACGGCTTCGGCCATGGAGGCCCTTCACATTCTCCAGCAGGAGCCCGAGCGCATCAAAGCCCTTTGGGATGTGACCCACTATGCTCTCGAGCAATTCAAAGAGGCCGGTTTTGAAATTGGCGACACCGAGAGCCCCATCATTCCGCTCTATGTGCGCGACACCGACAAAACTTTCATCGCCACGGCCAAGGCTTTCGAAGCCGGCGTGTTCATCAATCCGGTCATTCCTCCTGCCTGTGCACCTCAAGATACGCTCGTGCGCGTAGCCCTTATGGCCACGCACACCAAAGAGCAAGTAGACCGCGCCGTTGCCGCTTTGCGCAAAGTGTTTGTCGACCTTGACATCATCAAAGACTAAGTCACTTTTTAAGTTCACTGCATAATCCCCCCGACATCCTTGCGATTGCCGGGGGCTTTTTTTGTTTATGTGACTCACCCTAAGAATGACCACATCTTATCTATACCCTTTTTTTACCCTTTTTCCCAATCACACAATCACACGCCTGTAATAAATTGAGGTTCAACGAAAAACGGTGATTGAAGCGTTCTGTCACGTTCAATCACCGCAATTATTTGTTTTGTCCTCCTAAAAAACTCACTTCATCCCTCGCGCCTCATAAATTCGGCGTTTGGCTTCGTTGATTTCTTGCATTTTCTTTGTGGCGGCCGCCTTGACGTCTTCACCAAGTGTGGCCACCTTGTCGCTGTGATGTTGCAACACCATGCGCTTATAGGCTTTGCGCACTTCGTCGTCGGTGGCGTCTTTGTTGATGCCCAAAACGGCATAGGCATCGTCGAGCGACTCGCCGCCCAAGTGTAACATGGCGTCTATCGTGCCGGTGGTGAAGCCCAGATATGTGGCTATCTCCTTGAGGGCATTGACTTCACGCTCGTCCAACTTGCCGTCAGCCTTGGCTATGTCACACAAATAGGCCAACAGTTGCAGTCTGAGCGGACCCTCCATGCGCGAAACCAGATCATAGCATGCACGGCGGATGTAGTCTTGCCATACACGCTCACCGTTTTGCTTGTGAAAGTCAAAGAGTCGCAGCAGCGTGTCGTTGCCCTGAACGGCCACGGCCTCGCCAAAACTGTTGCGGAGAAAAGAGCGCACGTGCTCCATCTCCGAGTGCATGATTTTGCCGTCGGCCTGAATGACATGGGCTGAGAGCACCATCAAAGCGTCGAGGAACGAATTCCTTTGCTGTGCTCTCAAGTGTTCGATGTCTTCCGTAGAGGTCGTTTGCGATTGTGATGAGATTAAATAATCAAATAACCAACCTATGGAAAATCCTGCCATAACACCAAAAATGTCTCGGGTGCTGATAAAGCCCAAGAATGCTCCGATATATCTTGTGTATCCCATTGGGTGTGATGTTGTTAATGTGTGGCGACGGTCTTACGACTCCAGTTCGGGCACGGGCAGACCGCGCGATGTGTAGTAATATTGTCGGCGTGCCTCTACCTCTTGCAAGAACCGGTTTTTCTTGACCAGATTGATGCGCACGATGGTGCCGTCTTTGAGTTTGAACGAGGCCATACCCATCATGGCGTGGTGGTATTTGATGATGTCTTTGATGGGGAAGATGCGGTCTTGCGTGCTACCGAAATTGACGATGAAGGGACGGAAAAGTATTTCTTCGTTACGGAGCGTGTAGCGTCCGCTCTTTCCGGCAGGGCCGTAGCCCAATCCGCCCACGAAACTGATGTTTTCGGTGAAGGGGTATTTGCTGCCTGGCGAGGGTGGGGGAAGTTGGTCCTCAATCGGCTCTTCCGGCATCTTGTCGGCCACGGGCTCTTGCTGAGGTGCAGCTTTTGGCATAGCCTCGGCTTGCGGTTTGACTTCGGCCGGTTTGGCCTCTTCTGTTTTCGGTTGTGTCTCGGCAGTGGTTTCTACATGGCCGATGAGGGCGGCAAAAGCCTTGACGATGGTGGTTTCGCCCACGGCTGCACGCAGTTCGGCCAACGCTTTGGCGGCTTCCTCACGGTTGCCGGCCTTGAGTGCTTTGTCGATGGCGTCGCCCTGTTGGCGTGAAATGGCAAATTCACAGCGCGATTTCAGTGCTTGATATTCGGCACCGTCTTCGGGCGACGAAGCCAATATCTGAAGCACCCGCGCATATTGGCCCTCAGCTTCATAAGATTGGAGCAGGCCCAGCAGCATATCGTTACCAGCCGCTCCGTTGTTTGGGGTATTAGTCATATCGTTGTGTTATTATGTTAGTACCAATACCATAATATTTCTGTGAACAAGCCGCCGACGAAATAGCATAGCAACAACATCAGCAGTACGCCGAATGTGATGAGTGCCGGCACTATCTTGTTGAGACGCGGGAAGGCCAAAGCTATCGGCAGCATGATGATGGCCGACTCAAGAGTCAGGAGCGTTCCCATATTGTAAAACAATGAGTGTAACTTTTCTGCCGTGAAGGCCACATTAGGGGAGATGGCCAATATCAGCACAATGACGGCATAAGCGGCCGAACCACGCATAGCGCCTTTCGACAGGCATTTGGCTGCCCAAAACCAAGCGCCGCAAATGAAACTGACCACCATATTGCACCATATGAAATCTTGGAAAAAGACGTTGTACCCTTTGGGTAAAGAAACTGCCACAAAAATGATAATCAAGACAGCAGTGAGTGCTGCTGCCGCTAAGCCGGTTGCTTTAACCACCAAATTATCGGTCTTCAATGCATGAGCCACTACGAGGCCTGCCAAAAGTAGCAAACCGAGGGCGTTGATAACGTAACAGATGGGGAATAAATTATTTGTATAGTTGTTGGTGAAATACAAGCCAAGCACCATAAGCCATCCTATCAACAACACTATGCTGCTTATAATACCCAACGCTTTGCCCCATGCCGGTGTGTCTGACGCGTCAATCGCCTTATTAGCACTTGGACTTGCTAGTGTCTTGCTTTCGGTCATTGACACATAAATCAACCAAGCCCAAGCGAATATAAACAGGGCACGGCAGAAGGTGTCTATGGTGGTGAATAATCTGGATGTTTGCGGAATGGCAATACCTCTATCGATAATTAAAGCCTCAAAGCCCCAACCATAGAAGGCTATCTCAATGACAATCAGAACAGTGAGCACGACAAGCGGTGCACGATAACGCTGACGGGCACAACAGACCATCAAAAGATAGAGGATAAGTTCAATAATGCTTCTGACTTGCCAAGGGGCTTGTAACACAGTTAGTAAGAAAATGCCCACGGCAAGTGCCGTACATATCCAACCGATGGCATTTGCGGCGCGGCCTTTGAGTGCATATACGGCAAGTAAGAAGAAGAGGGGCGCCATAAACAGCGGTTGAACATAATTGTAAAGCGGCACACCCGAACCATTCACCTCGTAAAACACCTTCGGCATCAATTGCCCCAAAAGCGGCAAGAGGGTCATAGGAACAAGATATACCGCCAAGAGGCTGACAATGCGCAACTGCGGCAAGAAGCCCTTTTCGGTATCCACGGGCGTTTCGTTTGTTTCAGACTGTGTGGCCGCAGTGGTGTCGGCATAATTGGCAGCAGCAGGTGCGGGTGCAGGCGGTGGCGGAGGCGTAGTGGTTGCCGTGGCCGTATTGTTTGCGCCTTGCAATTGTGCCCTGAGACGGTCGTATTCGCCGCCGGTCAGTCCCGAGTCGTTCAAGAGTTTCAGAGCCAAAAGGTTTTGGCCCTTAGCGATATAGCTTTGTATGAGACCGACTAAGGCGTCGTTATCGCCGCTCGGTATGTCACAACCGCAAACGGGACAAGTCGTCACGCCGGGTTGGAGTTCGGTGCCGCAAACGGGGCAGATTGGGGTGTTAGTGGACATAGAGGGTATCGGGTATAATTAAAATATGGTGATCATAAATATTAGCCATATCCATAGTATGAGTATGCCTATAATAAAAGCAATAAACGGTGTACTTCCGGCTTTGCTTGTTGTGTTCACTGGTTCTGTTTCATTCACCTGTTGTGGCTCTTCTGCTGTAACAACATTATCCAATGGTGCAGGCTGAGGCGTTGGCGGAACCGGCGGCAATGTAGGTGCTTGAACCGTTTGTTTGCTTTTGATTTGTTCTTCCAGGCTCTTGATGGCGGCATTGTCGCCTGTGAGGGCCTTTAATTGTTCCAGTTGGCTTTCGGCAAAAGCCACATCGTCGTGATTGAGCGCTTCAAGAATGACAAGGCCCTTATCTGCCATCAATTGCTCTTTGCATTGCTTGACAATGGCGTCTATTTCATCATCTTCGCCGTCTTTCCCTTTGGCCAGTTGGAGTACGGCTTCAATTTTGCCCATTTCTTTATATGCCTTGATGAGTTTAACCAGCGAGTCGTCGCTTGGTTTACCCGATAAGGCACAACCGCAAACGGGACAAGTCGTCACGCCGGGTTGGAGTTCGGTGCCGCAAACGGGGCAGATTGGGGTGGTGGGCATGAGGAAACGTTTTTAAAGAGTTGACAAGATATATTGTTTTATCGATAAATTTGAGCGGCTATGCCGGCTTGTTAGTGCGCATATTAGGCGGCCTCGCACGCCCTGAAAGGGCAACGAGACCATAGCCCAGGGCAGAGGTGGAGCGTCAGCGACACCGGCACCCTGGGTGGCGATTGCGCGTTTATGTTCGCCCTGTAAGGGCAAAAGACTTTTTATTAGCGTTCATTTGGCAATTTCTCATATTTATAATGATGCTTTTGCCCTTACAGGGCGCCTTGTCGGGGCTATTCATACCCAGGGTGCCGGTGCCACTTCGTGTCACCTCTGCCCTGGGCTATGGTCTTGTTGGCCTTTCAGGCCGTGCATTTTCGACCGAAAATTCCGACAATATTTCTATGCCCTAGGCTATGGTCTTGTTGGCTGCGCCTTCCTCCTTCGCGGCTCGGCATAACAATCAAAGAAGTTTGTTGTTCTGCTATCGCCTTATCGTCGGTTGGCCCTTTCAGCCCGTACGTGTTCGGCCACTTCATTAATCACTTAATACAAATCGTTCGTCGTAGTCGATATGATTGAGTTTTAGGAATCCTATGTATTCTTCTTTGAAACTTTGCTTTTCGTGGTGTTTACGTTGATCTTTTATATAATCCAATACTTTGGGCACTACAGATTGACTGACGGAGAAAGCTGCATAACCACCTTGCCATTCAAAATTGTTGTAGTATGAACCAAGTGTTTTGAGCCATCTACTGCTATTACGTTTGGTTTCTTCCACAACTTTCGCGATGCTCATATCCTTAGACAAAATGAACATAACGTGAATGTGGTCGGACATCCCTCCCACTTTGAGCACCTTACAGCCCGTGGTGTTGATTAACTGACCGATATAGGCAAACAAGCGCTCCAAATGAGTGGCATTCACAGCAGGACTTGTCGTTTTGATATGAAATACCAAATGGATGTATAGCTTTGATAACGACTGTGGCATAATATATGTATCAGTATATATGCGACAACCTTCGTCTCAATTCACCACCAACTGGGGGAAATACGTGCGGAGAATGGCGGCGGCGTGGTCGAGCTGTTCGGGCGTGTTTTCCTTGACACCCTTGAGCTTGTAGTCGAGACCCATGGCCTCATATTTGTGCACGCCGAGGGTGTGGTAGGGGAGCAATTCCACGCGTTCAATCTGCTTGTAATCAGCAAAATGGCGGCCGAGGCGGTGCAGATGGTCGTCGTCGTTGGACAGGCCGGGCACCAATACATAACGCAACCAGAAGGGATGACCCTCGCGCTCCAGCCAGGCGGCCGTTTCGAGGGTGCGGGCATTGCTGCGCGAGGTGATGGTTTCGTGGCGCTCGGGGTCAATCTCTTTCACGTCGAGCAAAACGAGGTCGACGGTGCGGAAAAGGGCCTCGACGTGCTCGTTCCATACCGTACCGTTGGAGTCGATACAGATGTGGAAACCGGCCTCTTTCAGTCGCTGGCAGAGCGGCACGAGAGCCTCGGCCTGAACGGTGGGCTCACCGCCCGAAAAGGTGACTCCGCCGCGGCGGCCGAAGAATGCCTTCATCGAGACCACCTGGTCGTAAATATAGTCGGGGTCGGTGAGTTTGCTCTCGCCGACGGGGTCAATCGTGTCGGGGTTGGCACAATACAGGCAGCGGAACGGGCAGCCTTGCAAGAAGACGACAAAGCGCAGACCCGGGCCGTCGAAGGTGCCCATGCTTTCATAGCTGTGTACGCGAAGTTGTTTCATGGTTTCATCTTTATCCAACTGCAAATATAATTAAAAATGGCCTTGCCCGGCCCGGTGGGGTGATAAATTGCAAGCACCGCGGCTGTTTTCATCCGATTTTGTCATTTTTTCGGCTGCAATGTCGGCGTATCTTTGAGGTAGGAGAAAGGAAGAGAGTGCCTTTGGCGCCCTCTTTTTTGTGTTTCAATGGGTTACGGCGATAAGGACAGGAAAATCCGGCCTTATGGCAGGAACAACTCTCCTTAGGCAAGAAAAATTGAAGTGGCTTTCAGGTGGATATTATAAGCCGAAGAACATAGTTTTGGCTTATTATAATATATATTATAAATGTTATTCAGTTATCATTCAATATTATAATCAAATTTTCCAAACAAACACTTCATTTTATGAACCGTTTAGACTATTTTATATCATTCCCTCAAAACTGTCAAATGGATTTAATGCCGCGTCACAAACGACCGGGTATTTTGAACAAACGCAGAGGGATGCCGATAAGCGAGTCAAAAATGTCAGTCGGTCATAAGTGTTGCGGTGAAAACGGTATAAAATCATCTGAAACCATAAATAAATAGGCGCAACAAGGGCGCGTATGTGGGAGAATTTTGTAAGTTTGCAGTGTAGTAGGTTAAAACCCGCCGACTCGCCGTCGCACGCTGACGGTTATGGTCTGAAAATTGCGCCAAACGGTGCCCCTCGACTGAGTCGGTCTGTCAAACTATCGTCCATGCGAAAACTGTTTTTCAAGATACTATGGGGTCTTTGGGGCCTTGCAATGATTTTCGTTGTCGTGTTTTTCTTTCTCGTCAAGGAGGGAAAGATTGGTTATATGCCGCCGCTTGACGAACTCGACAGTCCCATCAACAAATACGCCTCACAGGTGCTGTCGGCCGACGGCAAGGTGATGGGCACCTGGTCGAGAAACGAAAATCGTGTTTATGTAGATTACGACAGCATTTCTCCCTATGTTTTCCAGGCTTTGGTGGCTACTGAAGACGAGCGTTTTTATGAGCACTCGGGCGTGGACCTCAGAGCGCTTGGCCGTGCCGTCATCAAACGAGGCATTATGCGCCAGAAAGAAGCCGGCGGCGGTAGCACCATCACCCAGCAGTTGGCCAAACAGCTCTATTCCAACGCAGCCTCCACAACCACCAAGCGACTCATGCAGAAGCCGGTGGAGTGGGTGATAGCCGTGGAACTGGAAAGGCACTACACCAAAGAGGAGATACTCACCATGTATCTCAACTACTTCGACTTCCTCCACAATGCCGTCGGCATACGCACGGCCGCACAGGTGTATTTCGGTAAGCGGCCAATCGACCTCACGCTCTGCGAGGCCGCTCTGCTTGTGGGTATGTGTAAAAATCCCTCTTACTTCAATCCCGTCAGAGAACCTGAACGCTGCAAGGAGCGTCGCAACATCGTGTTGCAGCAGATGGTGAAAAACGGCTACATCACCAAGGCCGACTACGATGCGCACAAAAACGACGACCTCGGGCTCCATTTCCACCGCGTAGACCACAAAGAGGGCGCTGCGCCCTATCTGCGCGAATATCTGCGGCGTATCCTCATGGCCCAAAAGCCTAACCGGGCCGACTATGTGGACAAGGTGCAGTATTACGGCGACTCGCTCAACTGGGAGCAAAATCCGCTCTACGGCTGGTGCAACAAAAACAAGAAAAAAGACGGTTCCAACTACGACATCTACATCGACGGCCTCAAAATCTATACCACCATCGACTCGCGTATGCAGCAATATGCCGAAGAGGCCATGCGCACGCATTTGAGCCAGAACCTCCAGCCGGCGTTTGAGAAAGAGAAATCCGGTTCGGCCAACTTCCCCTATGCTTCGTCACTCTCGGCCAAGCAGGTGAACGCCTCGCTCAAGCGCGCGATGAAGCAGAGCGACCGCTACCGCGAAATGAAGCAGTCAGGTCACACTGACGAGGAAATCGAGAAGGTGTTCAACACGCCCGTCGACATGACCGTCTTCACCTATCAAGGTGAGCGCGACACGAGAATGTCGCCGATGGACTCCATCAAATATTACAAGAAATTCCTGCGCTCGGGCCTGATGTCGATAGACCCCACCAACGGCCACGTCAAAGCCTATGTGGGCGGCGTGGATTTCGCCCACTTCCAATACGACATGGTGATGCTGGGCCGCCGCCAGGTGGGCTCTACGATGAAACCCTTCGTCTATACCATGGCCCTTGAAGACGGCATGACGCCGCAAAGCACAGTGCTCAACGTGCAGCGCTCATACGGTGGTTGGTCGCCACGCAACGGCAGCCGGGCACGATATGGTGAGCACGTCACCTTGAAATGGGGCCTCAGTCAGTCCAACAACTGGGTGACCGCGCAACTTATGTACCAGACCGACCCCAACGGTACGCGCCTGGTCAGCTACCTGCATCTATTCGGCGTAGCCAACGACCAGATTTATCCCTCCATGCCGCTCTGTCTTGGTGCCACCGAAATCACCGTCGGCGAATTGGCCTCTGCCTATACCGCCTTCATCAACAAAGGCATACGTTGCGCGCCGCTGCTCGTGACGCGCATCGAAGACAACCACGGCAACGTCATTGCCGACTTTGCGCCGCGCATGAACGAAGTGGTGAGCGAAAACACGTCGTATGAGATGATCGACATGCTCCGTGGCGTAGTTGACCAAGGTACGGGCCGCCGCCTGCGTTTCAAGTACGACCTCAAGGGTCCCATAGCCGGCAAAACCGGTACGACAAACGGCAACTCCGACGGCTGGTTTGTGGGTTGTGTGCCCCGGCTCGTCACGGCCTGCTGGGTGGGTGGCGAAGAGCGTGACATCCATTTTGCCTCCACCTCCATGGGACAGGGTGCTTCGTCGGCACTGCCCATTTGGGCCTATTATATGAAGAAAGTCTATAAAAACAAGGCTCTCGGCTATCGTGAAGACGAAGAGTTCGACATACCCAGGCCCCAGCACTCCGGCGGCGCCAGACCGACCGACGAAGACGGCGAAGACGGCGATACCAACGCCGAATCGCCCGAAACAGGAGGCGGAGGCGGCAATGCCGAAGCCGACCAGTATTTCGATTGACGCGAATTAAATCGTCTAAGTCTCATTGAGCGGCCAGGCAGGCCCTGAAAGGGCATCACATAATAGTCCGAGTCGTCAGGCCCGGGAATGTGAGAACACCTCAATAACCCTGACAGTATGGTCGGCACATCTAAAAGCCCACATCAACAACCAAAGTCCGGCCCATTCGGCAGAATGACATCCTTTTATCAGACCTATCAAATCATTCAATATACCAAGCGATATGTCTACTTATGAAATAAAGAACGATCTGCGTCCCGACTTCATCGCCATCATTCCGGCGCGCTATGAGTCGACACGTTTTCCCGGCAAACCGCTGGCCATGCTCGGCGGCAAACCTATGATACAACACGTGTGGGAGCGCACGAAAGCCGTCTTCGCGGAAGTGGCCGTGGCCACCGACGACCAGCGCATAGCCGACGCCGTAGAGACATTTGGCGGACGCGCCGTGATGACATCGAGCAGCCACCGCAGCGGTACCGACCGCATCTGTGAGGCCTACGACAACCTTGGCGCCACGGCCGAAGTGGTGGTGAACGTGCAGGGCGACGAACCCTTCATTGCCGCCTCGCAACTCCGCACCATCGCCGCCTGTTTCGACGACCGCAAGGCACAGATAGCCACCCTTGTGCGCCCCTTCACACCCAGCGCAGGCCTCGCTGCACTCAAAAATCCCAACACGCCCAAAGTCGTGGTCTCTTCAGACGACTACGCCCTCTATTTCAGTCGCTCGGTCATCCCTTACCTGCGCGGCGTGGACGAGAGTGAATGGCTCACACATCACCGTTTCTACGCCCACATCGGCCTCTATGCCTATCGGGCCAACGTGCTCAAACAGGTGGCCGCCATGCCACAAGGCATACTCGAAAAAGCCGAGAGCCTCGAACAACTACGCTGGCTCGAAGCCGGCCTCAAGATTAAAGTGGGCTACACCGACTGCCAGACCATAGGCATCGACACGCCTCAAGACCTTGAAGCGGCCGAAAAATTCCTGGCCTCACATCAAGCCAATAATCTTTGATTACCATTATAAATTGACCCAAACAATCATGCCCAATACTTTCAACGTCATCAACAAGACTCTCCGCCTCGCGTGCATTGGCACGCTGCTCTGCGTGGCCACAGCCGCCGACGCGCAAAAAATCGAAGTAGGTTCGTATGAATTCAAAGACGGTTCCATCTACACCGGCGACCTTTTCAACGGCAAGCCCAACGGTGTGGGCCGCACGGTCTACAAAAACGGCGACATCTACGAAGGCGACTGGGTGAAAGGCAAACGCGACGGCACGGGCGTGTGCAACTTTGCCGACGGCGAGCGCTATGACGGACAATGGTACCAAGACCAGCGACACGGCCGCGGCACCTACTTCTCACTCAACAACAACCGCTACGAAGGCCTCTGGTATCGCAATGCCAAAGAGGGCGAAGGCACCATGTATTACTACAACGGTGACAAGTATGTCGGCACGTGGAAAGACGACAAACGCAACGGCAAAGGCACTTATTATTATAAGAATGGTGCCTACTACAAAGGCGACTGGGTGGACGATATGAAGAATGGCAAGGGCATCTTCGACTGGAACGACGGTGCCAAATACGAAGGCTATTGGCAAGACAACAAGCGCAACGGCAAAGGCACTTACTTCTATCCGGACGGCGACTACTACCAGGGCGACTGGAAAAACGACGTGCAGGACGGCCGCGGCATATACCACTTCCGCAACGGCGACGTCTATGAAGGCGACTACCGCCAAGGCGAGCGCACGGGTGAGGGCGTGTTTACCTTTGCCACGGGCGACGTCTACAAAGGCCAGTTTGTGGCCGGCCAGCAAAGCGGTCAGGGCACCTTCATCTGGAAAGGCGTGGCCACCTACACCGGTAGCTGGAAAAACGACAAGCGCAACGGCTACGGCAAATACAAATGGAAAAACGGTGACGAATATGAAGGCAACTGGCAAGACAACCTGATGCACGGCGAAGGCATACTCCGCACCGCCGGCGGCGAGAAATACAAAGGCTCATTCAAGATGGGCAAAAAAGACGGCCGCGCCATTGAGATTTCAGCCGACGGCACACGCTTCGACGGCAGCTACAAAGACGGCGAGAGAGACGGCAAATTCACCGAATACGACGCCAACGGCAATGTCATCCGAAAAGGCGAATACCGCAACGGCCGACTCGTCAAATAACAACATCGATAGAAAACTTCAGACACTCTTGGACTTTTCGTCTTTTAGGCTCTTAGTCTCTTAGACCTTTATTCACCCCTCAAGCCAACCCTTACCAAAATCATAATCACCATGAAAACAACAAAGACCACGACGCGCAAACCCAAAGACACGCGCCTCAAACTGGTGAAATGCGACCCCTGGCTCGAACCCTTTAACGACGCCATTCAGGGACGCTACGACCACGTCCTCTACAAGCTCAACGAACTGACCGGCGGCAAAAAGTCGCTTTCAGACATTGCCGACGGCCATCTCTATTTCGGTCTGCACCGCACGGCTCGCGGATGGGTCTTCCGCGAGTGGGCTCCCAACGCCACCGACATTTATCTCATCGGCGACTTCAACAACTGGCACGAGACCGAACAATATCGCCTCAAACGCATAGCAGGAACCGGCAATTGGGAAATCAAGCTGCCGCTCCGCGCCATGAAGCACCTCGACCTCTACAAGATGAAGGTGCACTGGGACGGCGGTTGCGGTGAACGCATTCCGGCCTGGTGCCAGCGCGTTGTACAAGATGACAATACCAAGATATTCAGTGCACAGGTCTGGGCGCCTGAAACACCATACGAATTCAAAAAGAAAAACTTCCGTCCCAAGCGTGATCCGCTGCTCATCTACGAATGTCACATCGGCATGGCCCAAGACGCCGAGAAGGTAGGCACCTACGACGAATTCCGCGAAAACATCCTGCCGCGCATCGTTAAGGAAGGCTACAACTGCCTGCAGATTATGGCGCTGCAAGAGCACCCCTACTATGGCAGCTTCGGCTACCACGTGAGCAGCTTCTTCGCAGCCTCAAGCCGCTTCGGCACGCCCGACGACCTGAAACGCCTTATCGACGAAGCACACAAGCAAGGCGTGGCCGTCATCATGGACTTGGTGCAGAGTCACGCCGTCAAGAACGAGGTGGAAGGTTTGGGCAACCTGGCCGGCGACCCCAACCAGTTCTTCTATCCCGGCGGCCGCCACGAACATCCGGCCTGGGACAGCCTCTGTTTCGACTACGGCAAAAATGAAGTCATCCACTTCCTTTTGTCAAACTGCAAATATTGGTTGACAGAGTTCCAGCTCGATGGTTTCCGCTTCGACGGCGTTACTTCGATGCTTTATTACAGCCACGGACTGGGCGAAGCCTTCTGCGGCTACGGCGACTACTACAACGGTCACCAAGACGACAATGCCATCTGCTATCTCACGCTGGCCAACATCCTTATTCACGAAGTCAACCCGCGGGCCATCACCATTGCCGAGGAGGTGAGCGGTATGCCCGGACTGGCTGCCCCGTTCAAAGACGGCGGCTACGGCTTCGACTATCGCATGGCCATGAACGTGCCCGACTATTGGATTAAAATCATCAAAGAGTGCCGCGACGAAGACTGGAAGCCCAGCAGCATTTTCTGGGAACTCACCAATCGCCGCGCCGACGAGCACAACATTTCCTATTGTGAGAGTCACGACCAGGCACTGGTGGGCGACAAGACCATTATTTTCCGTCTCATCGACGCCGATATGTATTGGCACTTCAAGAAAGGCGACGAAAACGACGTGGCTCACCGCGGCATCGCCCTGCACAAGATGATCAGACTCGTCACGGCCTCGACCATCAACGGCGGCTATCTCAACTTTATGGGCAACGAGTTCGGCCATCCCGAATGGATTGACTTCCCCCGCGAAGGCAACGGCTGGAGCTATAAATATGCCCGTCGCCAATGGAACCTTGTGGACAATAAAGAGCTCTGCTATCACTATCTCGGCGACTTTGACCAGAAGATGCTTGAAGTCATCAAGAGTGTCAAGGGCATACAAAAGTTGCCCGTGCAAGAAATCTGGCACAACGACGGCGACCAGATACTGGCCTACAGCCGCGGCCCGCTCGTCTTTGTGTTCAATTTCAGTCCTACGCGCAGCTTCCCCGACTACGGCTTTATGGTACCCGAAGGCAAGTATGAAGTAGTGCTTAACACCGACGCTACTGAGTTTGGCGGCAATGGCTTTGCCGACGACTCCGTGGCCCATTTCACCAATTTCGAC
>JBJFGJ010000105.1:0-3555 GCA_051892575.1 Alloprevotella sp. | reverse complement strand
TCTCACCGCCCAAACCGATACGTCTTGCCGCTTTTGCCTTTGGCACGGAAGGCGTGGTCGTCGAGCTGTTCAATCTCCACGGGGTCTTCACTGTCGCCGTCGGTGATGATGACCGTGCCGTTGTGGATGCGAAAGTGCGAGGTGAAGCGTTCCAGCTGCGAGAGGTTGATCACCGTGGCAGCCGCTTCGCCGTCGGGAGCGATGGTCACGGCATACCGCGCCGTGTCGTCGCGGTCGCCATAGATGCGGGCATAGTGCCCGTCGATGGAGCCGTCGGCCTCACTCGTCAGCGAGAGCTCGAGCAGTCGGCCGTCGTCGGCCACCAGCGCAAATCCCCCCTGCCCGAAACCGTCGGCCCGGCCATACACCGTCGTGTCGGGCGAGTCCACCACCGGCACCTGCGGCGCCCTCTCGGCCGATACCGTGTCGGCAGCCACGTCTGCCTGTTTTTCGCCGCCCCCGCCACAAGACCAAAGCAGCGCCGAGCAGAGCAGCATAAAGATGAAAGAAGCCTTTTTCATGTCAAAAAAATCAATAGTCGTGTTCCGTTTTCGAGGCTAAGGTACGCAAAACCCCGAATTTCACCCACATAGAAGCAAGAAAAATCGCAAAAACTTGTCCGTTCCGACAAAAATGCGTATTTTCGCGCCGTTTTACAATAAACATCAAACGTTTTTATCGTATCACAATCAATCAACCCTTTAACAATTAACTATTTTATTCACTAATGGAAAATCTCAAGAACATTGCACCCCTGTCTGACTTCGACTGGAATGCATTCGAAAACGGCGTCACCGAGACCTCAAAGAGCCACACCGAGCTCGAAGAAGCCTACGGCCAGACCCTCGGCAGCGTCCACATGGGCGAAGTCATCGACGGTAACGTCATCGCCATCAACAAGCGCGATGTAGTCGTAAACATCGGCTACAAGAGCGACGCCATCATCCCCATCAGCGAATTCCGCTACAACCCCGAACTCGCCGTGGGCGACGTCGTTGAAGTTTACGTCGAAAGCCTCGAAGACAAGAGCGGCAAACTTGTTCTTTCACATAAAAAGGCCCGCGCAAGCCGCTCATGGGAGCGCGTCAACCAGGCCCTCGAGGCCAAAGAAGTGGTCAAGGGCTTCATCAAGTGCCGCACCAAGGGCGGTATGATTGTCGACGTGTTCGGCATCGAAGCCTTCCTCCCCGGCTCACAAATCGACGTCAAGCCCATCCGCGACTACGACGTCTTCGTGGGCAAGACCATGGAGTTCCAGATTGTCAAAATCAACCAGGAATACCGCAACGTCGTTGTTTCACACAAAGCCCTCATCGAGGCCGAACTCGAAGCCCAGAAGCAGGAAATCATCTCTAAGCTCGAAAAAGGTCAGGTGCTCGAAGGCACCGTCAAGAACATCACCCCCTACGGTGTGTTTATCGACCTTGGCGGCGTAGACGGTCTCGTCCACATCACCGACCTCAGCTGGGGCCGCGTGAGCGATCCGCACGAAATCGTCGAGCTCGACCAGAAGCTCAACGTCGTTATCCTCGATTTCGACGAAGAGAAGAAGCGCATTGCCCTCGGTCTCAAACAGCTCACTCCCCATCCCTGGGATGCCCTCGACGCCGAGCTCAAGGTAGGCGACAAGGTGAAGGGCAAGGTTGTCGTTATGGCCGACTACGGCGCATTCGTAGAGGTAGCCCCCGGCGTTGAAGGCCTCATCCACGTCAGCGAAATGAGCTGGAGTCAACACCTCCGTTCAGCCCAAGACTTCCTCAAGGTGGGCGACGAGGTAGAAGCCGTCATCCTCACCCTCGACCGCACCGACCGCAAGATGTCGCTCGGCATCAAGCAGCTCAAAGACGACCCCTGGAAAGATATCGAAGAGAAATACCCCGTAGGCTCACGCCACGCCGCCAAGGTGCGCAACTTCACCAACTTCGGCGTATTCGTAGAACTTGAAGAAGGCGTAGACGGCCTCATCCACATCTCCGACCTCTCTTGGACCAAGAAGATCAAGCACCCCTCAGAGTTCACCCAGATTGGCGCTGAAATCGAGGTAGTCGTTCTCGAAATCGACAAAGACAACCGTCGTCTCTCCCTCGGCCACAAGCAGCTCGAAGAGAACCCCTGGGATGTCTTCGAAACCCTCTTCACCGAAGGCAGCGTACACGAAGGCACCATCATCGAACTCCTCGACAAAGGCGCCGTTGTTCAGCTCGAGCAGGGCGTTGAAGGCTTCGCCACTCCCAAACACCTCGTCAAGGAAGACGGCAGCCGTGCCCAGCAGGGTGAAACCCTCAGTTTCAAGGTTATCGAGTTCAACAAAGACAGCAAGCGCATCATCCTCTCCCACAGCCGCACCTTCGAAGACCCGCAGCGTGCCGAGGCTCGTGCCGAGAAGAAAGCCGCTCGCAAGTCGCCCCGTGCCGCCGAAGCCACTCCGGCCATCCAAAACCAGGCCGCTTCCACCAGCCTTGGCGACAACGATGCCCTCGCAGCCCTCAAGGCCAAGATGGAGCAGGGCGAATAATCCCTGCACAGCATAACCCCTCCAGCCGGAGCTTCTGCCCACATCCCCCTCGGGATCCGGGCGAAGCTCCGGCTTTTTTTTGCACTGGGGGTGACTGGCGTGACCGAACGCTCCAATCACCGCAATACGCTGAAAACCAACACACTTACAAGGCCGTGACTGTGTGATTGGGAAAAAGGCAACAATTTGGGGGATAGGGAAAAACGTAATGGTAATCATTTTTATTTCGCACACTTATTCTTTGAGGCAAATAAAAGTCTTTTCTGCAGAAATTCCTAAGCTCTAAAAAAATAGCGTATTTTTGTAAACGTTTGTGCAAGGTGAGAGCAGAGGTCGGCAAACTTGTTTGATTGGACTATGCCGAGCCGCCGCCAAAGGTGCAATTTATTGAACAACATTATCAATGTCTGCAATTATGAACAAGTCGTTTGAAGCACTTCAAGATTTATATGACATCATTGAAAAAAGTAAACGCCGGGGGTTAGCGCTTGGCGAAGATGTTATTCGTCAGATCAATGAAGCGGAAGAAAACATCATCCGTGAGCAAATATTGCCTATAATCGGACATGACATCGAGCCTACACTTAGTCATATAAAGCGCAATCTGGTTTTGGTGGTTGAGTATCAGCCGGGTGAGCCCGTAAAAGTAGCTTTGTCGCGAAAGGCCAACATCAGCCAGATTGTAGATGCTAAGCCAATTGTGGCCAAGCCATATAAGGTGAGCACACCGGTGACTGCTGGAGCGCATGCCCAAGCAATGGAATTACACGAGCCGACTAAGACTATCAAAAACCATACGAAGGGCTTAAAAGTAACTTTTCCTGATGGCACAATAGTATGCAATAAAACGGCGATTGAGACGGAAATTGATGTGTTCAGCAGAATTGGTTTTGAGCGTGTTTCAAAGGTTGGGCTTATGAAAGCAGGTTGGCCGCTTGTGGGTAGGAGGCAAAGACCTATGGAAAAAGGCCATGTGTGGCAACACAAAGCCGGTGGGTGGTATATTTATAGCAATACGAGCAATGACCAGAAAAAAGCCG
>JBJFGJ010000104.1:0-3592 GCA_051892575.1 Alloprevotella sp. | reverse complement strand
TGTCTTCCACGCCGCTGCCTACAAGCACGTGCCTCTGATGGAAGAAAATCCCTGCGAAGCCGTCCTTGTCAATGTGGCCGGAACCCGCAATGTAGCCGACAAGTGTATCGAATATGACGTTGAGAAGATGGTCATGGTGTCCACCGACAAGGCCGTCAATCCCACCAACGTGATGGGGTGCACCAAGCGCCTGGCCGAAATCTATGTGCAGAGCCTCGGTCTGAGCATCGAGCAGGGCACCCAGAAGGGCACCACCAAGTTCGTCACCACCCGTTTCGGCAACGTGCTCGGCTCCAACGGCAGTGTCATTCCCCGTTTCCGTGAGCAGATAGCCAAAGGCGGTCCCGTCACGGTGACCCATCCCGACATCACCCGTTTCTTTATGACCATCCCCGAAGCCTGTCGTCTGGTGATGGAGGCAGCCACGATGACCCGCGGCAACCAGATTTTCGTGTTCGATATGGGCGAGAGTGTCAAGATTGACCATCTGGCACGCCGTATGATAGAGTTGGCCGGTCTTGTACCCGGTCGCGACATCGAGATTGTCTACACCGGCCTCCGTCCCGGCGAGAAACTCTATGAGGAAGTCCTTTCGAGCACCGAAAACACCCTGCCCACCAACCACGACCGCATCCGCATTGCCAAAGTCCGCGAATACGACTACAGTGATGCCGTCAAGGCCGTCGAAGAGGTTGAGCGCCTCTCCCGCGACGTCCGCATCGTCGATATGGTGAAATACATGAAAGCCGTGGTGCCCGAATACAAGTCTAACAACAGCGAGTTCGAGCGGCTGGACAAGTAAAAGGCAGCATTTCACGTCCGACTGGGCATTTCTGAGGCGCCCAACACCATAAGGCGTCATTTCTGCTATAAGAATTTGGTTTTGACGGTGATATGACCTATTTTTGTAGACCTATGGCATCTTATGGTTAAGCCCAAGGTGCTTATGTCAATCATCAAAGGTCACTTTTCAATGCTATGGCAAGCCTTCAAATAAGAAATATCGGCCCGCTTCAAGATACGGGAAAACTTGTCCTGACTCCTTTGCAGTTATTCATTGGCAAGCAAAGCACCGGTAAGAGCACCCTGCTCAAGGTCTTGTGTTTTTGTCAATGGGTGGAGAAGCGTGCACTGTTGGACGGCAAGGATTTTGTTTACAACTACACCCATTATTATCGCTTTCGCAAAGATCTCTGCCGCTTTTTCCGTTTGCCCGACGACTTCTTTAAGATTTCATCGTTGATAGACTATGAGGGCGAAGCCTATCGCATCACTCTTTCCGGTCGTGGCAATGCCCGTGTTCTTCGTCAGGCAAGCCAATCTGAGCAGGCTGGCAATTCCAAGCTATGTTTCGTTCCGGCTGAGCGCAATTTGCTCTTTGCGTTCAACAAGAATGTTGACAATGTATTCCGTTCAGGCACCATAGACGCCTTGTTCAATTTTGTGTTGGAGTGGGGCGATGCCCATCAGCGTTTCTCTGATGGCAATGTGGGCCTGGATATGCCTTTCGACCCCAACATCCGCTTCTTTTATGACAAAGGCCGCGATGCCGATATGTTCAAGCTCAAAGATGAGGCCCACGACTACCCTATGTATTACGGTTCAAGCGGACTCCAGTCGGCAGCGCCCATATTGGTGATGGTGCAGGATGCCTTTTCTCAAGTGGGCACGACCGCCAAATCGACTCCGGCCGACCTTTTGTCAATGGTCAAACGTTACATAGACGATAAGGGAGTGGTGAAGAAACCTATTTCTGAAGTGGCAGAAGATTTAAGGCCACTGCTCACCTACAATAAGGCACATCTTTTCATCGAAGAGCCCGAACAGAACCTATTCCCCGAGTCACAACACGAGCTCGTTCTTGCCCTGGTTCGCGCCTTGGTTCGCACCAACCAAGCCAATCAGACTTCCAGCACCATAACGCTCACTTCCCATAGTCCTTATATCCTTACGGCTATCAATATGTTGCTCTATTTGGCTCAGGCCGGCCAAAAGTCGCCAGAGTCATTGACCGATGCCGAGCGTGAACTGCTTTTGCCCGTAGAGGCCTTTACGGCATATCGCGTGGGTAAGGATGGCAATATAAGTTCGATCATTGACCCGGAAAGCCGGTTGATCAGCGGTGATTATCTTGACGCCGTGTCAGAGACTTACGAAGAGCGTGTCAACCGCTATGTAGACATTATCTATGGATAAACTGCTCGCAGTCTTCAAACAAAAGGGCTTTACGCCCAAGCAACCCTGTCTGGTGCGCCAAACGATTTCCGTCAGCGAAAAGGGACAGACCTATGTGCTTGAGTGCCCTGAGCCGAAAAAGTCTGCCGTGTATCAGGTCGACGGCTATATGATAACTGCCGGCGACAAGTGCGACGCCTTTGTGGCGGTTGATGCCGGTCGGCAAAACAAATCTTCCAAAGGTGCGGTGGTTCAGATATTTGTGGAACTGAAAGGAAAGAACGTTTCACACGGCATCAAACAACTGAGACAAACCATTACCCACAGCCTGTTTTCTTCGGTCAAGCCAATGGCCGTCAATCCGCGTTATGCGCGTTTGATACCCAAATCCATTCCTGCTTCAGCAGCAAAAGACATTGTGGAAAAAGCCCGTATAGAGTTTAGAAAAAAATACAATGTTGTGCTGACGACTCTCAAGTCCAAGCAGCCCGACAGGCTGCCTCAAAAGAAAGATTAACTTCAAGCTTTCAGTCCTCTTATTTGATAGTTTGCTTTAAACACTAACAATCATGCGTCCCTTCAACGACCTCAAAATAGCCGTGGCCGGCACCGGTTACGTCGGCCTGAGCATCGCCACGTTGCTTTCGCGCCACCACCAAGTCACCGCCGTGGATGTGGTGCCCGAAAAGGTGGAGAAGATTAACAACCGGCAGTCGCCCATCCAAGACGAATATATCGAAAAATACCTCGCCGAGGAACCCCTCAATCTCCGTGCCACCCTCGACGGCGCCGCAGCTTATGCCGACGCCGACTTCGTGGTCATTGCCGCACCGACCAACTACGACCCCGACAAGAACTTCTTCGACACCCACCACATCGAAGACGTCATCGACCTCGTCCTCTCCGTCAACCCCTCGGCCGTGATGGTCATCAAGAGCACCATCCCCGTGGGCTACACGCGCAACCTCTACGTCAAATATGCCGCCCGTGGCGTGAAGCAGTTCAACCTGCTCTTCTCTCCCGAGTTCCTTCGCGAGAGCAAAGCCCTCTACGACAACCTCTATCCCTCGCGCATCATCGTGGGCTATCCCAAGATCATTGACGACGAGGCCTTCCGCGACGAAAACGAAGCCATCCTCAAGGTCACCGATGCCGCCGCCATGCGCAGTGCCGCCGAGATCTTTGCCGCCCTGCTCCAGGAAGGCGCCCTCAAGCCCGACGTCGACACCCTGTTTATGGGTATGAAAGAAGCCGAGGCCGTCAAGCTCTTCGCCAACACCTATCTGGCCCTGCGCGTGAGCTACTTCAACGAACTCGACACCTATGCCGAGATGAAAGGCCTCGACTCCCGCGCCATCATTGAAGGCGTCGGCCTCGACCCACGCATCGGCACCCACTACAACAACCCCTCCTTCGG
>JBJFGJ010000103.1:0-3604 GCA_051892575.1 Alloprevotella sp. | reverse complement strand
GGACGCTTACCGCATGAATGGCCGCTGTCTGTATGGACGGAATGATATCGCGCCATACACCCGCCCCATCGTTGTGCTCATTAACCACGGCACGTTCAGCGCAGCAGAAGATTTCTCTGCCATACTTCAGGGCAACGGACGCGCCCGTTTGGTGGGCGAGCCGTCGGGCGGCAGTACGGGCAACGGTGTCCGCCTCACCCTGCAGGAAGGTGTGGCGTGGGCCAACATTTGTTCCAAACACGACATTGGCCCCGGTGACAACCACTTCGTTGGCCGTGGCCTGCTCCCCGACATTGCGGCCGAAGAAACATTCGACAGTTATTTCCGTGCCCCGCAGACGGCAGCCCTGGCCAGTGCCCTGCGCCTGCTACAACGCTGATACACTCGGTTGGAGGATTCTGTATGGGGGCGGGGCAAGCGGGGCGGCCTGAAGGGTCGCGCACATCAAGCGTCTAATTATCATTACATTATTTCAACAATACATCCCGTAATGTGCCGACCTTACAGGCCGGAGATTAGTATTCATCGTTATACCCAGGCCTGACGACCTGGGCTAAAATGTTACGGCCCTTCAGGCCTTGCAGAACCACTCAAAAAAAGCAAAATTTTGAACACCCTACCTGGCGGGGCGATGTATAAATGCCCATAAACAATCTCAATCTTTGCCCCCAAGTTATATTGCCCGAGTTAATTGCCACATTCTTTGTCCCTTTCTCTTTGGCCTGTTAAATATTTGGACATTTCAAAATTATACTCTATATTTGCCCGTGCAGACCGAGCCAGTGGAGCGTCTTGAAACGACACCGCGGCGAAGGGCTGCACCGACATAATTTCATAAGAAAGCGTTTATCGCGCAATCTCCTGACATTCTGAAATTCTCGCAAAATTTCTATGGTCGTCAAGGGGAACGCAACGATAGATGCCCCTGGATATGTAATGCCTTGCCACCGGCTGGTATCCCCGTTTGGGATATTGCCGGAGGCTGTAATTGCATATACGAGCGTGGGCTTCTCCGTTGCCGTCCGACGACCAAGGCAATGCGAGAAGCCTCAGAATGTAGGATGGTAGCAGGTACAGAATCCTACGCTTTCCATTTTTTCACCCGAAGGGCCCAACGAGGGGATGACGGCGGACCACCAGTTTACAGAGTATGTGTCAGTTTTTGACGTTTTTGATTGATGCCGGCAAGCAAATTTTGTCTTGGCCGGCAGCCTGACGCGTACCTGGAATTGTTGCGAAATCAATAACCTAACCTTTTATATTATGAAAACCTACAGTTTAGTGTTAGCCTCCATCATTGGAGGTCTGTCGGCATTGCCGGTGACCGCCCAGGTGAGCAACGACAATGAGTATGGCGTGTATCAGGTTGATGCAAGTCAGAGCGTGCAGGCATGTGCCCGGCCAGGTCTTGGTGAAGTTCAAAGACTCTCAGCCGGTGAGCGTACAGCGCCTGCGTGGTGTCTATAAGTCCACGTCGAGCTTAGGCGTGAACAATGTGCTGGCCAAATATGGCGTGAGCAGTATGGAGAAACTGCTGCCGGCCGAGGTGGCCAAGCCCCAGAGTGCCCTGCGCAAGGTCAGAGGCTTCCGTGGCGAAACGGTGGAAGAAAACAATCTCGACCAAATCTACCACTTGAAGTTTGCCTCGGAGGCTCCCGACTCGGTGTTGATGCTCGTAGAAGAGCTGAAAACTTTGGACGAGGTGGAATATGCCGAGCCCAACTACTATTATTATGCCACAGGCACACCGGCTGCCACGACAATGGCCGTGCCGGCATGGGTGCCGAGACCGGCAGACGACGAACCCGCAGCTGACGAGAGCGTGATATGTGCCGATCCCACCCAAAACCCGTTCTATTCACAGCAATGGGGCATCAAGGCGCTCAACATCGACCAACTGTGGAGCAAGCCCATCGTCAACAGCAAGCGACCCGTCATTGCCATTCTCGACACGGGCGTGGACATCACCCACCCCGACCTGAAAGACAACATCTGGAACAATCCGCTTGAGACGGAGGGCGAAGCCGGCTATGACGACGACGGCAACGGTTTTGTGGACGACGCCCACGGCTGGGACTTCGTCTATAACTATCACGAGATGGACGACAACAACTCCCACGGCACCCACGTGGCCGGCATCGCCGCCGCTGCCGACAACGCCATCGGTATTGTCGGTGCCAACCCCAAGGCGCTGATTATGCCGGTGAAGGTGCTCGACGACGACGGTCGTGGCACGCTGGCCGATGTGGTGAAAGGCATCAATTATGCCGCCAAAAACGGTGCCGACATCATCAACCTGAGTCTGGGTAGCGGTTTTATCTCTACGGCTATGGTGGAGGCGCTTGAGAATGCCTACATCACCTCGACGATTGTGGCTTCGGCGGGCAATAGCGGTAAGTCAATATACGATAGCCAAGGTGGTGTCAACTATCCCGCGGCCTACTATTGCGTGATTGGCGTGCAGGCCACGAGCGACGCTGCCGGCACCATGGCCGGTTTCAGCAACTACGACCCCGACGGTCCGGTGTTCTCGCGTTGCGACATTTCATTAGATCTCAACCGCGTGAAAGACCCCACCGTGGTCTATGGTATCAACTATGAAGTGAAGGCTCCGGGAACCAACATTCTGAGCAGTGTGCCCGGCGGCAACTATGCCGCCTACAACGGCACCTCGATGGCTTCGCCCTTGGTGGCCGGCGCCATTTCGGCCTTGAAGATGGTGAAGGCAGATGTGACCAACGATGCCTTGATGACAGACTTGGCTCATATGGACTGTGACTTTGCGAGAATATATGGCGACGAGGCCCGCGTGCCCGACATTTTCCTTGCCGGCATGACCATCGACGATGAGCTGGAAGGCAACAAGAGCCCCGACGGCGAGGTGGATGCGGGCGAAACGCTCAATATCTATCCCACCCTGCTCAACGGCTGGGGCAACAGCGGTGCCATCTCGATGCATCTTGAAGTGGACGCAGAGAAGGCTCCATTCATCACCATCGACAATCCCGACGTGGACTTCGGCTACAGTATCGGTGCTTTCTCGCACTTGCGGAGCAAAAATCCGTTTGTGGTGCATGTGTCTGAAGACGTGGGCAACGACGCTCAGGTGAAGTTTGTGCTTTCTTGCACGGGCGAAAACCACAACAAGAGCTTTGAATATTACATGGACGTGAAGAATATGTCGAAGATTGGTGGTCTGATTGACAAAGACACCGTGCTCACGGCTGATGTGGCTTGGCACGTAACCCAAAACATCGGCATCATGGAAGGCGTGACGATGACCATCGAGCCGGGTGCGCGTCTAGAGTTTGAAGGCGCTGGTATCTCTGCCTTCGGTAAGTTAGTGGCCAATGGCACGCCAGAGAAGCCCATCATCATGACAGGTTATAATGGTGCAAAATGGAGCGGAATTTTATCACATAACTCTGAAGACGGTACGTATTATAACGGCATTTATCGCAATGAAGACTGGACGAAATTCACGCTGAAATATACGGCAGAAACTCCAATCAAAGTGACAAATGGTATCTCTATTTATGGACAAAAATGGTATTACCCGGACGAAGAAAGTGTTTCAAGTAAAAGATTTGATTTAAGAAATTAT
>JBJFGJ010000102.1:0-14936 GCA_051892575.1 Alloprevotella sp. | reverse complement strand
GGCCGTTCAATAAATCACAATAAAAATCTATTTTGAACGACCTGCTTTCCGCCGCCTACGAGCTTACGCCAATAACTGCTTGACGAGGGTGGAGATGGCTTTGCCGTCGGCACGGCCGGCGAGCTTTTTGGAGGCTACGCCCATCACCTTGCCCATGTCTTTGGGGCTGTTGGCACCTGTTTCGGCAATGATGGCCTTTACTTCGGCTTCAAGCTCTTCGGCGGTGAGTGCCTTGGGCAGATATTCGTCGATGACGATGGCCTGTCCCTCTTCCTCTTCGGCGAGGTCCGGACGGCCCTGTTCGCGATAGAGCGCGGCGGTGTCGTGACCCTGTTTGGAGAGTTTGGCCAAAATCTTAATGGCTGTGGTGTCGTCGAGCGTGTCGTTGGCGCCCGGTGCCGTCTTGGCCTCAATAAAATATTTCTTGATGTTGCGCAGCGCCTCGAGGCGGATTTTGTCTTTGGCCTTCATGGCGGCTACGATGTCTTTGCTGATTTGGTCGAAAAGTGCCATAGTAAGTAATGTGTTTTAGGTTGGTGCGTGGTTGGATGGGGCGCCGAAGCGACTTTATTCGTTCCCGAAGACAATGGCGCCTTGTGACGTTTGTGCGTCGCTCATGTCTATGGCCGTGCTCACGTTGCAGAGCGCAGCCAAGTCGGCGGAGGTGCGCTTGGCGGTGGGCACAGACTCAATCTTGTCAAGAATCTCCTCGTTGTCGAGATCTTCAAGACTGAAGATGTACGATTTCGGCCGCCGCTTGATGGTTCGTCCCTTTGTGTCGCGGCTCAGTTCGGGATAGTTGAGCAGACGGCGCTGGGCTTTTTCTTCAAGCACCATCTGCGGGATTTCTTCTTCAGTCTTCTCTCTCTCACCCTTGCCGGCCAGTCTGAAGCCCGAGGCCAAAACCGTCACCTTGAGCCGGTCGTCGAGCGTGTCGTCGAAGTCGAGGCCGTATTTGGTGAAAATGTCGGGATGGAAGCGCTCCATAAAGGCGTTGAGTTCGCCGAACTCTTCCATACGCAAGAGATGCTCCGGCTTGGTGCTGCTGGTGATGCGCACCACAATCTTCTTCGAGTGATAGACGTCGTTGTTGTTGAGCAATGGCGAGTAGATGGCGTCGTCGAGTGCTCGCGACAGTCGTCCTTCGCCCCTGCCGTAGCCCGTAGAGATGACGGCTACGCCGCCGTCTTTGAGCACGTTGTTTATATCGCGGAAATCAAGCAATATTTTGCCGCGCATATTGATGATCTCCACAATGCTTCTGACGGCCGTAGAAAGCACCATATCGGCCTTCTTGAAGGCGTCGAGCACGCTCTGCTCGGCATAGATGTCGTAGAGTCGCTGGTTGTTGATGACCAGCATGGCGTCCACCTCATCAGAGAGCGCCTCCAGACCGTCGAGCGCCTTGTCTATTTGCTTGGGCATCTCAAAGAGGAAAGGCAGTGTGACCACGCCCACGGTGAGTATGCCCCGCTTTTTGGCTTCCCGGGCAATGATGGGTGAAGCACCGGTGCCGGTGCCGCCGCCCATACCGGCCGTGATGAACACCATCTTGACGTCGTCGGTGAGTTCGGCGTTGATGGCCTTCAGGCTTTCTTCGGCATATTGGCGGCCGATTTCGGGCCTGCCGCCGGCACCGAGGCCGGGGCCCATTTGCAGTTTGTCGGGCACGATGGAGTCTTCGAGTGCCTTTTGGTCGGTGTTGGCCACCAGGAAGCGCACGCCCTCTATGCCTTCCTTATACATTTGCCCTACGGCATTGCCGCCACCGCCGCCTACGCCTATCACCTTGATGATGTTGGGCGTGTAGATGATGGTCGGTTCTACGAGGAGTGTCTGTGAATGGTCTGGCATAGTGGTGGAGGGTTAGGATGGTGAGGGAAGGGAGGCTGCGGAAACCGTCCGGTCAGGCTCAGGTGAAAGAGATGACCGCGCCGGAGTCGAAGGCCGACTCGGGTTCGATGATGCCGGCACCCACGGCTTTCTCCTTGATGCTGTTGAGCAGTTCTTTGCTGCGTTTGTAGGTGGGTGTCATTTCCACCATAGAGATGACTTCTTCGTTGTCGAGATCGTCCAGTCCGAAGAGATAGGTCTTATAGCGTTTGCGCTGTCCGCTCTTGTTGTCGCTGCTGCCATAGTAGATGCCACGGCGCTCTTCGATTTCCTCCATGCGGTCGGCGTCTTTCTGCCGGCGCTGTTCGTCTTCGGCTTCTTGCTTGGCCTTCATACCCGGTACGGTCGATATGCCGAAGCCCGTGGCCAGGATGGTAATCTTGACGCGCTTGTCGAGCGACTGGTCGGTAGAGAGGCCCCACTTGGTCTCCACGTCGTCGTGGAACTTGGCCATGAAGTCGTGCACCTCGTTCATTTCTTCCATCATAAGCATATCGCCCTCTTTCTCGGCACAGAAAGAGATGCTCAGCAGCACCTTCTTGGAGTTGAAAATGTCGTTGTTGTTGAGCAGGGGCGAGTGGAGGGCGTCGTTGATGGCCTTGGTCACACGGTTTTCGCCTTCGCCGTATCCGGTCGACATAATGGCCACGCCGCCGTCTTTGAGCACGGTGCAGACATCGCGGAAGTCGAGGTTGATGATGCCGTGCATGGTGATGATTTCAGCGATGCTTCGGGCGGCCACGCTCAGGGTGCTGTCGGCGCGTTCGAAGGCTGAAAGCACGTTGAGGTCGGGATAGATTTCGCGCAGGCGCTCGTTGTTGATGACGAGCAGGGCGTCTACGTGTTTGGAGATTTCTTCCACGCCGTCGAGGGCCTGGTCAATCTTTTTGTTGCCTTCGAAGAGGAAGGGAATGGTGACGATGCCCACGGTGAGGATGCCCATGTTTTTGGCTTCGCGGGCCACTACGGGAGCCGCTCCGGTGCCGGTGCCGCCACCCATGCCGGCTGTGATGAACACCATCTTTGTGCCGTCGCTGAGCATTTTGTCGATGTCTTCCACGCTCTCTTCGGCGGCTTCGCGGGCACGGGCCGGGATGTTGCCGGCACCGAGTCCCTCTTTGCCCAGTTGCAGGCGCACGGGCACGGGAGAGTCGCAGAGTGCTTTGGAGTCTGTGTTGCAGAGCACGAAGTTGACATCGTGGATGCCTTCGCGGTACATATGGTTCACGGCATTGCCGCCACCGCCTCCCACGCCGATGACTTTGATGATGGAAGGAGTGGTCGAGGAGATGCCCATATCTATAAGGTCGCTATTGTCTGTCATATCGCTTGTTGTTCGTCGTTATGGTCGTTGTGGGTTCTGCTTAGTCTTCTTTGGTTCCGGGGAAGTGGTCTTCTTCTTCGCTCACGATGCGTGTGGCCGCACCTTTCAGCTTGTTCCAGAATTTGTTGAGTTTCGACGGGCCTTTAGGCGCTTTCGGCTTCTCTTCTTTGGCCTCCGTGGGGGCTTCAACGGCCTGCTCGGCAGCCTGCTCGCTGCTTTGTCCGCCGGCCTGGGCCTCGGTTTGTGCGCCGGCCTGTGCCGTACCGCCAAAGGGCTGAGCAATGCCCTGTTGTGCGGCGTTTTGCGTATTGTCTTCGTCTTCGTCGAAGAGTTTGTTTTCGCCAATCTTGCCACCGCAGCAGTTGATGTCGCCTTTGTCGACGAGGGCGATGGCGGCGTCGAAAGAGCCGTCGGCGTTGAAGACGGCTGCGCCCTTGCCGTCGAGGCGGTATTGGAGTCTGAGAGATTTGACGAAGCGCACTTTGTCAAAGCCGGTAAATTCCACAAAGGCTTTGTCGAGGTTGCGCAGTATGGAGGCGCCGCCGGTGACGATGATGCCGGCAATGAGTTGCGACTTGTCGTAGCCGGAGAGTTTGATTTGGTTTTTGATGTTGAGCACAATCTCTTCGGCGCGTGCCGTCACCAGTCCGTCAAACTCTTCGTGGCTGAGTTCGCGGCCGTCGCTCAGGTGAATGGGGGCGCGGTTGTCTTCTCCCTCGGGGATGAAGGCGTTGCCCAGTTTGCGCTTGAGCTCTTCGGCTTCGGCCTCGTCAATCTGTACGGAGGCGATGTCGCGGGTGATGCTGCCGCCGCCGAGGGGGATGACGGCGAAGTGGCGCAGCAGGTTGTTTTTGTAGATGGCCACTGACGTGGTTTCGGCACCCATGTCGACAAACACGCAGCCGGAGCGTCTTTCGGGCTCGGTCAGTATGGCGTCGGCCAGCGAGAGCACGGTGATGGGGGTGCTCACCACGTTGATGCCGGCTTTGGTGAAGCAGCTTTCCACGTCTTTGGTGATGGACGAGCTGGCAATGATGTTGAGAAAATGCCCTTCGATGCTTTCAGAAGCAATGCCCACGGGGTCGAGCACGGTCTGCGTGCCGAGTTTGTAGTCTTGGGGGATGTCTTCGAGTATGACTTTGTCGTTGCCGGGCCGGCTGATGTTGAGGTCTTTTACGCTGTTGACCATGTCGGCCGTGATGAGCATTTTCTCGCTCAACTGTTGCGTCACGGTGTTTTTGACGGTGTGCATGCCCATGCCGCCAATGCCGACGTAGGCCGCCGAGATGGTCATCTGGAGTTTGTCTTCCAGTTTGCTCTTCATGTTTTTCAGGCTGGTCGTCATCTTGTTGAAGTTGTTGATGCGGCCTTTGCGTATGAAGGAGTCTGAGGATTCTTGTACGGTGGCCAAGACGAGTATGGCACCGTCGGGCTGTTTGCGCCCTGCGATGGCTGTGATTTTGGACGAGCCCAGTTCGATGGCAACGATGAAGTTCTCTTCTTTTAGCATATCGGGGTGTTTTTTGAATTGTCGGTTGTGGAATGTGTGAGTCGGCGGTCACGATGTCTGAGCCTGGCCTCAGGAGTGTTTCTTGCCGGAGCTGTGTTTCTTGCAGACAATCTGGTTGGTATATTCCAGGTTGATTTCTCTGTAGGTGTCCCAGCCCACGGTGGGCAGCACTTTGGTATAGAAGGTCTGCAGGTGGGCCAGTTGTCGGCCGATTTGTATGGTGTCGGTCTTGCCCAGGTGGATGATGTCGCAACCTATGCGCGGCACGAGGTCGATTTCGCCTTTTGGCGTCACATAGATTTGCGTGACGAGTTGGTCGGCGAAGCTGTTGTCGTCGATTTGTCGGGCAATGGGCAGCAGTTGTTTGCCGGCATATTTCCGGTTGATGTTGCCCGTGGCCACTATCAGGTCGGCGCTATAGCCTTGTGGGGTCATCACCTGGCCGTTGCTGTCCATATAGTAGTTTTCGCCGTTGTCGGCCATGACGCGCAACACGGGCAGTCGCTGTGCCACGTGTACGCTCAGTTCACCGCCGGCCGTCTTGTAGCATTTGGCGTATTTGATGAAGGGGTTCTTGAGCAAGACTTTCTCAATGGCTTCGCTGTTGATGTCGTCCATCTTTTTGCCCACGGGGTCGAGCCGTGCCGTCGTGATGAGGCGTTTCACTTCGTCGGCCGTGATGAAGCCGGCGCGGCTGCTGTCGCTCACGTTCACGCTGACGGCCTTGCACACTCCCTCGTCTTTGCCCGAGGCGATATGGGTGAAGGCAAAAATCAGATAGACCGAGAGGGCCAGAAGCAGGAAGAGTTTGAGAAATGTTTTCATCGGTTGGTGGGTCGGTGGCAGGCGGTGCTGCCGGCGGCTGGGTTTTTAGCAGTATTTCTTTTTGAGGATGTCGGCGATTTGGTCGCAATAGTTGTCGAGGTCGCCCGCACCGAGCACGACGAGCACGTCCCAGTCGCCGTCTGCGACGATGGCCGGCACGTCGGCCTTCTGGCAGAGGCGGCGTTTCATGTCAGACCGCAGTTCGTCGTAGATAATCTGGCTGGTCACGCCTTCGATGGGCAGTTCGCGTGCCGGATAGATTTCGGTCAAAATCACCTCGTCGAGCAGCGACAGACTTTCGGCAAAGTCCTTGTAGAAGTCGCGTGTGCGGGTGTAGAGGTGGGGCTGGAAGATGGCTGCGATGTGGCGGTTGTCAAACACCTCTTTGAGCGAGAGGATGCTTTGGCGTATTTCGGCCGGATGGTGGGCGTAGTCGCTGAGGAAGACGATGCGGTCGGTCTTCAGTTTGAAGTCAAAGCGTCGGTCCACGCCGCCAAACGAGGCCATGGCCTGGCGTATTTCGTCGGCATCGGCACCGGCCAGTTGGGCCAATGCCATTGCGGCAATGCCGTTTTCGATGTTGATGCTCACCGGCACACCGAGCTCCACGTCGTTGATGTCGCCCAGGGGCGATATGAAGTCAAACACGATGCGGCCGCCGCCGATGCGGATGTTTTCGGCGTGAAAGTCGCCTTCGGTGCGGGCATAGTCGTAGAGCGTCACGCCGTCTTGCAGTCTGGGCGTCATGCGCAGGTCGCGGTGGGCAATGAGGGCGCCTCCGGGCTGGATGAGGCTCGTGTAGTGGTTGAAACTCTCGAGATAGGCCTCTTCGGTGCCGTAGATGTCGAGGTGGTCGGCGTCGGTGGCCGTCACCACGGTGGCAAAGGGGCGCAGGTGGTGGAACGAGCGGTCAAATTCGTCGGCTTCAATCACCACAAACGGGCTGGTGGCCGAGAGCAGGTAGTTGGTACCGTAGTTTTTGGTGATGCCGCCAAGAAAGGCGTTGCAGCCCACGTGGCTTTGGTGCAGCAAATGGGCCAGCATCGACGAGGTCGTGGTCTTGCCGTGCGTACCGGCCACGCAGAGGCCTTTCATGCTGCGGGTGAGCGTGCCGAGCACCTCGGCGCGTTTCTGTATGGTGAAGCCGTTTTGGCGGAAATAGGCCATCTCGCGGTGGTCGGCCGGTATGGCCGGCGTGTAGACCACGAGCGTGTGGTCGGGGTTGAGGCAGGCCTCGGGTATGAGCGTCGGATCGTCGGCATAGTGAATGTCGGCCCCTTCGGCGCGTAGCTTTTCGGTCAGTTCACAAGCCGTGCGGTCGTAGCCGCCCACAAAGATTTTTTTGGAAAGGAAATAGCGTTCGAGCGCACTCATGCCAATGCCGCCCGCGCCAACGAAATAAACCGATTTTATCGCTTCAAAATCCATGGTTCCCAGTTTGATTAAAGGGCTGAAACGCCCCTTGTTGCTTGTTTTTTCTTTCAGTAAACATTCAGCACTACACGCCCGTTTTTGGCGCGGGTGTATAGTTTGTGGCAAAAATAGCAAATTTTATTGGTTGGTTGTTAGGCCGTGCCCTGCTTTTTTTCGTTGCTTTTTAATGCCGTCGTGTTTTGTGGCGGTCCGTGCCAAAGTGGTCGATTGCCGGTTCTCCACGCGCGCATATATACCCCGAAAGTTTGCCTTTTTCTCCAATCACCCAGTCACACCCTCAAAAAATGCCCATTTCATCGCAGAATTTGCCCCAAAAGTGTGATTGAAGCCTCCAGTCACGTTCCGTCACGCCCAGTCACGCATGGTGTGCCCATTCTGCCCGTTTTGTCTTTTCCCCATCGTTCGCAAAAGCTTATTTTTGAGGTATAAAGAAAAGGCAGTGGGCCTATATGGCCTCACTGCCTTTGATTCATGACCTTACGGGCCTTATCGCCGTAAAAACTGTCCTTATGCGAATTTTTTCTGTCCTTATGCCGGGAAGCGTTTTTCCTATTCCCGTTGGTGTCGGCGCGCTTTTGGCCTTTCCCGTCGGCCGCGCCGCCATTTTTTCGTATAGTCCCTGCTAAAAATGCTTTATTGCGGTCACGCACGAGCCTGTTTTATGAACACGTCGCTGCCATTGGAACTTTCGGCATTGAGATTCCGGCATTAGCCCTCCTCGGCCAGCCTGATCACTTCACGGGCAATCTCGGCGGCTGCGTCGGGCTTGGCCAACTGGAGAATGTTCTCGGAAAGGCTCTCGAGCATTTGCGCGTCGTTGACCGTATTGATGGCCTCGGGCAACAGGGTGCGCTCGGCCTCGTTGTCGGGCACGTAGAGGGCTGCCTGCTTGCGCACGAGGGCCATGGCGTTTTTGGTCTGATGGTCTTCGGCCACGTTGGGCGAGGGTACGAGGATAACGGGTTTGCCCAGCAGGCAGAATTCTGAGATGCTACCGGCGCCGGCGCGCGAAATGACGAGGTCGGCGGCGGCATAGGCCGTGGCCATGTCGGCAATGAAGTCCATCACCTTGAGATTGTCGGGACATTTCACGGCCGCCAGGCGCGACTGGATTTCTTCGCTGTAATATTTGCCCGTCTGCCAGACAAACTGGATGTCTTTTTGTGAACGGATGAGCGAAAGTTGGCTCAGTACACTTTCGTTGAGGCTGCGGGCACCCAGCGAACCGCCCACGATGAGCACCGTCTTTTTGTCGCTTTCGAGGCCCATAGCCTTGAGGGCCTCGGCCTTGGTGGTTTTGGCGTCGAGCAGGTTTTGACGCACCGGGTTGCCGGTGAGACGGATGTTTTCGGCGGGGAAGAAACGCTCCATGCCGTCGTAGGCCACGCAGATGAGACGTGCCCGTTTGGCCAAAAGCTTGTTGGTCACGCCGGCATAAGAGTTCTGTTCTTGCAGCAGGGTGGGGATGCCCATCTTTTGGGCGATGTTGAGCGTGGGCCCACTGGCGTAGCCGCCCACTCCCACTGCCACCTGCGGCTGAAAGTCTTTGATGATTTTGCGGGCCAGACGGCGGCTTTTCATCAGCTTGATCAGCACACCGAAGTTGCGCCAGATTTTCTTGCGGTCAAAACCAGCCACCGGCAGACCTTTGATGTCGTAACCCGCAGCAGGTACACGCTGCATTTCCATACGGCCCTCGGCACCCACAAAGAGGATTTTGGCCTCCGGGCGCAAGGCACGCACGGCGTTGGCTATAGACACGGCCGGGAAGATGTGGCCGCCGGTGCCGCCGCCGCTGATGATAATTCTCAAGTCTTTATCCATGGCTGATTGTGATTAGAGATGAATAAGTCGGAATGGGGAATGGGAAGACAACACCAAGGGCTTGACCTCTGCAAACGCTTGTCTTCGATTTTTATTCTTTTATTGGCATAAAGCCTCCAGTTCGTCAACGTTGGAGACAATGTGGACGAGTCTGTCGGCAGGAGCGTCGACGAGTCCTTCGCGATGCAGGCGGTTGAGCGTGTCAAGCAGACTGTCCCAGCAACCGCCGGCGTTGTAGAGCACCACAGGCCGGTCGTACAGACCGAGTGTGCGGGCCGCCAGGGCCGTGAAGAGTTCGTCGAGTGTGCCGATGCCGCCGGGCAGGGCTATGAGTACCTCGCTCTCGCGCATCATTACGGCTTTGCGGTCGGTGAGATCGGCCGTAAAAAAAGTGATGTCGCACTGCTCGCTGATAAGGCCGCGGTCTTTGATGACTTGCGGAATGACGCCGATGACGGTGCCGCCGTGGGTCTTGACCGTCCGGGCCAACCGCTCCATCTGACCTTTGGCGGCGCCGCCATAGACCAGTTGGCGTCCCGACCGGCCAATCCATCGGCCCACCTCTTCGGCGGCCTTCAGATAGGCTTCGGGCAGGTTTTCACGGGCAGAGAGAAAGACGCCGATGCGTTTCATCATTTCACGGCAATGCACTCAATCTCCAGGCGGGCGCCTTTGGGCAGGGTCTTGACGGCCACGGCCGAGCGCGCAGGGGGAGTGGAGGTGAAAAACTCGGCATAGGCGGCGTTCATCTCGGCAAAGTCGGCCATGTCGGCCAGGAAGACGGTGGTCTTCACCACGTTGTCGAGCGTCAGTCCGGCCTCCGCCAGAATGTTGGAGGCGTTGGTCAGGGCCTGGCGGGTCAAGGCGCCCACGCCGCCTTCGGCAAATTCGCCGGTGGCAGGGTCGATGGGGAGCTGGCCCGACACAAAAACGATATTGCCGGCCACAATGGCCTGGCTGTAAGGACCAATGGCCGCAGGAGCCTTGGCGGTGGAAAGGGCTTGTTTCATAAGAATAATTGTGTGTGGATGGGAGAATGATGGGGCTTCAAGCCCGAAGCATAGGGATTATTTCAAATAATCGTCAAAATAGCGTGTGATGCGGTCGTGCAAGTGCACCTGCATATGGCCGGCCATGTTGTGGCCTTCGCCGGGATAGACGAAATAGTCGGGCTGGGTGCCGGCGTCTTCGCAAGCCTTGAGGAACGACAGACTGTGCTGCAAAACGCAGGTGGGGTCGTTGTAGCCCACGATGACTTGCAGGCGGCCCTTGAGGTTCTTGGCTTTGGGCAGCAGACTCGAACTCTCGTAACCTTCGGGGTTCTCCTGGGGCGTGTCCATATAGCGCTCGCCATACATCACCTCATAGTATTTCCAGTCTATCACAGGTCCGCCGGCCACGCCGACCTTGAACACGTCGGGGTAGCTGCACATCAGGTTGGTGGTCATAAAGCCGCCAAACGACCAGCCGTGCACACCGAGACGGTTGCCGTCGACATAAGGCAGGCTCTTAAGGAATTTCACGCCTTCGAGCTGGTCTTTCATTTCGTTGTCGCCGAGATGACGGTGGGTGCAGCTCTCAAACTCAAATCCGCGATATTCAGAACCACGGCTGTCGAGCACGAACATCACATAGCCGCGCTGGGCCATATAGTATTCCCAGGGCCGTGCGCTGTAGTCCCACGACGCATCGACCAGATGGGCGTGCGGACCGCCATAGACATAGACAATGGCGGGATAGGTCTTGTTGGGGTCGAAGTCCACGGGTTTCACGAGACGGTAATAGAGGTCGGTGGTGCCGTCGGCGGCTTTGATTGTGCCCGAGGTGATTTCGGGCATGTTGAATTCCTCATAACACTTGTCGTCGGCCCAGACATTGACGGCCGAGGGAGCGGCGGTGGAGGCGAGATCAACGTGGCGGTACACGTCGGGAGCGTTCCACGTGTCAATCATATAGCGGCCGCCGGCCGAGAGCTTGGCGTGGTGCACACCCTGCCCGTTGTCGAGTCGCGTGCGCTTGCCGCTCTTCACGTTGACGGCATAGATGTTGTGGGCAATCGGCGAGTCGGCGTTGGCCTTGATTATGATGCTGCGCGTGGTCTCGTTGAAACCAAGCATTTCAATCACTTCAAACGCGCCTTTGGTGAGTTGGGCCAGTTCTTTGCCTGTGGTGTCGAAGAGATAGAGGTGGTTGTAGCCGTCGCGGCGTGTCTGATAGACAAACTTGCTGCTGTCCCACGGCAAAAAGACAATAGGATTGCAAGGTTCCACATAGCGCGCGTTGGTCTCGGTGTAGAGCACGGCGAGACGGCGACCGGTGGCGGCATCATAGCTCACCAGTTCGGCCTTGTCTTGAGAGCGAGGCACTTCGATGACATAAACCGTCTTTTCGTCGGGACTCCAGGCGATGTTGGTGAAATAGCGGTCGGTGGGGTCGCCGGCTTGCAGATAAACCGTCTGGTCGGTGGCGGGATTATACACACCGACGGTGACTTTATGGCTCGTCATGCCGGCCATAGGGTATTTCTCAGGGGCGAGTGTGGCTACGCGCGGCTCGTTGTCGACAAGGGGAAAGTCGGTCACCATCGTCTGGTCCATACGATAGAAAGCCAGCAAGTGGCCTTTCGGGCTCCAGAAAGTGCCTTTGTGGATGCCGAACTCGTCGCGGTGGACGCTTTGGCCGTATTGCAATTCACGTGAACCGTCGGTCGACACCTGATGGGTTTTGCCGTCGGCCGTGGTGACGTAGAGGTTCCAGTCTTTCACAAAAGCCTCACTCCGAGATGCATATGTGAAATCATTATGGCTGCTGCCGCTGACACGCGGTCCCTGCCACACGATTTGCTTCGTCTTCCAGTCATAAAGCAGGTTGGCCGTCGAGGTCTGCAACAGCGCCAAGGTTTTGCCGGCTTCGGGAAATTGTGCCGAGTAGAGCGCATAAACGGGCTTGGTCTTGGTCGTGTCGATGGCCGCATTGACGTCATCGAGAGTGAAGAGCGTGGCGGCTTTGCCTAAGCGGCCTTTGGCGTCGGATAGGGTCTTGACTTCCTCCACAGAGAGTTCCACCATCCGGTCGCCCCAGAAGGTGGAGAAGTGGCCGGCCGGCCGGTGTGACCAAAAGTCTTTGCCACCCCACATGATTTCTTCGAGGGTGAACGAGCGTTTTGTCTGTGCCATTGTGCTTGAAGGCTGCAAGGCCAACAAGGCCAAGACAGCCAAAAAGATTTTCTTGATCATATAATGAGTAATGAGATGCGTAGTTGTAAAGATGAAAGAAGGCCGTTGAGGCTCAGCCTTTGGCCGGCGTCTTTAGTCGCGATGACCGCGACCGTTCCATTTGCCGCCTGAAGGGCGGTCGCCGCGCTTGCCGCCCTTGAAGCCGCGGCTGTCACGGTTGCCAAACTTGCCTTCGCCACGGTCAAATCGGCCTTCGCGGCGCTCAAACTTTCCGCCAAAGTCGCCACTCTTTCGGCCAAAGTTCCGGCCTTCGCGGTCGCCGTGTTCACGGCGTGGGCCACGCTCGGCAGACTGGCTGCGCATTTTGCGGGCCATCAGACGCTCAAACTCAAAATGTTTGTTGCGCAAGGCAGCATATTGTGGGTCGTATTCGCCGTTGTCGTCATTGTCTCGCGAGGGGCGCTGGTCGGCAAAGCGGCCGTTGAATTCGCCACGGTTGAGCTTGAAGCGGCGTTTCTCGCCCATCTTTTCCTTTTCTTCTTCAGTTTTCACCTCACCGCCGGCGGCGCGGAAGTCGTTCAGGCGTCCGCTGAAGAGTTGGTATTTGCGCAACTCACACTCCAAGGCACCGTTGTAAAGCGGTATCTTGATGCTGGCTTTAAGGCCGATTTCGTCGAAACATTCTTCTTTATAACTGATCACCCAAGCCTCGCCGCCGGTAAAGGCGTGCTTGAGGCGCTCACCGATGGTGCGGTACAGGCCAAGGAGGTCGGGCGACACCAAACGCTCACCATAGGGTGGGTTGGTAATCATCAGCGACTCTTCGGCAGGCTGCTCAAAATGCTTGATATCGCGCTGCGCAAAGTCGATACAGTCGGCCACGCCGGCACTCTTGGCATTGGCCGTGGCCACCTCGATGGCGCGCACGTTAAGGTCGTAGCCGTAAATCTTATGCTCGAAAGGCCGCTCGGCAGAGTCATCGTTATAGATGCGGTCAAGGAGCGCACTGTCGAAGTCTTTCCATTTTTCAAAGCCAAAAGACTTGCGGAACACGCCCGGGTAGATGTTGCGGGCCATAAGGGCGGCCTCGATGGCTATCGTACCCGAACCGCAGAACGGGTCTATGAGGTCTTTGTCAAACTGCCAGCCCGAGAGTTTGATGATACCGGCAGCCAGCACCTCGTTGATGGGCGCCTCGACCGAGCCCGTGCGGTAACCGCGCAGGTGCAGGCTTTCGCCCGACGAGTCAAGTGAGAGCGTACACTTGTCTTCGGCAATGTGAATGTTGAGGCGGAGGTCGGGATTGGTGATGCGGATGTTGGGACGCTTGCCGGTGGTTTCGCGGAAGTAGTCGGCAATGGCGTCTTTCACCTTATAGGCCACAAACTTCGAGTGGCGGAACTCTTGCGAGTAGACCACGGAGTCCACAGAGAAAGTCGTGTCGAGGTCGAGATAGTCCGCCCAGTTGATGGCCTTGACGGCATTGTAGACATCGTCGGCGTCGTTGGCCTGAAAGTGTTTGATAGGCTTAAGGATACGAACGGCGGTGCGAAGGCAGAAGTTGGCGCGGTACATCATCTCTTTGTCGCCTGAGAAAGAGACCATGCGGCGGCCTATTTGTATGTCGTTGGCACCGAGCTCGGTGAGTTCTTGGGCCAGCACCTCCTCTAATCCCTGGAAGGTCTTGGCAATGAGTTCAAATTGTTCCATTGTGTGTTGGGCTCCGATATGCGGTGTTTGGAATGTAATCAGTGTCAGTCTGTGCCGTCGGTCTTGGTCACTTTCTCGCCGGGTGCAACGTCCCGCGTGAGCCAGACGTTAGCACCGATGGTGGCGCCTGCACCGATGGTAATGCGCCCCAGGAGCGTGGCGTTGGAGTAGATAATGACGTTGTCGCAGATAATGGGGTGGCGCGGATTGTTTTTGATGGGATTGCCGTCGGCGTCGAGCGGAAAACTCTTGGCACCGAGTGTGACGCCTTGATAGAGTTTGACGTTGTTGCCGATGATACACGTGGCACCAATCACCACGCCCGTGCCGTGGTCTATGGTAAAGCTTTCGCCGATTTGCGCGGCCGGATGAATGTCGATGCCGGTTTCGCTGTGGGCTATCTCGGTGATGATGCGCGGGATGAGCGGCACACCCAGTTTGTGCAGTTCGTGAGCCAGACGGTAGCAGGTGAGTGCTTTTATGGCGGGGTAGCAGCTGATGACTTCGCCATAGTTCTGGGCGGCGGGGTCGCCGAGGTAGGCGGCCTCGACGTCGGTGGCCAGTATGCGGCGCACTTCCGGCAGGCGGCTGATTAGTTTGGCGGCAATCTCTGCGGCGTGGCAGTGGCAGTCGCAATGTGGGCCGTTGTCTTCGCTGAAACACAGACCGGCCTCAATCTGACTGGTGAGCAAACCGAAAAGGCGCTCCGTCTCCATGCCTATATGGTATTTCACCGTGACGTGGTTGAGCGCAGATTTGCCGTAATAGCCGGGAAAGAGCAAGGCTCTGCACAGGCAGATAATCTCTTCGAGCGCCGGCGCAGACGGCAGTGGGTCGCCGTGGCGGTGCTGGTGGAAGAGCCCTTTCATCTGCTTGGTGTCAGAGAGAGCTTCAACGGTTTGGGCAAGTATATGGGTGTAGTTGTCTGGTTTGTTCATGGGCGTGACCAACTATGAAGAGCAAAATTAAGGATTATTTTCGTAAGTGTAAAAATTAGCGTAAAGAGTAATGCCCTTAATACCACATTTTCTGTCTTGTGAAGGATAGCTCCTGCTCTGCCGTTCAGGTCAAAGACAACCTATTTCAGCATCTCCGGCATAGCGACATCGGCTATTATCGCCCGGCCTTTTGTGATGAGAAGGCGTGCGTCGCTGGCTGCCGTGGGGCGGAATGTGTAGGTGTGGTAGTCGTTTGATTGTGCCTCGCTTATACGTCCTTTGCAGACGGTGAGAAATTGCCC
>JBJFGJ010000101.1:0-3624 GCA_051892575.1 Alloprevotella sp. | reverse complement strand
ATGGTATAGCCCTTATAGAGCAGGCCCTTCTTGTAGAGTTGGGCCAGCAGCCACCAGAGCGTTTCGATGTAGGAGTTTTCGTAGGTGATGTAAGGGTGCTCCATGTCCACCCAGTAGCCCATGAGGTGTGAGAGGTCTGTCCACTCTTGGGTGAATTTCATCACGTTCTTGCGGCATCGGTCGTTATAGTCCTCAATACTGATGGAGCGTCCGATGTCTTCTTTGGTGATGCCCAGTTCCTTCTCCACGCCGAGCTCGACGGGGAGACCGTGAGTGTCCCAGCCGGCTTTGCGTTTCACCTGAAAGCCCTGCATCGTTTTGTATCGGCAAAACACGTCCTTGATGGTACGTGCCATGGCGTGGTGAATGCCCGGATGTCCGTTGGCCGAGGGAGGACCCTCGAAGAATACGAACGAGGGGCAGCCCTCGCGGCTTGTGATGCTTTTATGGAAGAGGTCTTCCTTGTCCCAGTCTTTCAGGATTTGTTCGTTCACCTCAAAGAGGTTCAATCCGTTACGCTCGGTAAATTTCATGTCTTTCGGTTTGTCGGGAGTCTCCGGCCGCTCAATTTGTCGGCATTGAGACGTGTGTTTATTTGGGGTGCAAATTTAGCGAAAAAGGTGGGAAAAACCTTGCGTTGCGACTCAAAAAACGGGATAGGCCGCAAGAGGGCCCGTGAAAACGGGTGAGATTGCCCTATGTCGGAGCGAGTCTTGTCTCTTTGTCTCTTTGACTTTCCACCTCTTCGACTCATATATATTATATGTACGTGCGCGAAATGGTGGTCGTTTTGTCTTTTTGAGAAGTGCCTTTTTGGCGTTATCTTTGTGAAAAGGAGAAGAGAGACCGCCCATTGCGGCCTCTCTTTTTGCTATTCCGGCGCTTACGGGAATAAGGAGAGTCTTTTCTGTCCTTATGCCAGAAAAAATCGGGCTAAGGACAGACCTCTCCTTCGTCCTGTCTCAGGAAAATGACGTGACTTTTTCGCGACATTTTATGGCTTTTAGAAGGTTGGTTATGCTTTATTGATTTGATAAACAGTTATATAGGATGTTGTGAACGTATTGCTTCGTAGTTTTTAACCCAATTTCGGCGTTTATCCAATAATTCCCAAAAAACGTGTAAAGGTATGGCAACGTGTCACGTGCCACCCGCCCGGATGAACAAAACCGTCGTGGCCGCCCAAACGACTTCTGCAGACGGTTTGGCGCACTTTGACAGACGCGAATTTGGTCAAATTGAGCAAAATACGTATTTTTGCAATAATATAGGTATGTTCTACGCTTTGCAGGAATGGTGACATGGCAACGAGACCGGCGGCCACCGACCTGCATAAGATATAAACGACCGACAATCATCATCCCTTCATCAGATACAATTACACCGAAGATGGCCAGAATAAAAAGACTTTCAAAACCAAGACTGCACAGAGAAGGCACCACCATCCTGCAATGGGGCTTGCTCGGCTTGCTGCTTGTCAACGGACTCTTGTTTTTCCTCTTGCGCGACGTGACGCTCATCCCGTTTTATGTCGTTCTGGCCATCACCCTGCCGCTCTATCTCACGGCCGTGAACTTCTTCAGATGCCCTATCCGCCTGTTCAACGAAGAGACGGAAAACACCGTGGTGGCCGCGGCCGACGGCAAAATTGTGGTAATTGAGGAAGTCGACGAAAACGAGGTGTTTCATGACCGCCGCATCATGGTGTCGATATTCATGTCGGTGACCAATGTGCACGCCAACTGGTTTCCCGTGGAGGGCGTGGTGAAGAAAGCCATTCACCACAACGGCAATTTCCACAAGGCTTGGTTGCCCAAGGCCAGCACCGAAAACGAACGCTCCACCATCGTCATTGAGACACCGGCCGGACAAGAGGTGCTGGTGCGCCAGGTGGCTGGCGCCGTGGCGCGTCGCATCGTGACCTACGCCCAGGAAGGCGATGAGTGCTTTATCGACGAACATCTCGGCTTTATCAAATTCGGCTCGCGTGTTGATGTCTATCTGCCTCTTGATACTGAAGTCCTCGCCAGTCTTGGGCAGCGCACCGTGGGCAACCAGACCATCATAGCCCGCTTGAGTGGCAAAAAAGCATAAGGGCACGTTTCAAATGAAAAAACATATCCCCAACAGCATCACCTGCTGCAACCTCATCTGCGGTTGCATTGCGGCTTATTTTGCCCTGCAACCCGTGGCCCGCTACGACCTGGCCCTCTATTTCATCGTGGGTGGTGCGGTGTTTGACTTCTTTGACGGGTTTGCTGCCCGATTGCTGGGCGTGTCTTCGCCCATTGGCAAAGAACTCGACTCGCTGGCCGACGACATCACCTTCGGTCTGGCACCGGCAGCCATCGTATTCTCGCTTTTGCGCGAGACACTGCCGGGAGTGGTCGATGCCACCACGGCTTTGTGGCTGCCCTTCGTGGCCTTCTTGATTGCCGCTTTTTCGGCTCTCCGATTGGCCAAATTCAACCTTGACGAGCGGCAGGCCACCTCGTTCATCGGATTGCCCACGCCGGCCAATGCCCTCTTTTGGGCGGCACTTGCCGTGGGTGCGCACGACTGGATGACGACGACAGGCTATGCCGCGTGGATTATCTTGGCAGCCATCCCGTTCTCCTGCTGGGTGTTGGTGGCCGAAATTCCTATGTTTGCACTCAAATTCAAAAACTTCTCGATTAAAGACAACGCGCTGCGCTATGGCTTCATAGCATTGAGCGCACTGATGATTGCCCTGCTCGGACTCACCGCCCTTTCACTCATCATCGTGATTTATATCCTCTTGTCGGTGACGGTGGGCAGGAAGACACACTAACACAGACTTAACGACCAACTCATTATGCACCTGCTCGGATGTTTGGGAATTCTGATATTCGGATTTCTCTTTATGTTTATTATGCTCGGCATCAGAGTCATCACCGAAATCGTAGACAGCATCATCGCCCTTTTCACCGGCCGCAAGCCCCAGCGTTCACGCCGTTTCGGTACGCCGGGCGGATTTGGCACACAACAAAACCATACCCGCAATCAAACCCGCAACGACTCCACACGTCAAAACAAACGCAGCACAGGCGGCAAGTTTTTCGGAAAAGACGAAGGCGAATATGTGGACTTTGAAGAGATAAGAGACTGAGCGTCTGAAAGACAAAAAGACTATGAGATGAAGAGTGCCCCTTCGGGCCGTGCTTGGCCGCATATTGTCTCTTTGTCTTTTAATCTCTTTGTATTTTTGTCTTTTAATAGTAACTTTGCAGCCGCTTAAACGACAAACAATTATCAGATTACAGATACAATGATTAAATCACAAGACATCAAAAAAGGCACTTGCATCCGTCTGGACGGCAAGCTCTATTTCTGCATCGACTTTCTCCATGTTAAACCCGGTAAGGGCAACACCATCATGCGTACCACACTGAAGGACGTGGTTTCCGGCCGTGTGCTCGAGCGCCGCTTCAACATCGGCGAAGCTCTTGAGGATGTTCGCGTGGAGCGTCGTCCGTTCCAGTATTCTTACGCCGAAGGCGACCAATATCACTTCCTTAACCAAGAGACCTGGGACGACGTGGTGATTGGCAAGGAACTCATCACCGGCGTGGACTATATGAAAGAAGGCGACGTGGTGGAAGT
>JBJFGJ010000100.1:0-14945 GCA_051892575.1 Alloprevotella sp. | reverse complement strand
AACGCCCGACCCCTACGTCCCGAACGTAGTGCGCTACCAACTGCGCTACTTTCCGTATTTGCGCTGCAAAGTTAAGGCTTTTCATTGAAATCTAAAACGTTTTGTCGCTTTTTTTATTCCTCGTGCCGTTTATCGCGACCGTTTGCGTTTGTGTCGCATGCCGGCGCTTTGTGCATAAAAGGCGGTCGGGCGTGACAAAACGACTTCAAAAAATATGTTGAATGAGTGCAAAGATGCACTCCGGGCCGTTCCTGTAGGCCTTAAAGCGGCCTTTTCGTCTCAATGTGGCGCCTGGTGTTTTCGCCCATAAGGACAGAAATTTCTCGAATAAGCCCAGTAATTCCTGCCCTTATGGCAGTAATGCCGTGAATATCAATAAAGAAGGTCCCTTTTGGGGCCTTCTTTTCTGTGCTCACCCCAAAGTTAACGACTACGGGAGGAAGAGAATAAGACAAAAATGTTGCCGAGTCTGAAGACCGCTACAAAGAGATTGCGTTTTAGTTATGAAGAATTTGCAAAATGTGCAGCTCTTATGGGGAGGTTTTGTGGTCATCTCGTCACCCGAGGTCGGTTCGTCCGGGGTATTGACATGGCGACCTCGCATACTGTTGTGAGACCATTTCATAAAATCATAGTTTGCCCCATCCCATCCGTGGTATCGACTTATAAACCCGAGAAACCTTCCAATTATTTCGTCTACGCTTACAAGACTATTTAAATATTCATGCCGTTGAAATGTAAGGTCGAAATAGCAAAATAGAGTATGATATATTAAATAACCGAAAATCTTGGCGGATTTTAGGGGGGGGTAATTTTGTCAATTCAAAAATATGTAAATTCGACAAGGCTTTCGTTTACCCCCTCACCTAAAAGGGTTAAATCAACCGCTTCAACCCCGACATTTCTTTAATTTTTTAATCCTAAATACATAATCGTTTATGAGAAAAACTACTCTCTCGTTGTTCTTCCTGACTCTGTTGGGTGGAATGAGCGCACAGGCGCAAACCATTCTTGCCATCTCAGAGACTGAGGTTAAGAGTTTGGCCGAGTTTGATGTGACCAAGTCTTACGTCATCCGTAACTACACCATTGGTTTCTTGTATGAAACAGACCATACCTGCCAAGCACAAGGTACTGACGTTAAGAACTCAAACCACAAGATTGCCCGTGGAAACACAATCGACCCTTCCACAATCACGAGTATGGACTACGTGTTCACGGTTACGAAACAATCTGATGGCTCATTCGTATTTACAGGTCAGACCGGTGATATTGACAATTTAGACCCGGGAGTAACTACAGCAGGGGCTCAGTTGCACATGACCTCAGAGGGTAGCCATAACACGTTCACGATTTCTTCAAAAGGTGAAACTGACGGCGTGCAATATTTCGGAGTAACTTCAACACAGTCAGACCAAAGCAAAAAATACTGGGACTACGGCGGCGGTGCTGACGGCGGCGGTATTGTTATGGCTTATAACCCTTCAGAAAATACCTCCAAGTTTGCCTTTTATCAGGTTGTGACTTCTGAAAACAACAAGGTAACCTTTAAGGATGCCAGCAATATCACCGCTCTGAATGATGCCGGTTTGGGTTTGGCCACTTATAGCGCCGCTTTTGCTACGGTTATGCCTGCCGGTGTAACGGCTTATACCGTTGAAAGCACAGGTACCGGCACGGCCACACTGAAAAAACTGGTCGGTGAAGGCGAAACTCTTCCTGCCAACTGTGGCGTTATTCTGACCGGCACTAAGGATGCTACTGTTACGATTTCTGCTTCAGACGATGCTTCAACCTTTAGCGGTACCAACCTCTTGGCTAACACGGCTACCGGTCCTGTAGATCTCTCTGCCATTACCGGTGCCACTCCCTTTATCCTCGGCGGCAACGGCGAAGGCAATGTGGCTTTCTATGCCGTAAGTTCGACTGACGCAACTTTAGCAATGGGCAAGGCCTACCTCAGCGTTCCCACTGGTGGCGGCGAAGGCACCATCCGCCTCTCATTCGGCGACAACCTCACCGGTATCGACAACGTGGCTACGGCTGCTGAAGACACCAAGGTGGTTGACCTCTCTGGTCGCCGCGTGAACAAAACCACCAAGGGTAGCCTCTACATCAGCGGTGGCAAAGTGTTTATCGCTCAGTAATCGCTCCTATTCACCACTAAAAAACATCAAAACGTCATGAAGAAATATATCCAACCCGCAACTACTCAGTTCGATCTCAATATGGAGCGCGTCATCGCCACGTCAAACTTTGACGTGCCCGTAGACGGCGACACCAACATCGGTGCCGGCGGCTCTTACACCAACCGCGACGAATTCCCCTGGCAACCCGGCGACGAAGAATAATCGCTGAAACGCCATAAACCATTCAACTCCCGAGCTCTGTGCCGCCCCTTTGAGGCGAGAGAGCCCGGGAGTTTTTTTGTGTCTTGACGGCATGCAAGTGTGATTGGCGTGACCGGCTGCTCCAATCACCATAAAAAGCACACCGTCAACGACTTGCAAGGCCGTGACGGTGTGATTGGGAAATTGGTCAACTTTTGGGTATAAGGGAATGACCGATTTTTGCCTGTTTTTTGAGACGATTTTACTATTTCAAGAAAGTCTTATATGCCCACCTGCTTGAGCTTGAAGCCCGGCATGATGCGGCTGCGGTCTACGTGGCCGCGGATGCCGTCGATGCTGCCCTTGGCCGTGTATTGCCACATGATGTAGTCGCGGCCGTCGGAGAGTATGGGTTGCTCATCCTGGTATTTCGCCATCATCCAGTGGTATGACTTGAACTGTCCGCAGAGGTGGCGGTTGTAGAAATTCTGGTAGGTATAGAGCAGGGGCTTCTTGCCAAAATGACGCTCCACAAGGCGAATGAGTTCTTTGAGGTCGGCAATGAACTGGGCGTCGCTCACCGTGCCGCGCGTCTCGATGTCGATGATGGGCACGAGGTCTTGCTCTTCGATTTTGATGTTGGCCTTGATGTTTTCAAACTGCACCTGTGGCGCCACGTTGGGACGGTAGAAGTGGTAACTGCCCACGCTCAAGCCGGCCTCGCGGGCTTCGCGCAGGTTGCGCTCGTAGGTGTCGTCTACATACGTGGCCCCTTCGGTGGCCTTGAGATAGGCGTAAGAAATGTTGGCACTCTTCACCACCCGCTGCCAGTCGATGACGCCCTGATAGTGTGACACGTCTATGCCCTCACGGTATTTGGTGTTGATGAAGCCTGCCTTGTGGGTGTGGGCTGCCTCGGGTGTCATTGCCCGTCGCTCTTTGGCCGCCTTGGCCGCCATGGCGTCAGGTTCGACCAGTTCGGGCGTACCGTTGGCATTCTTGCGCTTTTCTTTCTTGCGCGCCATGGCGTCGGCCGACGGGAGGCAGATGAGCAAGACAAGCAGCAGCAAACAACGGGCCGAGAACGTGCCTGCCGTCGGGCAAAAGGCTGAAAATGTGAACCTATGTGAGGGACAATGAGGCTTGAGGTGAGGCATGGGAAGAGGCTGAAGTTCGGGGAGGGAATTGAGACGGAATGAAGATGTGGCCGGAAGGTCCGGCGGCAGTTTATTTCAGACCAAAATGGTCGTCGGGGTAGAGTGTGTTCCACCACAGCGGTTGGTCTTTGAGCCAGTGGGCAAACCAGGCAAAGATGACGTTTTGCCAGGCCAGACGCTTGTTGTAGTCGGTGATGACGTGGTTTTCGCCGTCAATCTGCACATAGCTCACGGGCTTGCCCTGTATGCGCAGGGCGGTGAACATCTGTTGGCTCTCGGTGGTGGGCACGTTGGTGTCGGCCGTGCCGTGGAGCAGGAGTATGGGTGTCTTGATTTTATCGGAGTTAAAGAGCGGCGACTGCTTTACGTAGAGGTCGGGATTGTTCCAGGGATAGCTGCCGTATTGTGCTGTTTCGCCGTATGTATAGCCCCAGTAGCCACCGCCCCAGTAGCTGGCGATGTTGGAGATGCCGGCGTGGGAGATGGCAGCGGCAAAGAGATTGGTGCGAGTCTGAAGATATTGCGTCATGAAACCGCCATATGAAGCGCCCATACAGCCAATCTTCTTGTCGTTGATGAAAGGATGGGCGGCGACGAAGGCCTTGGTGCCCTCGATGATGTCGTCGGCCGACTCCTGTCCCCACGTGTTGACGTGGCGTGCGGCAAACTCCTGGCCATAGCCTATGGCACCGCTGGGTTCGCACACATAGACCACATAGCCCTGAGCTGCCAACACCTGGAAGGGATATTGGAACTCAAGCATCTTGGGCGTAGGCGTGCAACCACCATAATAATACACAATGAGCGGATAGCGCTTGGTGGCGTCGAAATCGGGCGGGAGGAAATAGAAACCATGGATGCTGTCGCCACGCGAAGCCTTGAAGGTCCAGTCGTGACAAGCACCCAGTTTCACGTCTGCCATAAGGCGGTCGAAATCGATGTCGCCAATGCGACGGGCCGAAGGCCGTTCAGAACCGAGTGTGCTCACAAACATTTCGCGGGCACGCTCACCCGTTTGGCCGAAATAGACCACCGTGGGCGACTTGCGCTGGCCCTCGGCTATGGCATAGCCCTGCACATAGCTCACCGGCAGGCTGAAACGCGTCACCTTGCGCGTGGAGGGATTGAGGCGGAAAAGCGACTGGTCGCAGCCGTCTGTGGCGCTGAAATAGATTTGCCCGTCGCCTTTCGACCAAAGGTAGCGCTCCACGGAGGGGGCAAAATCACAGAGAATGGGTTCGGTGAGGCCCGATTGACGGTCGAAAAGGAAGAGACGATAGTCGAAACCATTGGGGTGTTGGTCCTCGGCCACCTCACTGCCCATACCCTCAAAGGCTGCCGGCGAAGCTTTGATGAGCAACTGCTTGGCATCGGGCGAATATTTCACTCCGGCAATGAAGACCGTGTCGCGGAGCAACGTGTCTATCTTTCCTGTCGTGACGTCGTATTCATAGACCGACGTGCGGTCGAAGGGATGGAGCGAAGGGTCAAGATATGACGACGAGAAAAGCACCCGCCGGCCGTCGGCCGAGATGTCGGAAAGCCAGGCGGAGTTGGGACCAAAATTGAGAGCCTGTTCGCGGCCCGTCTTGAGATCATAGACCGACAAGGCATTGCGTGAGCGCCAGCCCGGCATACGGTCGTCGGGATTGTGGAGGCGCTTGAGGCCTGCCACGTTTTCTTTGGGTTGCTCTTGCCCACGACTGAAAACGATGTAGTTGCCGTCGGGCGAGAGCGTGAATTGTTGCACCGGCAAGTGTTGGGCAAAGACCGTTTCGCTGCCGCTTTGCGGGTCGTAGGCGATGAGATCCCAGCCGTCTTCAGCCTCTTGCGTGATATAGGCGATGTCTTTGGTCTGGTCCCAAGTGAGCGACTGGTAGGCGTTCCAGCGGCGGACGACACGCTGCGTGGCTGTCTCGGTGAGCACCGTTCGGAATACGTTTTTGCCGGAATGTTGCTTGTCGTAATAAGACGTGACGAGATAGCGGCCCGTGGGCGAGAGCGACACATTATAATAATGCTCGCCGTGGAGCATCAGGTCCATCGTGTAGAGCTGCTTATTGCCGGCAGCAACAGAAAGACCTTCGAGACTTTTGCCCGTGAGGTAGACGTTAAAAGAGTCGCGGCTTGCAGGCTCCGAGAGCGACACGATGGTGAATGTCTTGCGGCCGGGCGTGAAAGAGAGCGACTTGTCGTCTTGAGGTTTGTTGTCAACGAAAAGTTTGTAGTCTTTGATGCCGTCGATGTGAAGGTCGGCCTTGACAAACTGGTTGGCATCGAGAGCGAAGCGTGTGGCATTCAATGTGAAGTGGCCGGCTGTGGTGTCGGCCTGAAGCATAGCGTCTTGGGCAATAGAGCTGCTGAACGCCGCATCGTTGAAACGGACGCGTGTGTTGTTTTCCAGCAGTTTTTTCGTGTCGAAAGCCTTTCCGCTGAGGTCGACACTATCGGCAGAAAGCGGCCGGCTGACGCTGTAGGGCGTGATTTGGCGGGCTGTTTGGATGGTAAGCGTGTCGGCATTGGCGGGAGTCGGGGCGGCAACCAGCGCACAGGCAGAGAAAATAAGAGATAAGGTCATGTCGGTAGGTTGGTGTGGATGGGATAGGTAGGGTTGGAATGGCCTTGCGGTCAACGCAAGTTTTGGAAATCTTTCTTGCGGAGTTTGAAAGAGTTGGTGAGGTATTTGTCGCGCACCACCTGGTTTTCGGCCAGCTCCTCGGGCGTGCCCTGAAAGAGGATGCGGCCTTCAAACAGCAGGTAGGCCCGGTCGGTGATGCAGAGCGTTTCTTCGACGTTGTGGTCGGTGATGAGGATGCCAATGTTCTTGTCTTTCAACTTCCAGACAATATACTGGATGTCTTCGACGGCAATGGGGTCGACGCCGGCAAAGGGTTCGTCGAGCATGATGAATTTGGGTGAAATGGCCAGACAGCGGGCAATCTCCGTGCGTCGGCGCTCGCCGCCTGAGAGGCGGTCGCCGTTGTTCTTGCGCACCTTTTCCAAGCGAAACTCCTTGATGAGGCTCTCGAGCATATCGCGTTGCTCCTCCTTGGACTTACCCGTCATTTCAAGCACCGAGGCGATGTTGTCTTCGACGCTCATTTTGCGGAACACGGAGGCCTCTTGTGCCAGATAGCCTATGCCGGCACGGGCCCGTTTGTAGACAGGATATTTGGTAATCTCTTTGTCGTCGAGAAAGATTTTGCCGCCATTGGGCACGACGAGGCCGGTGGTCATATAGAAGGACGTGGTCTTGCCTGCACCGTTGGGTCCCAGGAGCCCGACTATCTCGCCCTGCTTGACGTCGAACGACACGCCGTTGACGACGGTGCGTTTGCCGTAGCGCTTGACCAGACCCTCGGTGCGGAGCATCTGGCGCTCAGGCTGTGTGATCACTTCTGTGGCGTTGGTGTCCATAAGTGTTGAGACTATATGAGGTTATTTTGATTTGGTTGCTGAATGAAGTAGGCCTCGTCTCGCCGGTTGGCCCACGGCGAGCCAGACGCCGAGGATAATGGCCGTGCCACCGAGAATAATCATCGGTGTGAGCGGTTCGCCGAGAAAGATGGCCGAAAAGAGGCAGGTGGTCAGCGGATTGAGGTAGATGTAGTTGGCCGATACGACGGCGCCGAGCTGTTGGGCCACCTTGTTCCAAGTGAAGTAGCAGGCGAGCGAGGCGATGAGGCCCAAGAAGAGCAGGTTTCCCCACACGAGCGGCCGGGTGATGACCGGGCTCACTTCAGACACGATGACCGGATAGCCATGAGCGTCGCTGAAGAGGCTCAGCAGCGGTTCGCCAATCAAAGCCGCCAGCAGGCCGTAGCCGAAGACCTTCCGGGTGAGCAGCGCGGTGCCGTATTTGTCGGCCAAAGGCTTGACCATATGTTGGTAGACCGCCCAAAGCGCTGCAGCCATAAGGGCCAGTCCGCCACCGAGCAACAGGTGGTTGCCGCCCTGACTATCGCCGTGACTCACCACAAGTGCCACGCCGCCAAGAGCAATGGTCATTCCCCACCAGAGCCTTCGCGTGAGGCCGGACTTATGGGGAGTGAAGAGAGCGCCTAAGGCCGTGAACAGTGGAGCCAGGCAGACAATGAGCGAGATGATGCCGGCAGGGGCGCACTTAAGGGCTGTGTTTTCGGTGATGAAATAGAGATAGCCTCCGGTGAGACCTGCCACCATCATAATGACTTCGTCGCGCCACGAGCGGCAAAACAAACGCCGGTGGGAGAGCGCCAGCATACCGACATAGGCCATAGCAAAGCGCCACACGAAGATGCTCGTCGGCGAGAGCCCCGCCTGGAGCAACAATTTCGTAGACACGAAGGTCGTGCCCCAAATGCAGATGGTGATGAATGCCAGAAGATGGTACATCCGCCGCACTGCTTTAGAGTCCTTGGGCTTTGGCCTCGTCCCAGATGGCATCCATTTCGGCCAAAGTCATAGTGGAGAGGTCGCGTCCCTGCTTGATGGTTTTCGACTCCAGATAGTTGAAGCGACGAATGAACTTGCGGTTGGTCTTTTCAAGCGCATTGTCGGGGTTGATCTTATAGAGTCGGGCTGCGTTGATAAGGCTGAAGAGCACGTCGCCAAATTCGGCCTCACTCTTTTCGCGGTCGCCCCGGGCTGCTTCGGCTTCAAACTCGGCGATTTCTTCTTTCACCTTGTCCCACACCTGTTCGCGCTCTTCCCAGTCGAAGCCCACGTTGCGTGCCTTGTCTTGTATGCGGTAGGCTTTGATGAGCGAGGGTAGGGCGTCGGGTACGCCGGAGAGCACGGTCTTGTTGCCGTCTTTTTCGCGTTGCTTGAGTTGCTCCCACTGTTCGCTCACGGCTTGTGGCGTGGTGACGTCGGAGGGCTGTTCGGCGTCTTTCGGCGGGAAGACGTGGGGATGGCGGAAGATGAGTTTGTCGCAGAGTTTATGACACACGTCGGCGATGTCGAATTGCTCTTTTTCAGACCCTATTTTTGCGTAGAAACACACGTGGAGCAATACGTCGCCAAGCTCTTTGCAGATGTCGTGGGCATCGTCTTTAATGAGCGCATCGCAGAGTTCGTAGGTCTCTTCGATGGTGTTGGGACGGAGGCTTTCGTTGGTCTGTTTGCGGTCCCACGGGCACTTGACGCGCAGTTCGTCGAGCACGTCGAGCAGACGTCCGAAGGCTTCGAGTTTTTCTTCTCTGGTATGCATGGATGGTTGTTTTCAGTATTATATCCGCAAAGTTACTTTAATCTAATGAATTAGGCGAGTGCCGAAGAGTCGTTGTGTGTGAAACAATGCCAAAAAATAGCCGGAAAGAAGCATAAAAGCGATGAAAAGTGTGAGACCTTCAGAATGATAAGTGCTCAAAAAAGGAATGTGCCATAATCAATAGGCACATTCCTCATCAAAATCTTCTTAGTTTATGAAATCTAAGCGAGGCTTAGAAGTTGAAGAGCAAGCCAAAGCTCAGGTCTCTGCTGCTGCAACTCAAATCGAAGCCTTTGTCGCCATAGCTGAAGTTTTCGTCGTCGGTGTCGCGGAAACCTACAAAGCCCATATGGGCAATGAAATCGATGTTTTTGCACAGGCTCACTTTGACGCCGGGCTTGATACCTACCTGCCAAGCGTTTTGGGCGTCGCTGCTTTCACCATCCCCAACTTTTACTTTGTATGAAGCAAAGTCAAGACCACCGTCAAGGAAGAAAGATACGGGACCAAACTTGCAGGCAGTGTAACGAGCGTAGGGATTGACCTCAAAAGCATTGACTTTAACACCGCTTTGGTAAGTGTGCCTATAGCCCAGACCGATGCCGATTGCCCATTTGTCTGTCAGATTATAGCCGGCTTCGGGGCTAATTGTAAACTGAGTCTTGTTGTCTTCCCAGTTCCTGCTGAGCCCAACTTCACCACCGGCATAGAACTGTGCACTTGCGGTAATGCCCATAACGGCGAGTACCATTGAAAGAATAAGTTTTTTCATACCCAATAATTTTGTTTTGAGTTAAACATATTGTTCTTAACACCGGCAAAGGTAAAGCAAAAGAGTGAAAAAAGAAAAACTAAAAGAAGTTTTTTAGTTTTCAAAGAGAAAATGAACAAAATGAGCGCCTTTTTTGTAAAGCCCACTTGCAATTTCAGAGCCAAAAGTCGCCGCCTCGCCACATGGTGAAGGGAAGTTCGCGCTCCAAATCATAATAACTGTAGTGCTTGCTGCCGTCAGCAGCCTGCCAAACTTCGACAACCTGGTTTTTCAACACTTCGCCGCCCGGCAAGTGCAGGCGCGACACAGCGAAGCGCTCGGTGAGACGGTCGGTTGGCATAGGCAGCAGATAATGAAGGTGGGGAATGGGTTTGGCCGAATGGTTTATCTGAAATGCGGTCTGGTGCGGTTGAGCGAGTCGGCTCTGAGAAGGCTGTCGCGGAGGCGTTGGTTGGCGGTGAGGGGTGCTTTGGGCGCTTGAAGGGTTGAGTCCGGACGCAATGGCATTTCGCCTGAGGCCGTCGGTGTGCCTTTTGAGTGGATGCGCAAAAGGCTGATGCCGCTGAGGTAGAGGATGCGGGGTCGTTTGGACCATTCCGTGTTTTGATAGAAGAAGCCGCAAATGGTCTCGATGGGTTTGTCGGCAATCGTCACCGACGTCTGTTGGCGGCCCGAGCCATAGATGGCCAACTGTACGGTTTGCGACGTGCCGTCTTTATATTTAATGGTGAGCAGAGCGGTGCCTGAGCGTTGTCCCTCCTTATAGAACCACTCCGAGGTGAATTGCAGACGCAGCAGGTCGCCGGCGTGGAACGACGTGTCGGCGTCGAGTTGGAACGAGAAGTGTGTGCTGGCTTGCGATGAAAGCATCAACTGTCGTGCTTCTTGCCAGATATCGGTGGTGTCGGCAGCAGCGTCTTGCGAGAAAGCCATGCCGTCGGCCGGTGTGGGCAGATTGCCCAAATCGCCCGCCATGCGCTCGTTGAGCCGTTTGTAAATGTCGAGCAACTCTTCGGGATGGGCCGAAAACCATTCAAGCGAGCGCTCAAAGTCTGCCTGTTTGAGACCGTGTTTCGCCAGGGCTGCCTGCGTGTAATAGTGGGCGTTGAGTCGGGTTTCTTTTATTTTGGTTTGCTGTTCGGCTTCGGCCTGTGTGCCCAACTCAATGGCGAGGTGGTAGTCGTAGAGCACGGCTTCCATCTCGCTGTTGGAGAGAATGCCTTCAGGCCTGTCGCTTTGGCAGGCCGTGAGCATGGCGACCAGCATAAACGTCGCCGCTATGAGTCGGGTTATGGATTCCATACGGAAGGCGTCAGGTGCGTTTGAAAAGATAGTCGATGGAGAGGTAGTGGCGGTAGAAGATGACCAGCGCTATGCCGCCGCAACTGATGGCAGCATCGGCAAAGTTGAAGACTGCGCCGAAAAAGACGTTGCCGCCCACGAGTGGCATCCAGTCGGGCCAGGTGAAGAGAGGGAAATAGAACATGTCGACCACCCGGCCGGTGAGAAAACCGCCATAGCCTTCACCGAAAGCCGTGAAGTGGGCCACTTGGTCCAAGCCCCTGCCGCTCTCGCTGAAGATGAGACCGTAGAAGAAGTTGTCTATGATGTTACCGGCAGCACCGGCCACCACGGCGGCCCAACTTACCAGCAGTCCCCACGGCGCCCGTTTCTTGATGATGTTGAAAAGGGCGTAGGCAAAAAAGGCCACGGCCACGATGCGGAAGAGTGAGAGTGCCATTGTGCCGACATATTCCATACCAAACGCCATACCTTTGTTTTCGGTGAAGCAAATGTGGCACCAGTCGGTCACCTCAATCTGCTCGCCGAGAGCCATATTGGTCTTGACGGCAATCTTGATGATCTGGTCGACGATGAGGATGAGGGCCACGATGGCAATGGCCGTGAGTGTGCGGCTGCGGTGGTTGGTGGGGAGAGACATAATCGGGTCTTTGGCACGAGGCCATACGGAAGACACCGGGTCGAAGCGCCCGGTGTCTTGCCTTGTTTATTTCTTTTGTGTGAGTTTGGCTTCGATGCTGAGCGTGGCATGGGGAACAGCCCGGAGGCGTTCTTTGGGGATGAGTTTGCCCGTGACGCGACAGATGCCGTAGGTCTTGTTTTCAATGCGTACGAGTGCGGCTTTGAGACCTTGGATGAACTTCTGCTGGCGTGCGGCCATATTGGTGAGTTCTTCTTTGGTCTGAGTCATCGAGCCTTCTTCAAGCACTTTGTAGGTCGGCATGGTGTCGTCCACGCCGTTACCGTCTTTGCCCGTCAAGGTGTCCATGATTTGCTGATACTCTCTCTGGGCGAGTTCAATTTTGGCGTTGATGAGTTGCTTGAACTCTTCAAGCTCTTCGTCAGAGTAGCGATTTTTTTCAGACATGATAGATAAGATTATAAGGTAGTTATTATTGATTTGGTCCTTATTGATTACGCTTTGACAATATCTGCGCCCACCTGGAAGTCTTCAAAATCAAGACTGTTGCCGCTTGTGGTGGGGCCGAAAGTGAAGTCATCGGCCAGCACCTGTCCACAGATGTAGTCGGCATAGTCACGGGCGGCCTCCTGAAGGAGGTCGTTAGACTCGAGCCGCACCTTGATGTGGTCGGTGATTTCAAAACCGGCGGCTTTGCGGTAGGCCTGGATGCGCTTCACGATTTCGCGTGCCATGCCTTCGCGCTTGAGCGATTCGGTGATTTCGAGGTCGAGAGCCACGGTGAGCGAACCGTCGGTGGCGACGGTCCAGCCGGGAATGTCTTCGCTCACAATCTCCACGTCGTCGCGCTCAATGGTGAGCTGTTGGCCTTCCACTTCAATCTGAAGCGAACCGGCGCTTTCGAGGGTAGCGATGTCGGCTTGCGGCAATGCCGTCACGACGGCGGCTACGGCTTTCATAAGTTTGCCGAACTTCTTGCCCATGACGCGGAAATTACATTTCACCTTCTTCTCCAGCATGTCGCCTTCGACAAATTCGAGACATTTGACGTTGACCTCGTCGAGGATGAGGCTGCTCATGGCCTCGATGTCGTTGCGCAGGTTGGCGTCGGTGGCAGGTATGCAGATGCGTTGCAGGGGTTGGCGCACGATGACGTGCTCTTTCTTGCGGAGCGAAAGCACCATAGAGGTGACTTTTTGTGCCAGTTCCATACGCTGTTCGAGCGCTGAGTCGATTTGGCTTTCGTCGGCCACGGGGAACTGGGCAAGGTGTACGCTCTCGGCTGTTTCGCCGGCAGCGTCGCGCAGGTCGCGATAGAGACGGTCGGCATAGAAGGGAGCGATGGGGGCCATGAGTTTCGACACCGTCAGCAGGCAGCTGAAGAGCGTCTGATAGGCACTGAGTTTGTCTTCGTTCATCTCGCCGGCCCAGAAGCGGCTGCGGCAGAGTCGCACGTACCAGTTGGAGAGGTTGTCGACCACGAAAGTGCTGATCATACGTCCGGCACGGGTGGGCTCATAGTCTTCGTAGGCCGCGGTTACGCCTTTGACGAGCGTACCGAGCTCGGAGAGAATCCAGCGGTCGATTTGCGGCCGTTTGTCGAAGTCTACCTGAGGCGCTTTGCCGTCGAAGCCGTCGACGTTGGCATACATGGCAAAGAACGAGTAGGTCTGGAAGAGTTTGCCGAAGAAGGCACGAGCCACTTCCTGTACGCCCTCTTCGTCGAACTTGAGGTTGTCCCAGGGCGCGGAGTTGGTAATCATGTACCAGCGCAAGGGGTCGCTGCCGTATTTCTTGATGGCGCCGAAAGGCTCAACGGCATTGCCCAGACGCTTCGACATTTTGTTGCCGTTTTTGTCGAGTACCAGACCGTTTGAGATGACGGCTTTGAAGGCCACCGTGTCAAACACCATGGTGGCAATGGCGTGGAGGGTGAAGAACCAGCCACGTGTCTGGTCTACGCCTTCGGCGATGAAGTCGGCGGGATAGACCGTGCGGCCGTCGAGTTGGTCTTTGTTTTCAAACGGATAATGGATCTGGGCATAGGGCATAGCGCCGGAGTCAAACCAAACGTCGATGAGGTCTGTCTCGCGGTGCATAGGACGACCTGAAGGCGACACGAGCACGATTCGGTCCACGTAGGGGCGGTGCAGGTCTATGCGGTCGTAGTTTTCTTTAGAATAGTCGCCGGGAATGAAGCCGTTGTCTTTGAGCGGATTGCTCTCCATGAAGCCGGCCTTGACGCTGCGCTCGATTTCGTTGTAGAGTTCTTCGACAGAGGCGATGCACACCTCTTCGCGCGTTTCTTCATTGCGCCAGATGGGTAGGGGAGTGCCCCAGTATCTTGAACGGCTGAGGTTCCAGTCGTTGAGGTTTTCGAGCCATTTGCCGAAGCGGCCCGTACCGGTGCTTTCGGGCTTCCAGCGGATGGTTTTGTTGAGGGCAATCATTTGCTCCTTCATGGCCGTGGACCGGATGAACCAGCTGTCGAGCGGGTAATAGAGCACCGGCTTGTCGGTGCGCCAGCAATGGGGATAGTTGTGCACGTGCTTTTCGATTTTGAAAGCCGTGCCGGCCTGCTTCATCTCCATGCAGAGCACGATGTTGAGGTCTTCGGCCTTGGCGGCAGCAGCCTCGTCGTACTTGCCGTCTTTGTTGAATTCGGGCGCGTAGGCGTTTTTCACGTAGTCGCCGGCGTGAGTATAGGCCTCGGCATTGACCAGATGGCTCACAAATGCCTCGTCACATTCGTCGAGCAGATAGTATTTGCCGGTGAGGTCGACCATCGGACGGGTTTCGCCGCGGCGAGTCACCATAAAGAGCGAGGGGATGCCGGCAGCCTTGGCCACTTTGGCGTCGTCGGCACCGAAGGTCGGAGCGATGTGGACGATGCCCGTACCGTCTTCGGTGGTCACATAGTCGCCGGGAATGACGCGGAAGGCCAGGGAAGAGAGGTCGGCAAAGGTGTCGCCGGCGGCCTTGAAGCATTTTTCGGGATGGGCGGCCACGAAGTCGTTGACAAAAGCGGCGGCGGTGTCGCCGGCTTTTTCTGTGGGTTTCACCCAGGGCATGAGTTGCTCATAGTGAAGGCCCACGAGTTCGGTGCCTTTCCATCGGCCCACAATCTGCCAGGGGATGATCTTGTCGCCGGGTTTGTACCCTTCGAGACTTTGGTCTTGGCCTTCAGCCTTGAGATAGGCGCCGAGACGAGCCTCAGCAAGCACAGCCGTTATAGGTTGGCCGTTGTAGGGATTGAACGTGCGCACAGCCACATAGTCAATGGTCGGCCCCACGCAGAGTGCCGTGTTGGAGGGCAGTGTCCACGGCGTGGTGGTCCAGGCCAGGAAACAAGGTTCGCCCCATCCCGTCATCTCGGCCTTGGGGTCGGTGATGCGGAACTGCGCCGTCACGGTGGTGTCTTTGACGTCGCGATAGCAGCCCGGCTGGTTGAGCTCGTGGCTCGACAGACCCGTGCCGGCTGCAGGGCTGTAGGGCTGAATGGTATAGCCCTTATAGAGCAGGCCCTTCTTGTAGAGTTGGGCCAGCAGCCACC
>JBJFGJ010000099.1:0-3628 GCA_051892575.1 Alloprevotella sp. | reverse complement strand
CTGTGGCGCACATGCCCATCTGGTCGCCCTTCACGCGGTCGAAACCCTTGCCTGCACCGCTTAATCCGCGGAAGATGTTACCTCCGCCAATCACGATGCCGATTTCTACTCCCATGTCGTGGGCTTCTTTGATTTGGCGGGCGTAGTCATTGAGTCTGTCTACATCGATGCCATGTCCTTGCTGACCGGCCAGACTTTCGCCGCTCAGCTTTAAGAGTATTCTTTTAAACTTTGTCATATTGAGTTGTTAGTGTTATTGTATGTTTATCTTTTCTTCTTGAAAAAATCTTTCATCAATGAGGCTGCTTCGTCAGCCAAAACTCCGGCCGTGACTTGCGTACGCGGATGCAGGGCCAGTGGTGCGTAACTCATGTAACCCCGCTTAGGGTCGGAGGTACCATAAACGATGCGTCCTATTTGCGACCATCCCAGGGCTCCGGCACACATCGTGCAGGGCTCCACGGTGACGTAAAGGGTGCAGTCGTTGAGGTATTTTCCGTTGAGGTAGTTGGCGGCAGCCGTAATGGCTTGCATCTCGGCATGAGCCGTCACGTCGTTGAGGTGTTCCGTGAGGTTGTGACCACGGGCTATGATCCGGTCGTTGCTCACTACAACGGCTCCGATGGGCACTTCGTCCATCTCCAGAGCTCGCCGAGCCTCTTCGAGTGCTTTCTTCATGAAATATTGGTCGTCCATATCAGTTGGGGAAATTGGGGTTAGTCGTCTGTTGCTGCCCAGAGGGGCAAGGCGCGCTATCCGCATTTGTCTACAAAGGTATTATTTTAATTTGCAATAATCTGTAAAAGTCTTAATTTTGCATCCGATTTTTCTTGTATATGGCAGCGCATAATGACTTGGGCCGATGGGGCGAAATGATTGCCCGGCGTTTTCTGATTTTGCACGATTACAATATTCGTTGTTTCGACTGGCGTGACGGTCATCATGAGTTGGACATAGTGGCCGAGAAGTTAGGTTTCCTGATTTTTGTGGAGGTGAAGACGCGTTCTTCAGATCGTTTCGGACAACCCGAAGAGGCTATCGACCGCGATAAAGTGCGTTATTTGAAGTTGGCGGCTAATGCCTACATGAGGAGGGAAAGGGTTGATATGCCCTGTCGGTTTGATGTGATTTCAATTGTGACGGACGGTGCTTCTTATCGCTTGCGCCATATCAAGGATGCTGTTCATGCCGACAGCCGCTATCAGGTGCAGGAGTATCGCGGCATGAATGACTCGCTCCCGTCGTTGCGTAACTAATAAGATGATGAATACAGACCTTCTTGAAAGATGTGAATGGGTGGTGGTCGATGAGACCGGCTCTACCAATGATGAGGTGAAGCGGCGTATCGGTGACTGCCGAAAGTCCTTTCTCGTGGTGCAGGCTTTGAATCAGACGGCCGGCCGAGGTCAGGCCGACCACCGCTGGGAGAGTGAGGCGGGTTGTAACCTGCTTTACAGCTTAGGTGTTCGCCCTGTTTTCTTGTCGCCCAAACGCCAGTTCCTGCTCCTGCAGGCTGCCTCGCTGTCGGTTTGTCGTGTGCTCAACCGACTGCATCCCGGTTTTGAAATCAAATGGCCCAACGATATCTATTATCGTCATGACAAGGTGAGCGGTACTTTGATCGAGAATGCGTTGCGCGGAACGGAGTTCCGGTATTGCGTGATCGGTACCGGCATCAATGTCAATCAAACTCATTTCTCCACCTATCCTCCCAATCCGGTTTCGCTTTGTCAGATTGTGGGGCACGAGGTGAGCCTGCGTCCGTTGCTCGAAGCAATCGTTGCGGAGTTCCTGTCTCTTTACGCTGATCTTGAGCAGGGGCGTGAGGAGCGTGTGGTTGCTCCCTATTGCGAGAGGCTCTATCGGCGCGAGGGTTACCATCTCTATCGTGACTCCGAGGGTCTGTTCCGAGCCCGCATCGCGGGGATTGAGCCCCAGGGGTGCCTTCGTCTGACTGATGAAGCGGGGCGCGAGCGCACCTATGCCTTCAAGGAGGTGAAATATGTGTTTGACTATCGCGAAACGCCCTGATTGATTCATCCTTGTTTTTCTCTGTTGCCCATGTCTCGTTCTGCTATTCTGCGAATTGCTCTTCCCGCCATTGTTTCTAACATCACCGTGCCTCTTCTTGGCCTGGCCGACACGGCCATTGTGGGCCATCTCGGTTCGCCGGTTTATATGGGTGCCATTGCCGTGGGCAGCATGATCTTCAGTATTTTTTATTGGGTGTTCGGATTCTTGCGTGCCGGTACGAGCGGCTTTACGGCGCAGGCTTTGGGAGCCGGAGCGCGGGGCGAAGTGACGGCCGTATTGTTGCGCTCCTGTTGTTTTGCTTTGATTATTTCGTTCTTGTTGCTGCTCTTTCAGTATCCCATCAGTCGTTTGGCGTTGCAACTCATTGATGCTTCAGCGGAGGTGAAGGCCGAGGCGCTCACTTATTTCCGCATCTGCATCTGGGGTGCTCCTGCCGTCATCTTGCTTTACGGATTCAACGGATGGCTCATCGGGTTGCAGAATACGCGGGCTACGATGACCATTGCCCTGGTGCAAAATGTGTCGAACGTACTGCTCAGTCTGCTTTTTGTCTTTGTTTTTCATTGGCAGGTGAAAGGCGTGGCCCTGGGCACGCTGGCTGCACAGTATGTGGGCTTGCTTTTGGCCGTAGTGGTGTGGCGAACGCGTTATCCGCAGTATCTGAGACCTACGCCGGGCATTGCCGTGCTCAATCGGCGCGACATCATGAGGTTTCTGCACGTGAACAAACATATTTTCCTGCGTACGTTGTGTATCTTGTCGGTCACCTCCTTCTTCACCATAGCCGGGGCGCGTCGCGGCGACTTGATATTAGCCTCCAATGCCGTGTTGCTCCAATTCTTTTACTTCTTCTCTTACTTCATGGATGGTTTCTCCAATGCCGGTGAAGCCCTTGCCGGTCAATATGCCGGTGCCGGTCGCTTGTCGGCCTTTCGCTTTATGGTGGCGCGCCTCTTCCGTTGGGGTATCTCCCTGGCCGTCATCTTTACGTTGGTTTATGGGGTGGGCGGTCGTTTGTTTCTAAGTCTGTTGACCGACAGCGCTGTGGTTTTGGAGCAGGCCGAGGCCGATGTGCTTTGGATAGCCGTGATACCTTTTGCCGGATTTGCTGCCTTTCTGTGGGACGGCATTTATATAGGAGTCACTTCAACCGGTTTGCTTTTTCTCTCCATGCTGTTGGCTACGTGCGGATTCTTTGTCTCCTATTATTGCTTTGAACCGCTTTGGGGTAATCACGGCTTGTGGCTTTCCTTTTGTTTGTTTCTGTTGTTGAGAGGATGTTTCCAAACCTGCTTTTATTCTCGTCTGAAACGCTTGGACTGTTTTCGGCCTGCGAAGTGAGTAAGTTGAATATTGACGATGGTCTTCACTTTTGTATATAAGCCTCTCTTCAACTTAAAGAGAAGGTCGTGTGGTCATAGCAAAGCCGTACTTCAACTTAAAGAGAGGCTGGTGTGGTATCACACTAACCATACTTTAACTTAAAGAGAGGGTCATGTGGTCATAGCAAAGCCATACTTTAACTTAAAGAGAGGCTGATGTGGTATCACACTAATCGTTCTTCAACTTAAAGAGAGGCTGGTGTGGTATCACA
>JBJFGJ010000098.1:0-3632 GCA_051892575.1 Alloprevotella sp. | reverse complement strand
TGGCAACATTGCCCACAAGGCCGGCGGTGGCCAATGCGTGGAGAATACGTCGGTCAGGGAACTTGCGGCTCTTCTGTATATGATAGAGCACAGCGGGGACTACACCACATGCGCCACAGGTAGGGGCCGTGACGATGCGGCCGCCCGAAGCATTCTCTTCGCTCACGGCCAAGGCATAAGCAAAGACGAGACCGCGCGTCTGAAGGTTTGAATTATAGCCCATGGCTTTGATGTAGTAGTCGGGGGCTTTGCGGCGCAGTTTGAGACAACCGGGCAATACGCCTTCGTGCTCGAGGCCGCGCTCAACAGCAGCTTTCATCACCACCCATACTTCTTCAAGATAATCCCAAATCTCTTTGCCTTCGCGCTCTTCGACATATTCCCAATAGGATTTGCCGCGCTCCTCACACCAGCGTTTGATGTCAAGCAGGCTGTTGAGCTCATAAATATCGGGGGACTGCACAAGTTGGTCGCCGTCTTCAGCCAAAGCACCTCCGCCGACGCTGAATACCAGCCAACTGCCCGAAGCCTGTCCGTCGGTCGAGATGGTCTCAAAGCGCATGCCGTTGGGGTGGAAGTCGAGCACGATTTCAGGATGCCAGACAATCTCTGTGCGGTCTTCGCCCAATACGTCGAGTATGGCGCGGTCGGTCAAGTGCCCTTTGCCAGTGGCGGCGAGGCTGCCGTAGAGTGTCACACGGAAGTGAAGGGCTTCAGGATGCTTGTTGAGATATTGTTGAGCCGCCATTCGAGGCCCCATGGTGTGGCTACTCGAAGGTCCCTGGCCAATGCGGTATAATTCTCTTAAGGTTTTCATTGCATACAAGTATGGTAGGTCAGTTTTTCTCTTTGATAAGGCCACGGCGATAGGCCACGAGGAGATTTTCGAGGTCAGAAATCTGACGGGAAAGCTCCCGGCCGATGTCGGTGTCGGCCACCATGGCGCGATGTCCGGTGAGTTCGACAATCTGTGTGGTACTGCGGATGTCGGTGCCGCGGCGGATGGCTTCTTCAGTTGAAGAGAACGGTTCGTGCTGCACGAGTTGAAAACCTCGGCTGTGGAATACGAGGGTATAGCCCGCAATGCCGGTGGTGTGGTGATAGGCCTTGGCAAAACCGCCGTCTATGACCATAAGCCGGCCGCCTGCCTTGATGGGGTTTTCGCCCTTGCCCACACGCACGGGGACATGGCCGTTGATAATGTGGCGGTGTTCGCCTTCCACACCAAACTCATCAAGAAGTACGTCGCATACGGCTGCATCGTCGCGCAAACGGTAGTAGTAGCCTTTCTCCTCATTATGAGTGGCTTTGTCGGCAATGAAGTAGCGTTCGAAAGTGGCCATCTTCGATTTGTCAAAGAGCGGCGAATTGCTGCCACACCACAGATACCAGAAAAAGTCGGTCGCAGCGTTGCGTTCGTCTTCATCCACATCTGTATCGAAGGCGGCCCGGACGGTCTGCTCTACGCGCTCGAGCAGAGACTTGCCTTTGACGGTCTGACCCATCACTTCCACCTCACGCAGTGTGCCGTCGGCATTGAGCGGCACGGAGGCATGGAAGAGCAGATTGCTGTTGTAAATGCCATACATGCCACCGTAGTGGAGCAGGCAGGCCACGTGGCGTTGCAGACGCTCATTGATCATGAACGAGTGTGCCAGACGCTGCATCAGGTCGAGTTCTTCAGCCGTGAGTTCATAGGGCGAGTCGGGATTGAGCGTAGGCAAATAAGCATCGAGCAGCGGATGGGTTTGTTCGCCCACTTTTACGGTTCCTTCTTCAAGGCTGATGTGTTCGAGCAAGGCACGGTCGGTCATTTGCCATTCCGGATGACGGTGATAGAGTTGGCCTTCGAGCTTGAACTGTATGATGGCCATGGCTTTGTGCATCTGAGACAGAAGTCTCAGAGTCTTTTCGTCTTCGCCGTCGGTCTTGTCGGTGATGGGCTGGAAGAGTGTGCAAGGGTCGTCATTATAGGTTTCCATAGCGAAGGTGGCCAGCGGCACCATGTTGATGCCATAACCTTCTTCGAGCGTCTGGGTGTTGGCGTAGCGCAAAGAGAGACGGATGACGCTGGCTATGCAGGCGAGGTTGCCGGCAGCGGCACCCATCCACAAGATGTCGTGGTTGCCCCACTGTATGTCCATGTGGTGATAGCCGCAAAGCGTGTCCATAATCAGATGAGCTCCCGGGCCGCGGTCGAAAATATCGCCGAGGATGTGGAGCCTGTCGATGGAGAGGCGCTGGATAAGCTGGCAAAGCGCCACAATAAAGTGGTCGGCGCGGCGCGTACGGATAATCGTTTGGATAATCACGTTGACATAGGCCTGCTTGTTGTGGTCTTCGGTGGACTCGTGGAGCAACTCCTCAATGATATAGGCAAACTCCTCGGGCAGACTTTTGCGCACTTTCGAGCGTGTGTATTTCGACGACACGTTGCGGCAGACGGTGATGAGCCTATCGAGCGTGGTCTGGTAATAGTCGGCCAGATTGGGCTCTGAGTGTTTGACGAGCTCGAGTTTTTGTTCGGGATAATAGATTAAGGTGCAGAGGTCTTTCTTTTCCTGGCTCCGAAGCGTATTGCCAAAGAGTTCGTTGACCTTGCGTTTGATGTTACCCGACGCGTTACGCAAGACGTGCTGGAAGGCTTCGTTCTCGCCGTGGAGGTCGGCCAGGAAGTGTTCCGTGGGCTTAGGCAGATGGAGAATGGCTTCGAGGTTGATAATCTCTGTCGTCACTGCAGAGACAGAGGGAAAGTTGCGCGAGAGCAATTTGAGGTATCTCAAATCGTCGGTTACTGAAGATGTTTTCTTTGACATAGACCTATTATAATATAGGAGTGGATGGATAGGTGGCTGAATAGGAGGTGGCGTTAGTGAAACAGTTGCCGGTCTATCTGACTCTCAACCCGTTGCTCCTCGTCGTCGGGAAGATTGGGGAAGAAATCGAGACCTGTGACACGCTCCACGAGGTCGACGGTGACATGTCGCGGCTTGAGCGATTTGTCTGGGAGATTGCTGAAGATGAAGCCCACTGCCCCACTCCGTCCCTTATGGCGGTAATACACCACCTTATAAAAAGACTCGGGCACACTCACGCCGTTTTTGCCGATTTTGGCGTGCGTGACTTTGGAGTTAAAAATCGGACCACAGACGATATAGAGCGTATCGCCGGCGAGGCTTTTGCGGCGCATTTCTTCTTCAAGCGTTTTCCACGTGCCGCGGTTGAGTCGTGGCAACTGTGGACAAATGTTGGTGGTGAAGAAAGACTCTGCCATTGCCGTGACACTCCAAGCGTTATCGGCCGCCGGACACATATGGCCGCGGTCGTAACCGCTTTTCGTGTAATCGGCATGGGTAGCTGTGCAATGCGTCAAGTCGGGTTCTTGCTTGAACTTGTTGTTACGCTCAGCTTCTTTCGTCAAGCGTGAAGCCGTAAGTTGCCAAGCCACCCAGACAGGACAGAGTTTAGAAGTGTCATAGGCCACGGCGTAACCCTTGTGCGTCCGTCTGACAAGTGAGTCACTCCCTCCTTTGGGCAGTCCGGCAGTGCCTTGTGCCACAGCTGTGAGGCCGCACCACAAGGCCAGACATATCAGGGCAATTTTTCTAAGTGTCTGCATCATTTTCCGTAAA
>JBJFGJ010000097.1:0-3657 GCA_051892575.1 Alloprevotella sp. | reverse complement strand
CTTCGAATACGAGGGAGCGGCAGCGGAAATTGCACTTCTATCTTGAAAGTATACCAAGTGCAGCCTCAACTTATTAAAAGTTAGTGCAAGGCGAGCGGTAAGCAAAATAAAAAAAGGATTTTTTTAGGTTGCTTGCCCGAGCCGCAGCCTAACTTGCGCCGGTAGGTGAAAGTTAGTGCAAATGAGCGCAAAGGCAAAATGAAAGACGTAGTTTTTCGTTTTGCCTTTGCCGAGTGCAGCCTCAACTTATTAAAAGTTAGTGCAAATGAGAGCAAAAGCAAAATGAAAGACATAGGCAAAACAAAATCTCTTTGGACTAAAATCCCACAAACCCACCGTTACACATATAATATTTACACGCACGCGCGCGAAGCAATTCCCCATCCTCACATCGGGGGAAGTGTTTAAAAGCTGGCTCAAAAGTGACACGTGCCCAGCCAAACACCCAACAATTAACACAAAATAATATTGCGGTCTCCTCCCACTATTCCACAAAATCCGGAAAAGCATACAAAAAGCCTCGCCCATAGGCCAAACCTTGCCTGCCATAAGCCCAAGAACAACTGTCCTTAGTCCGGAAATCATTGCCATAAGGACAGTTACGCCAAGAAGCGACAAAAAAAAGAGGCTCCACGGCCTCCCTTCTTTCCATACCTAAATTTACACATTTATTTCCGCATTGCCAAAAGACAAAAACGGCGCAAACTCCAACCGAAGCTTGTTAAAATAATTGAAGCCATATAAAAAACATCAACAAAACTAAACTTGGAATGACGGTCAAGTTGTAATTTTGCCGCAGAAAGAGACATTATAGTGTCAATCGGGCACACTGCTCCGCCCATTTGCTTACATTCAGAAAGGAAATCATTTCAACATCAAAATCTCTCAGTTTATGAAAACCAAACATCTTACCGGCAAATGCCTCACCATGGCGTTGATGGGTACAATGGCCATCGGCACCGCCTCATGCAGCGACGACGACTACGAATTGCCCACCCACAACACAATCGAATGCATCACCGACGCCAACAAACTGGCGATGATCCACTCTATGAAAGACATCGACGGCGCCGGCAGACTCTATGAAATCAACTACACGGAGGACTACAAGCTCGACGCCGTGTTGCAATCCGGCAAGACCACGACCGAAGACCTTTTCACCTACGTGGCCTCCCTGCTCTACGACCAAATGCCCTCGCACAAAGTGCAGCTCAACTACGGTGCAGGCTGCAGCGCCTTTGCCGTACCCCGCGCAGACGGCATCGGCTTCTTGATGGGCCGCAACTACGACTACCGCCACTTCACGCCCGACAAGAAGAGCTACATCCCCACGGCAGCCATTCTCGTGCACACCGCGCCCAAAGACGGCAAAAAGTCCATCTCGATGGTAGACGGTATGCAAATGGGCTATCGCCAAGGCTTCTACACCGACGGCTCGTCAGACCTCTCCATGCTTATGGGGCTGCCCTACGCCGCCCTCGACGGCATCAACGAAGACGGCTTTGCCATTGGCGTCCTGGCTCTCAACGAAAGGCCGACAACACAAGAGGGCAACAACACCAAAATCAGCACCACCGTGGCCATACGTATGCTCCTCGACCGTGCCTCGACCGTGAAAGAAGCCGTCGAGATGCTCAGGGGATACGATATGGACATGAATGGCACCGGCCACAGCAACTACCACTTCTTTATGGCCGACGCCACTGGCGACTATGCCATCGTGGAATACACCATTCCCGCACAAGACAGCATCCCCCGCACGATGGAGGTGCTGACCGGCAACGACACCCTGCGCTGTGTCACCAATTTCTACGTGTCGCCCACAATGGTAGGCACCCAAGACGGCTGGGGCTCCAACCACGGCAAGGCACGCTACGAAACCATCCGCAACACCCTGCTCTACAAGAACTACACGCTCAAAGAAGACGAAGCCATGTCGCTGCTCAAGGCCGTTTCGCAGCCGCCCACGCTCGAACTGACTTCGCAGACCCAGTGGTCGTCGCTCTACAACCTCACCGAGCGCACACTCCGCCTCACCATCCTGCGCGAATATGCCCGGGAGTTCAACTTTAAGGTGGAATAAACTTTTGGGCCAAAAGACATAAAACATACACTTTACGCCCCGACGGCACCGCTCAAAAAAGCGCGCCGCGGCGGCAACAGAACAGTTCAGGGGAAGCCTCGATGAGGCTTCCCCTGAGTTATTTCAATGTTCGCCGGCCAAAAACCTTTTCAGCAAAAAGGTAAGGAAATATGGGAAGGTATAAAACTTGCCGTTGAAGCCGACATTCTTATACCCCAGTTTTATGCCATATTTTATGTCGGGGTACTTATCCTCCCGCAGCAGATTGTTCAGCGATGCCGTAGCCCCATCGTTGGCTTTCACCTCTACAGGCACGAGAGAGTCGGCGTCTCTGACAAAGAAATCCATTTCAAGAGAAGATTTGTCTGACTTATAATAAAACAGCGAATAGCCTTGTTTCACGAGCATATCGCCCACAATGTTCTCATAGATAGCGCCTTTGTAGGTGCCAAGGTTCTTATTGGCACGCAAATCTTCTTGCGCCTCTTCGTCGAGCGAGGCAATCAAGAGTCCCGTATCCTTGAAATACAACTTGTACAGTTTCGGATCGTAGTTCCCTTTGAGGGGCAGCTCGGGCTGGTTCATACAATAACAGAGATTGACCACGCCGGCATCGGCAAGCCACTCCACGCAACCGATATAGTCGCGGTTTCGCGCGTTTCGGCCCAACTTCGTAATCTGAAAGCGCTTGTTTTCCTTGGCCAAGAATGTGGAAATGTGGTTGTATACAGCCTTGACTTTGGCCTTGTCCAAGCCTTCCACATATTTCGTGATGTCTTCTTCGTAGTCTGTAAGCAGTTGGCGCTGCAATGTCAGCGTACCGGCGAAATTGGCGTTTTTGATGTAGGTGCTTACCACCTCCGGCATACCGCCAATGATGACATAATCTCGAAAAAGGCCAAACAGCGTGTCCAACTGCAATTCCGAGAAAGGCTTCACTTCCTGCATATGCTGATAAAGCTCTGCCACAAATTCGTCAGAATACCCCTTGGCCCAAAGGAACTCTTCAAAATCCATAGAGTGCATAAGATAGTCTTCCTTGTATCCCACGCTGTTCGACTCAATCTCCCGATAGTTGATGCCCATCAGAGAGCCGGAACAAATCACGTCAAAACGTCCGTCAAGTTTGAAAAACTTCAACGCCGTGGCACAGTTGGGACACGCCTGCAGCTCATCAAAAAAGAAGACGGTGTCGCCAGGTATGAACGCAAAGTCGGGATTGAGCAAAGAAATGTTCTTCAAAATTGCATCCACCTCAAACCCATCATTGAAAATCTCTCTATATTTCACCTGTTCGACAAAATTAATCTGTACGACACTGGCGTAATGCTGACGGGCAAACCACTCAATGGAGCGGGTCTTCCCAATCTGGCGGGCACCCTTTATGATAAGCGGTTTCCGGCCTGGATTATTCTTCCAATCCAACAAGTAAGCATCAACCTTTCTTCTAAGCAGTTTTTCCATAGTCTGAGACAGTATAAGACAATGCAAAGATAGGTATTTCACACTTTCCCACCCCAAAACCACCCCAAATTTCACATAATCGGAAGGTTTTTGGGCCGATTTTTCACATT
>JBJFGJ010000096.1:0-15048 GCA_051892575.1 Alloprevotella sp. | reverse complement strand
CTTGCACTATCTTTGCAAAAAGATTGCTGGGCGGGTTACCGCTTGATATTCGGAACGCTACGACAGCGATAGCCTAATAAAGACTACGCAACCTCACGCACACAAGCAAATAAACTCTTTACAAATATTATTGGTTATTATGAAAAACAAAAGTCTCATCGCCGGCCTGCTGCTGGCCACAATGACCGCAATGCCCGCCGCAGCGCAGTCTAACAAAGACTATGAACCCTATCCCTACAACTTTATCAGTGTGCAGGGTGGCGGACAGGTGACCTTCACCAACTGCGCCATCGACAAACTGGCCACGCCTATCGGAGCCGTCTCCGTGGGCCGCTTCTTCACACCGGCCGTGGGTGCACGACTCAACGCACAGGGCTTCAACAACAAAAGCGGATATAAAGTGGGCGACAACGCCGAAACATTCAAGTTCAAATACGTCACCACAGACCTCGACTTGATGTTCAACCTCTCCAATATCATCTGCCCCAAAAAGACACACACGTTCAACGCCATCCTCATCGGCGGCGTGGGCTTGACCTACGCTTGGGACAATGACGAACAGGCCGCCCTGCTCAGACGCATCGGCCGCACCGAACCGATGGCATGGAAAGACGACCGTCTCGTGCACAACTTCCGCATCGGTATGCAGTTTGAGGTGAACGTGGCCAAACACTGGGGCATCAACCTCGAAGTGGCTGCCAACAACCTCCACGACCGCTTCAACTGCAAACTCAACGGCAATCCTGACTGGCAGGCTACGGCACTGCTCGGCGTGACCTATAAGTTCGGCTTCAAGAAGGCCAAAGTGGCTCCCGCTCCCCAACCGGCTCCCGAGCCTAAACCCGAACCTAAGCCGGAGCCCAAACCCGTGGTGCCCGCTCCGCAACCTAAACCCGAACCCAAACCTGAGCCTAAACCCGAGCCCAAGGTGAAAGAGAAGACTTCGATCAACGTGTTCTTCAAGATTGCCAGTTCAAAGGTGACGGCTGCCGAAGAGGTGAAGGTGGCCAAACTGGCTGAATGGCTCAAGGCTCACCCCACGGCCAAGGTGCAACTCACCGCATATGCCGACGCCGGTACGGGCAACGCCTCTATCAATAAGGCCATTTCTGAGAAACGTGCCGCTGCCGTGAAGACGATGCTCATCAACAAATATGGCATCGATGCCGGTCGTATCGCTTCTGACTATAAGGGCGACACCGTGCAGCCCTTCCCCGAAAACGACAACAACCGTGTCGTTGTGGGTCTGGCCGAAGAGCAATAAGACGCCCAACATCTAAAAATCATAACACAGACGGCCCTCTGGCTGGTTCCGACAGACGTCGAGCCGCTCGAGGGCCGTCTGACGTGTGATTGGACGTGACCGGAGCGTTCAGTCACAGCAAATGCTTATGGGCCAAAGATTTAGAAGGCTGTGATTGTGTGATTGGGGAAAAGGCGAAAAATAGGGTATAGGGAAAAGACTTTGACGGTAAGGCTACGATGGGCTCGGCCATTGTTCGTGTGCAGAGCGCATTATCGCTTGTCGGTTTCTTCACGCCAAGATTAAAATATCTTATTTTCTTTGTCCTTTGCTCTCGCTTGCACTACTTTCGCCTGACGGCGCAAGATAGGCTGCGGCTCGGCATAGTACAAAATTAAAATATCTTATTTTTTTTGTCCTTTGCCCTCGCTTGCACTATCTTTGCACAAGATAGGCTGCGGCTCAGCATAGCAGTGGTAAAACTGCGTTTTCCCATAGCTCAGCACTCGCTCTCGAACAAGCGTTGAAAAAACAACATCCAAATAAATAAACACATTTCAATTATGGCTTTTTTGACAAACGACAAATTGGTGATTGTCGGCGCCGCCGGCATGATTGGTTCAAACATGGTACAGACCGCTTTGATGATGGGCCTGACCAACAATATCTGTCTCTATGACGTGTTCTCGCCCGAAGGCGTGGCCGAAGAAATGCGTCAGAGCGGTTTCGGCGACGTCAACATCGTGGCCACCACCGACGTGGCTGAGGCTTTCAAGGATGCCAAATACATCATCTCTTCGGGTGGTGCACCCCGTAAAGAAGGTATGACCCGCGAAGACCTGCTCAAAGGCAACTGCGAAATCGCCGAGCAGCTCGGCAAGAACATCAAGACCTACTGTCCCGACGTGAAGCACGTGGTGATTATCTTCAACCCCGCCGACCTCACCGGTCTCGTCACCCTGCTCTACTCAGGTCTGAAGCCCTCACAGGTGACCACTCTCGCCGCTCTCGACAGCACCCGTCTGCAGAGCGCTTTGGCCAAGAAGTTCGGTGTGATGCAGAGCGAAGTGAAAGGCTGCGCCACCTATGGCGGTCACGGCGAACAGATGGCCGTGTTCGGCAGCAAGGTGACCATCGACGGCCGCAAGCTCACCGACATCATCGGTACGCCCGAGTTCCCCGAAGAGGAGTGGGCACAGATGCGCAAAGACGTCATCCAGGGCGGTGCCAAGATTATCGAGCTCCGTCGCCGCAGTTCGTTCCAGAGCCCGGCCTATCTCTCTGTTGAGATGATCCGCTCGGTGATGGGTGGCGAAGCCTTCCGTTTCCCCGCCGGCACCTTCGTGAAGAACGAGAAATACAGCCACATTATGATGGCCATGGACACCAAGCTCGACAAGAACGGCTGCACCTACACCATGCCTCAAGGCACGGCCGACGAACTTGCCGCCCTCGACGCCAGCTACGCCCACCTCTGCAAGATGCGCGACGAACTCGTTACGCTCGGCATCGTGCCCGAAATCAGCAAGTGGAGCGAAATCAATCCTAACCTCTAAAAGTCTCTCTGGGGAAATTCCCCTTTCGTGATTTTCACTTTCCTGCGTCTGTACTCAGCCAATTGGGTACGGGCGCTTTTTGTTCCCTTTGGCGAAGTAGCTCCCTCAGTTTGTTCCTGCGCCACAAACATCAACGAATTAAACCATTAACTGTTTACCGGACAACAATATCTCTAAAGGGCCGGTAGCAGTCTCAGACGTCTTTTATATATGATAAAAGAAATCGAGGCAGACAAAAGCCGACTGACGTCATAAGCTTTTGTCTGCCTCGCGTTGTTTGTAAGAAGCGACTCGGTGTTGCATCCCAAGTCTGTCCGTGAGTTTATGGGACTCACGGGAACGATTTACATATTCATACCACCGTCTACCTGGATGACCTGGCCGCTGATGTAAGAAGACATATCAGAGGCGAGGAAGGTGGCTACGTCGGCGATGTCTTCGGGCTTGCCGCCGCGACGGAGGGGGATGGCTTTCATCCATTCCTTGCGCACCTCTTCAGAGAGGGCTGCGGTCATGGCTGTTTCGATGAAGCCCGGAGCGATGGCGTTGGCACGGATGCCGCGGCTGCCCATTTCCTGAGCCACACTCTTGGCCAAGGCAATCATACCGGCCTTTGAAGCAGCGTAGTTGCTCTGTCCGGCGTTGCCGTGTACGCCAACGACGCTGGCCATATTGATGATTGAACCACTGCGCTGACGCATCATGATGGGGGTGCAGGCATGGATGAAGTTGAAGGCCGACTTGAGGTTTACGCCAATCACGGCATCCCACTGGGCTTCAGACATACGCATCATCAAGCCGTCTTTGGTGATTCCGGCATTGTTCACGAGGATGTCGATGGAGCCGAAGTCGGCGTGTACCTTGCCCACCACTTCTTCGGTCTGAGCGAAGTCGGCAGCGTTTGAGGCATAAGCGACACACTTCACACCGAGAGCTTCGATTTCAGCCTTGGTGGCTTCACCGTTTTCGTCGATGACGAGGTCTGTAAAGGCAATGTTGGCACCCTCTTGGGCAAATTTCAAGGCGATGGCCTTACCGATGCCACGGGCAGCGCCTGTGACCAATGCGGTTTTACCGGTTAATAATCCCATTGTGTTAATTCTTTTGTTTATTGTTGATTGAATAGATTTGTCGTGTCAAAATATTACGCCGGCGGGTGGACGCATTCAGACGATTTGGGCGTTCATACCCAAGGCTCTGCGCACAATGCCCATAACGATGGGCCGGGTGTCGGCTTCGGTGAGGCCTTCGCCGAGACGGTCGTAGATGTAGGGTACTTCGAGACCCTTGACGGTGTAGTGGATGATGTCGGCCATCAGCCCTATGTGGTCAATGCGGAATTTGGCCTTGGCCACGCCCTCTTCAAGGACACGGGCCAGGATGGACCGCTCTTCTTCGTCAAACTTGCGGCGCACTTTCTCCACGAGCCAGATGTTGCGGAAAAACTCTGCCCGGAGCGAACCGTTGCGAGCCACTGTCTCCTTGATCATTCCCAGATGGGTATATATCAAGGTAAGCACCTTCTGCTCGGGTTCGGCGTCTATCGAAGCCACCTCGTCAAGACGCTCCGAAAGACGCTCAAGTTCGCTCTCAATGACGGCGGTGTAAATTTCTTCTTTGTTCCTGAAATAAGTGTAGAGCGTGCGGCGGCCCTTGCCTGAATGGATGGCAATGTCGTTCATTGTCGTGGCATCCAAGCCTTTACGCGCAAAAAGTTCTCGCGCCACTTCTACCAGTTTCCGTCGTGTCTTTGAGATGGACATAAGCGTTGAGCGTAGTGGATGTGTGGTGAGTGTCTTTCTCTCTCTGCGTTAAATCGCACGGGACAGCACTCACGTTTTGTGCTGCAAAGTTAGGCTTTTTGACCATCACGGGCAAACATTTGAGACAAAATTTGCACACTTGCCTATATTTGTGCGCGATTTTTTCTGGAAAATCAGCTATACGCTCTGTGGCCTCTTGTCAATAAGGCCGGTTTCCTGAAAAGAGGGATAAAATATGCAGGCCCTTATGCCGGTAATGGGTTGATATACAAAGAAGAGCCCCTAAAAACGGAGCTCTTCTTATTGCTATTGTCTCAAAGGCAAGCCTTTGTGGCAGTCTTATAATCTTGCAATATGCAGCAGGCCTACTTGTATCTCACCCATTTGAGCATTTCGCGGATGGAAGGTTTCTTGCCATACATCAGGATGCCGACACGATAGATTTTACCGCTTAGCCAAATGAAGAGCAGCGACGTGCCGAGCAAAAGAGCCGCTGAGAGCAGTTCTTGCCAAAGAGGCACGCCAAACGGTATGCGCACCATCATGACGATGGGCGAGGTGAGTGGGAACATCGAGGCCCAGAAGGCGAGAGGCGAGTTGGTGTCTTCGATGCTGTACATAGCGGCGTAGAGCGAGAAAACCATGATGAGCACCACGGGCATGATGAACTGCGAACTGTCTTCTTGTGAATTGATGCTGGCGCCAACGGCGGCGAAAAACGACGCATAGAGCAGGTAGCCACCCACGAAGCAGCAAAGGAACATCACGGTGATCTGACCAAAAGGCAGATGAGAGAGAGCCGAGAGGATGACGGCGCTCTCGCTGCCTGCAGCCATAGCCGCCGAGGCTCCGCCCCCCATCATGGCGGGAGTGGCCGCCTCGGGACTGCCACCAAACACCTGGCTGCAAACGAAGATGATGCCGACGAGCATAATGGCCCATACCAACATCTGGAACAAGCCGACGAGGGCCACACCGATGATTTTGCCCATCATGAGTTGGAAGGGTTTCACGCTCGACACCATCAGTTCGACGATGCGGTTGGTCTTCTCCTCAATCACGCTCTGCATAATCATGCCGCCGTAGGTCATGACGAAGAGATAGATGAGGAAAGTGAGCACGAAGCCGGCTGCCATAGTGACATTGGTGTCGGAGGCGGCATCAGTGCCGTCGGCCGTGCGTAACACTTGACGCACACTGAAGGAAGCTTCGACGTCACGTATGATGTTTTCGAGTTGGGGCACGTTGTAGGCTTCGAGCTTCTCGCGCTTCACACGGTCGCCAATCATGGCGTTGACATAGGCAAGGAGTTCGCCCGAGACGGGTTTGGGCGCACAGATGGCGGCAGCAGTGGGGTTCTCGACGGGGTCGGCCGCGATGATGACCACGGCCTCGTAGCCGCTGTCGTCCTTATAGAAGTCTGGCGAGTCGGCTTTCTCCACGTTGAAGTGCCAGCTCTCGGAGTCTTTGAGGCAGTCGGCATAGCGTCCGGTGGCGTCGACGACGGCCACGGTCTTTTGGTCGCCGCTCTTGATGGACGAGAGCCAGAGCGGCACAAAGATGAGGGCCGCAAAGATAAAGGGCATGAGGATGGTGAGAATGATGAACGACTTCTTCTTGATGCGCATCATAAACTCACGGCGGATGATGATGAATATCTTGTTCATTTCTTGAGGCTTTTAGGAGTTGGGAGTCGTTTGCTTGGCTTCGGCGGTGACGCGCAAGAAGATTTCCTGCATTGACGGCAAGCGCTCGGCTACGCTGCGTATTTCGACCTGCTCTGCCAAGGCGGCGATGAGGCGTGAGTTGGAAGCCTCGAGGTCTTTCTTGCGCAGTTTGTAGGTGGTCTGGTCTTCGCCCACAATGGTGTCGGTGATGTCGAAGAGTTCGGGTTGGGAGGTGAGCACGCCGCCGGTGGCGACCACTTCGATTTCACCCGTGCGGAAACGCTTTTTCACGTCGGTGACGTGTCCCGAGAGCACCACCCGGGCGTGGTTGATAAGGGCGATGTCGTCGCAGATTTCCTCGACAGAGGCCATATTGTGGGTGGAGAAAATCACGGTTGTGCCTTTGTCGCGCAGGGTGAGTATCTCGCGTTTGAGCAGTTCGGCGTTGACGGGGTCAAAACCAGAGAACGGTTCGTCGAGAATAAGGAGAGGCGGTTCGTGGACGGCGGTGATGACGAATTGCACCTTCTGCTGCATACCTTTGGAGAGTTCTTCAAGTTTGCGGTTCCACCATGAGGTGATGTCGAGCCGTTCAAACCAGCCTTTGAGCCTGTGCTCGGCTTCGCGGCGCGAGAGCCCCTTGAGCGTGGCCAGGTAGACGGCCTGTTCGCCCACTTTCATTTTGCGATAGAGTCCGCGCTCTTCGGGCAGGTAGCCTATGCGGCAGACGTCGTCGGCCGTGAAGTCGTGGCCGTCGAATATTACGCGGCCGCTGTCGGGAGCGGTGATGCGGTTGATGATGCGGATAAGGGTGGTCTTGCCGGCGCCGTTGGGCCCGAGCAGACCAAAGACGCGGCCGCGGGGCACGTCGAGGCTCACGCCGTCGAGGGCCGTGTGGCCGTCAAAGCGTTTGACCACGTCTTTGACACTCAAAAAATAATCTGACATTGTAGATAGGTTTGTAGGTTACGCGGCGAGGGCTCAAGGCCGTGTTTCGCCTTCGATGTAGTTTTCGAGGAAAAGGTTTTCGCCGTCAAACACGGCGTAGGAGAATTGGCTGATCCAGTCGCCCAAGATGACCACGCGTGAGGTGCGGGCTATCATGAGGTCCAGTTCTATGTGACGATGACCGAAGATGAAGAAGTTGATGCTGGGATGGGTGGCGAGATAATGCTTTGAGAACTTGACCAGCTCTTCCTTTTCTTCGCCCATATATTCCGGCTCTTTGCCGTCGACGCGCTTCAGGCGGCTGTGGCGGGCCCAGTTGAGGCCAAAGGCCATGCCCCAACGCGGATGGAGCGAGGCAAACAGACACTGACACACGCGATTGTGAAACACACTGCGCAAGAAACGGTAGCCTCTGTCACCGCTGCCCAGTCCGTCGCCGTGGGCCAGATAAAACTCCTTGCCGTAGAGTTCGACCGTCTCGCTGCGGCGATGGATGGTCATGCCACACTCCTTTTCAAAATAGTCGCGCACCCAGAGGTCGTGGTTGCCGGTGAAGAAGTGCACCTCCACGCCCAAGTCGGTGAGTTCGCTTATCTTGCCGAGCAGTCGTGTGTAGCCTTTGGGCACGACGTGGCTGTATTCGTGCCAGAAGTCGAAGATGTCGCCCAAGAGATAGACGGCCTGGGCTTTGTGCTTTATGCTGTCGAGGAAACCTGCCAATCGGCGTTCCTGCATACGGGCATGCGGAATGGCGAGAGAACCCAAGTGGGCGTCGGAAAGGAAATAGATGTTTTTCATACTGCCTGTGTGTAAGTCTGTGGACTATTGAAGGCGGCCCTTTGTCGGGGCCGTTGGAGATGGGCTGCTTACATAAAGCCGAGTTCAAGTTTGGCCTCTTCGCTCATCATATCCTTGTCCCATTCGGGCTCGAAGACGAGGTTGACGTGCGCCTCTTTGACGCCTTTGAGTCCGTCGAGCTTGATGCGCACGTCCTCGACGATGAAGTCGGCCGCCGGACAGTTGGGGGCTGTGAGCGTCATGTCGACGTCGAGGGTGCCGTCGTCGGCCAGGTCGATGCGGTAGATGAGGCCGAGGTTGTAGATGTCGACCGGTATTTCAGGGTCGTAAACCGTCTTGAGCGCTTCGACGATGCGCTCTTCAATATTCAGTTTTTCTTCGGGAGTCATAGGGTTGTGTCTGTGTGGTTTTATTGTGCAATTAGAGGCGGCCCTCGTCGTTGTAGCTGTAATAGGCGCCGTCTGTGATGATAAGGTGGTCAATGAGTTTGAGGTCTACTTGGGCTGCGCCCTCACTCAGACGACGCGTAAGTTCGTCGTCCGCCCGGCTGGGCTTGAGGGTGCCGGAGGGATGATTGTGGCAGAGCGCTATGGAAGTAGCCCTGGCCAGCAGAGCCTCGCGGAGCACAAGCCTCACGTCAACGGTCGTACCGGTGAGGCCGCCTCGGCTGACGCATTTGGTGCCGATGAGGCGCAAGGCGTTGTTGAGCAGGATGACGTGGCACTCTTCGGTGTGAAGGTCGCGCAGTTTTTCGGCCATCAGGTCATAAATGCTCTGCGACGAAGTGATTTGCGGACGGTCGGACGGTCGGCTTGCCGCACGCCGGCGCCCCAGTTCCATAGCCGCCATGATGGTGATGGCCTTGGCCGGTCCTATGCCGCGATAGGCGGTGAGTTCGTGGAGCGACAGTTTGCCCAGGCTGCTCAGATTGTCGCCGCAGTCGTGGAGCACGCGCTGCATCAGCGACACCGATGTCTCGCTTTCAGAGCCCGACCCGATGAGGATGGCGAGCAGTTCGGCGTTGGTCAGGGCGTCGGCACCCAACGCTGCCAACTTCTCCCGTGGACGGTCTTCGGGGTTCCACTCTTTTATGGCCAGCTTGGTCATGGACTATAATATAAGGTGTGGGGCGGTTATTTATAGAAATTATTCTTGAAGGCTTCAAATTCGCCTCGGCGCAACACGAGTCGCACCCACCAGGCGCGCAAAAATCCGCTGCCATAGCCCCAGAGTTGCACAAAGGCGGCCACGATGGCACGCAGACCCACGCCGACACTGTGCTCGAGGCGCGTGGCGTCGGCAAATATCACCAGGGCGAAGAGCACGAAGGGGCTGAAAAGCACATACCAGTGCGGACATCCCACGAGCAAGGCCACAAGAGCCAGCACAACGAGCAGGAAACAGCCCAGCGTGAACACGGCCGGCAAAAGATGGACGAGTTTGAGCGTGCCGGGATGACGTTTGGTCAGGTGGATGCGGGCTATGCCGGAGTTGTGCACCTGACGGAAGAACTTGCGCAGGTCGGTGCGGCGCTTGTGCCACACCCAAGCCTCGGGAAAGAGGCGGCAGCTCCGTCCGGCCTTGAATATTCTGGTGGAGAAGTCGATGTCTTCGCCGAAGCGCATGGGCGCAAAGCCTCCCAATTCGGCGTAAGTGCTCCGTCGCACGCCCATATTGAAGGAGCGGGGATAGAACTTGTCCATCTTTTTCTTTCCGCCGCGGATGCCGCCTGTGGTGAAGAAAGACGTCATGGCGTAGTTGATGGCCTTTTGCATCGGGGTGAAGGAGGCGTGTGCGCGGTCGGGACCGCCGAAGGCGTCGCAGGGATTTTGAGTCAGTTCGGCCTCGACGGCGGCCAGATAACCGGGAGGCAAGACCACGTCGGAGTCAAGGATGAGGACGTAGTCGCCCGAGGCGCGCTCCACGCCGTAATTGCGCGACGGTCCGGGCCCGGAGTTGGGCTTGGCAAAGTAGTGCAGGTCGAGCTTGTCGGCATAGCGCTTGGCCACATCCTCACACGGCACGGTGGAGCCGTCTTCCACGATAATCACCTCAAAGTCTCTGAACGTTTGCGCCGTGAGACTCTCGAGCAGTTCGCCGGCCTCGTCGGGACGGTTAAACACCGGGACAATGACGGAATACTTCATCTCTTTTCTCCTTTCCTGATATAGTCTGCAAAAGTGAATGGCACGACGTTTTTCTCGTCGGCATCGTGATGCTCGCTTTGTTGGAGTGTCCAGTCTGCCTCGTTGATTTCCGGGAAGAAGGCATCGGCGGCTTCGGGAGTGGCTTCGACGTGTGTGAGATAAAGTCTGTCGGCGCGAGACAAGGCTTCGGCATAGACACTCTCACCGCCAATGACGAACACGTCTTCGTCGGGTTTGGTGGCAGCCAGGGCCTCGTTGAGCGAAGCAAATACCTCGGCCCCTTCAAATGCCGCGTCCTTACGGCGTGACAGCACGATGTTGCGCCGGTTGGGCAGAGCGCCTTTGGGCAACGACTCAAAAGTGCGCCGTCCCATGATGATGGTGTGTTCGGTGGTGAGGCTCTTGAAACGCTTCAAGTCGGCCGAGAGATAATAAAGCAGTTTGTTGTTGTAGCCAATGGCGCGGTTGCGTGCCAAGGCACAGATGATAGCGAGCATAAGCGTCGGCGTTTTTTCGGTGGATATGGTGTCAGACGGAGACAGTGGCCTTGATGTGTGGCCAAGGGTTGTAGTCTTCAAGCTGAAAGTCTTCAAACTTGAAGTCAAAGAGGTCTTTCACGTCGGGATTGACGATGAGGCGCGGCAGTGGTCTGGGCGTGCGCGTGAGTTGCTCCCGGGCCTGCGGCAGATGGTTGAGATAGAGATGCGTGTCGCCTGTGGTGTGGATGAACTCACCCGGCTGCAGGCCGCAGACTTGTGCCGTCATGAGCAGCAGCAGGGCATAGCTGGCAATGTTGAACGGCACGCCGAGAAAGGTATCTGCCGAGCGCTGGTAGAGTTGGAGCGACAGTCGGCCGTCGGCCACATAAAACTGGAAGAGCAGGTGACAGGGCGGCAGGTTCATTTTAGTGAGGTCTGCCACGTTCCAGGCCGACACAATCATGCGGCGCGAGTCGGGCGTCTCCTTGATTTGGCGCACCACCTCGGCAATCTGGTCGATGTGGCCGCCGTCGTAGTCGGGCCATGAGCGCCACTGGTAGCCGTAGATGTGGCCCAGGTTGCCGTCTTCGTCGGCCCATTCGTTCCAGATGCGCACCCCGTTGTCTTGCAGATATTTCACGTTGGTGTCGCCTTTGAGGAACCACAGCAGTTCGTGGATGATGCTTTTGAGGTGAAGCTTTTTGGTGGTGAGCAAAGGGAAGCCGTCGGCGAGGTCAAAGCGCATCTGATGGCCGAAAATGCTTTTCGTGCCCGTGCCGGTGCGGTCGGTCTTGACGGCACCCTCGTCGAGTATCTTTTGCAGCAGGTCGAGATATTGTTTCATTGTTGTGTGTTTTTTGACTTTTTCTTTGGGAAGGGCTTGGTCCAGTGGCAACCCTCTTTCCAGCGGGAGCAGCCGTAGGCCGAGTGGCCCTTGATGACGCGGCCTTGTCCACATTCGGGGCAGACACTGCCTTCGCGCACCACTTTGCGTTTGGGCTTTTCGGCCGGAGTTTCAGCCTCGGCGGCGGCTCTGAGCTTGGGTGGCAGGGCTGCTTTTCCGGAGACGGCCGAGGCCGTGACGCGACGGCCGGAATTGTCGGCCAGGACTTGGTTCACCACTTCGGTCACCATGGTCTTAAGTTCGCCGATGAATTGCTGCGCCTCATATTCGCGGTGCTCTATCTGGCGCAGTTTTTTTTCCCACAGTCCGGTGAGCTCGGCACTTTTGAGCAGTTCGTTTTGTATGAGCCCGATGAGCTCGATGCCGGTGGGAGTGGCCACCAACGTTTTGCGGCGTTTCACCACGTAGCCCCGTTTGAACAGCGTCTCGATGATGGCGGCTCGTGTTGAGGGTCGGCCGATGCCGTTTTCTTTCATGGCCTCTCTGAGCGTCTCGTCTTCGACCATACGTCCGGCTGTCTCCATGGCGCGTAGCAGGGTGGCCTCGGTGTAGGGCTTGGGCGGCTGCGTGGCCTTCTCGGCCAGGTCGGGGCGGTGCGGTCCCGACTCGCCCACCTCAAAGGCCGGCAACGTGGTCTCTGTTTCGCCGTCGGCTTCGGGCTTGTCTGAAACGTCCTTGCCCGTGAGCCCGGCAATGGCACGCCATCCGGGCTCCACTATCTGGCGTCCGCCTACGCGGAAGAGTATGTCGGCGGCTTCTCCCTCCACGGTGGTCTGCTTGAAACGGCAGTCGGGATAAAACACGGCTATGAACCGCCGCGCCACCAAGTCATAGACATTGCGCTCCAAGTCGGTCAGGGCCGTCGGGGCCACGCCTGTGGGGATGATGGCGTGGTGGTCGGTCACCTTAGACGAGTCGAACACCTTCGGGCGTTTGAGCAGCGTCTTGCCGCGCAGGGGAGTGAGCAGGTTGCCATAGACGGAGGCGATGCCGTTGAGTATGCCCTTGCATTTGGGATAGATGTCGGTGCTCAGATAAGTGGTGTCGACGCGCGGGTATGTAGTATATTTTTTCTCGTAAAGGGCTTGGATGATTTGCAGCGTGGTATCGGCCGAATAGCCAAAGCGCTTGTTACACTCCACCTGCAGCGAAGTGAGGTCGAAGAGCCGTGGCGGTGCCTCCGTGCCCTCTTTGCGTCTTACGGCTTTGACGGTGAAAGGCGACTCGGCTATTTTCTCGAGTGCAGCCCGGCCTTCGGCCTCGGTGGTGAAGCCTCGGCGTCGCCGGTCGGTGCCTTTGGCCTTGTCGGCCGTGGCGTCTTCGTCGGCGGGGTCCTCGGTGACGGCGGTGAAAGTCGTATCGCGATAGACCGTAGTGAGCACCCAGTAGGGCTCGGGCTTGAAATTTTCAATCTCTTGCTGCCTGCGCACGATGAGGGCAAGCGTCGGCGTCTGTACGCGGCCGATGGAGAGCGGTGCCGAGCCGCGTTCTTGTCGGCCGTATTTTATGGTGAAGAGCCGTGTGGCGTTCATGCCCAGCAACCAGTCGCCTATGGCGCGGCACAGGCCGGCCTCGTAGAGCGACTGATAGTCGGCCTGGGGTTTGAGCGAAGCGAAACCCTCGCGTATGGACTCTTCGGTGAGTGAAGAAATCCACAGCCGGTCTACGGGACAAGCGGCCCCGGCCTTCTGCATCACCCATCTCTGGATGAGTTCGCCCTCCTGGCCGGCATCGCCGCAGTTGATGATGCGGTCGGCCTGCTGCATGAGGCGTTGGATGACCGAGAACTGATGGGCCACGCCTTTGTCTGCCTTGAGCCGTATGCCGAATCGTGGCGGCACCAAGGGTAATGCGGCAAGGCTCCAGCGTTTCCATTCGGGCGCATAGTCTTCAGGATTTTTCAGTTCGCAGAGATGGCCGAATGTCCAGGTCACTTGGTAGCCGTTGCCCTCCATATAGCCGTCGCGGCTGGCGGTGGCGCCAAGCACATGGGCAATATCGCGGGCCACGCTGGGCTTTTCGGCAATGCAGACAATCATATGGTGAAGAGAGAATAAGGTCTTGGAATGTGAAAGTTGGGGATGAAAAAGAATAGCCGGCTTGGGGGTTACCGTTGGGGCCTGTTCCGGACCATACCGGCCAACGAAAAGCGGCGGGAGACGGCATCAAAAGCCAATTCGGTCGTGGCAAAAGCCTTTTCCACCTCGCCTGTCTCGACGAGAGCGGCGGGTGTGCCCACGCTGAGGCCTTCGGCAGTGAGCAGCCAGATTTCGTCGGCCAATTGGAGGGCTGTCTCGATGTCGTGGGTCGAGAGCAAAACGGTGTGCGAACCGTCGCGTGTGATTTCGGTCAGGAGCGACCAGACGTGGGCCGCAGCACCGAGATCGAGAAAGGCCGTGGGCTCGTCGAGCAACACCACCGGCGTCTCTGCTGCCAGTGCGCGTGCCATCATCACCCGGGCTCGCTCGCCGTCGCTCAGTCCGGCAAAGTCGCGGCCTGCCAGATGGGCTGCCCCGGCTTGTGTCAGTGCCTTTGTCACCGCCTCGCGGTCGGTCGCCGACAGACGGCCGGTGAGTCCGGTATAGGGCATACGTCCCAGGGCCGTTACTTCCTTCACCGTCAGACCGCCCACCACGGGCCTTGCCGCCGTGACCACGGCCACTTGCCGGGCCAGCCGTCGGGCCGAATAGGTCGAGAGGGGGCGGCCGTAGAGCGTCAGCGAGCCGCCAAGCGGCGGCTGAAAACCTGCCATAGTGCGCAACAGAGTCGACTTGCCCATACCGTTGGCTCCAATAAGGGCCGTGAGTCGTCCCGTCTTGAGCCCGGCCGACAGGCTACGCGACACCACGCGCGGTGTGCGTCCGGCGCGATAGCCCGTGGTGACGGCGTCCAGTCTGTAGGCATAAGGGAGGTTCATAGCCGCAAATTTACATTTTTTATTCCATTTGTTGCGGCAAAAGGCCGCCTGTTGTTGTCGCGGGCGCCTTGTGCCGACGGCCGAGACCTTCGTCTGTCTGCCGGTAGCGGCCTTTCGGTTTGTTCTAAAAGCCGGTTGGGCGTGACAAAAATAGGCGAAAAAATCAACGGAAAGTTGCTTCGTCGTGCTCCCAAGCGGCAGGAAACGCCCGAAACGGCCCTGAAGAGGTCTTGGCCTTGGATAGGGACAGCCTGAAAGTAAGGCAAGAAAAACGGGAATACTGAGAGATTTTTCTGTCAGTATCCCCGTAAAGGCCAAAAGAGTCGCCCTTTCGCGCCGGCGGGCTCTTCTCTCTTTTTCCCTAAGGCAAATATAAGACGAAAGAGGGCAGGAGGGAAAGACAAAACGGGGAGGGGATATTAGGAATTGGAAAAACGACTGTTTTTTTATCTCTGCACTCATTTGCACTAACTTTCGCCTGACCAATATAAAACGAGTTTTATTTGGCCTTTGCTCTCGCCTTGCACTAACTTTCGCCTTGCGGCGCAAGTTAGGCTGCGCTCGGCAAAGGCCAATAAAAAACGAGTTTTTTTTGGCCTTTGCTCTCGCTTGCACTAACTTTGCAG
>JBJFGJ010000095.1:0-3665 GCA_051892575.1 Alloprevotella sp. | reverse complement strand
ATAGCGGACGTAATGAAACCAGTGGATACGCCGCCGGCATCGACTTCAAACTCTTCGGCGAATTTGTGCCGGGAGCCGACTCGTGGGTCACCTTCTCCATTATGGGAACGAAAGAAAAACTCGCCGGCGAGTGGATACCCCGTCCCACCGACCAGCGCTATAACCTCTCACTCTATTTCACCGACTTCTTTCCCGGCACCGACCGTTGGCGTGTGACGCTCAAAGCCGCCTTTGCCGACGGTCTCCCCTTCGGACCGGCCCACGAAGCCCGTCAAAAATGGAACTTCAGGGCTCCGGCCTACAAACGCGTGGACTTGGGTATGAGTTACCGACTCGTCAAACCCGACGACAGTCCCTACCGATCCGGCATACACCGCTACATCCGCAACGCCTGGCTCGGCATTGATGCTCTCAATCTGATGGACATCAAAAACGTGAGTTCGTATTATTGGATTACCGATATCACCAACACACGCTATGCCGTGCCCAACTATCTCACCGGACGCCTCTTCAACGTGAGGCTCAGCGTGGATTTCTGATTATTGGGGAGACAAAAAGACTCTTAGACAAAAAGTTGGCTTGGCCGCTAAAGGCTCTTAGTCTCTTAGTCTCAAAAAACCATATCAATATGACCGCCATTATTCTTAACGCCGCTGCTGTTGTGGCCGGTAGTGCTATTGGCGCACTGGCCCGCAAAGGCATACGCGAGAAATACATCACCGTGCTCAACACCGCCATGGGACTGGCCGCTTTGGTTTTGGGCATCAACGTGGCTATGAGCCATATGCAAAAGAGCAACTATCCCGTGCTGTTTATTGTCTGCCTGGCCTTAGGCGGCTTGCTCGGTACCTTGCTCAAACTTGATAAACGCATGGACCGCGCCACGTCGCGCGTCTCGGGCGGCAGCAATCTGGCCGAAGGCATTACCACCGGTATTCTGCTCTGTTGTGTCGGTACCCTCTCGATGATGGGCCCCGTGCTGAGTGCGCTCTACGGCGACAACACCTATCTGATGACTGCAGCCACGCTCAATCTCGTTACCATGATAGTCATTGCCTCCAGTTATGGCTTCGGTACGGCGCTTACGGCCATTGCTGTTTTTGCGTGGCAGGGAGGCATTTATGGCATTGCCCATCTGTCGGCAGCCTTTATCTCTGAGGAATTGATTGGCGAAGTTTCGGTGGTGGGCGGTGTGTTGATAGCCGCTGCCGGACTGGGTGTGATGGGCATCAAAGACTGCAAGACCATCAACCTCTTGCCTGCGCTGTTGATGCCGATGTTGTTTTTTGCCGTCAAAGACCTTCTGGCTATGATTTGACGTGAGGACCGGCGGATGAAACATAACCTCCCGCCGTGATTGGCCGTGATTGAACAAAACGTCCTTTCAATCACCCTTCAATCACAGCATTTTCCTGAAAACCAATAGATTGAAACGGATGTGATTGGGTGATTGGGAAAAAGGTAGAAAATAACGGTATAGAGAAGAGGCGCAATGGCGGGCATTTGATGAGTATTACTCAATGTTCCTCACCAATGTGCTCCTCCGTGGCACCGGTTTGTCCGCGCCTCTTTGCACGTTTATGCTTGTTTTATGCATAAATGGCTGTATATTTTCATCAAAAGTGTATTTTTCGGCATAAAAGTCTGACGTTTTGTTTGTCGTGCCGCAATTTTTCGATACATTTGCATTTTAATAAAACAGAAGGCCAAAACGGTCTTCGGCATTAGTCAGACCTATATAACAATATGAAGCATAAACTGAGAAGCGCCTTCAGTACCGAAGGCCGACGTATGGCAGGAGCCCGGGCCTTGTGGATGGCCACGGGAATGAAGCGTGAACAGTTGGGCAAGCCCATCATTGCCATTGCCAACTCTTTCACGCAGTTCGTGCCCGGTCACACCCATCTGCATGAGGTGGGGCAACTCATCAAACAGGAAATTGAAAAACTGGGTTGCTATGCGGCCGAGTTCAACACCATTGCCATCGACGACGGCATCGCCATGGGTCACGACGGTATGCTCTATTCATTGCCCTCGCGCGACATCATTGCCGACTCGGTGGAATATATGGTCAATGCCCACAAGGCCGACGCCCTGGTGTGTGTGTCTAACTGCGACAAAATCACGCCGGGTATGCTTATGGCCGCCATGCGGCTCAACATTCCCACGGTTTTCGTGAGCGGTGGTCCGATGGAGGCCGGCAAATGGAAAGGTGAGAACGTGGACCTCATCACGGCAATGATCAAGGGTGCCGACACGTCTGTCTCTGATGATGAACTGGCCGAAATCGAACGCCGAGCCTGTCCCGGTTGCGGTTCGTGCTCGGGTATGTTCACGGCCAACTCAATGAACTGCCTCACCGAAGCGCTCGGTTTGTCGCTTCCCGGAAACGGCACGATATTGGCCACTCACGTGGGACGGCGCCGACTCTTTGAGGATGCGGCCAAACTGATTGTCAAGAACGCCTATAAATATTACGAAGAAGGCGACGAGAGCGTTTTGCCGCTGAGTATCGCCACGCGCGACGCCTTTGTCAACGCCATGACGCTCGATATCGCCATGGGCGGTTCGACCAACACCGTGTTGCACCTGTTGGCAGTAGCCGGCGAGGCCGGTGTGGACTTCAAAATGGCCGACATTGATGCGCTGAGCCGCAAGGTGCCGTGTCTGTGTAAACTCTCGCCCAACACACAGCGTTTCTCCATACAGGAATGTAACCGCGCCGGTGGCGTGATGGGCATTTTGGGAGAGTTGGCCAAAGGCGACTTGCTGCACCTTGATGCCGTCAGAGTGAACGGTACGACTCTGGGTGAAGACATTCAGCGTTACAGCATCACCGGTGAAACCGTTGAACCTGAGGCAAAGCGTATATACAGTTGTGCACCCGGCGGTTGTTTTTCCACTAAAATGGGTAGTCAGGAGGCTGTTTGGCCTTCACTCGACACCGACCGTACGGACGGCGCCATTCACGACATTGCCCATGCCTACTCCAAAGATGGCGGCTTGGCCGTGCTTTTCGGCAACATCGCTCTTGACGGATGCGTGGTGAAAACGGCCGGCGTGGACCCCTCGGTATGGCACTTCTGCGGCCCGGCCAAGGTGTTCGACTCGCAAGAAGAAGCCTGCGAAGGCATCCTCGGCGGTAAGGTTGAGGCCGGCGACGTCGTGGTGATTACCCACGAAGGCCCTAAAGGCGGTCCCGGTATGCAGGAAATGCTCTATCCCACGTCTTACATCAAAAGTCGCCACTTGGGCAAGGCTTGTGCGCTTATCACTGACGGACGCTTCTCCGGCGGAACGTCAGGTCTGAGCATCGGTCACATCTCGCCGGAGGCGGCTGCCGGCGGTAACATTGGTAAAATTGTTGACGGCGACATCATCGAGATAGACATACCCAGTCGCAGCATCAATGTGAAACTGTCTGACGAAGAACTCAAAGCCCGGCCTATGCGTCCGCTCACCCGTCAACGTCAAGTTTCAAAGGCATTAAAGGCTTACGCTTCTATGGTGTCGAGTGCTGACAAAGGCGGCATTCGCATTGTGCCAAACGAGTAAAAGACAAAAAGTCAATAAGTCAAAAAGTTTGAGCGACCACGCAAGCCCTGTAAGGGCGTAACATAATTAGCCCGGGTCGTTAGGCCCGGGTATAGAAATCCACCTCAAAT
>JBJFGJ010000094.1:3202-15203 GCA_051892575.1 Alloprevotella sp. | reverse complement strand
GTCGTTGGTGCCATAGAAATTGGCACAGCCGCTGGCGTAGCAACTGCTGATGATGGTCCAAGTACCGCCGTAGGTCTTGGTGCGTGTGCCGTCTTGACGGATGGGCAGGATGATTTCTTTCATAGCCTCAGCGTTGCGGTCGTTATCACCCATAAAGAGCTGCTGATAACCGCTGAAGCCGGCAGCACTGGCGGTGCGGCTCAAGTCATAACCGCTGTTGATGGCCAGCGTAGAATAGGTCACAGCGTCGTCCCAGCGGGGCGTACCGATGTAGGTCTCTGCGTTGAGGTAGAGGCGGGCCAGCATGATGTAGGCGGCTACCTGGTTTACCTGTCCGAACACTTGGCCTGCGGGGTCGGCCGGAGAGAGTTTGTCGATGATGTCTTTGTATTCGCTCTCGATATAGGCAAAGAGGTCGGCGCCTACCTTCTCGACGGGTTTCTCGCTGTTGAAGGTGTCCTTGAACGGCGCACGGCCGAAGAAGTCGAGGAAATACTGATAATACATGGCACGGAAGAAACGCACCTCGGCGCATTGGCGCACGCTCTTCTCATCGGTCTGACCGTTGTAGAGGTCGAGGAAGTAGTTGCACTGGGTGATGTTATAGCCCAAGCGGTTGTAGAGCATACGGGTGAAGAGGTGCTCGGAGTTCCAGCTGAAGTTGAGGAATTCAGACTGGCCGGGGTCATTCTGCCAAGCCCAGAGACATTCGTCGGTGGGGAACTCCTGCTGCTCCCACATACGGCGGAAGAACGGGTTCTTACCAGGGTCGTCTGAGATGTCGGGCGTATCGGTGGCGCCTTTCTGTCCGGAAAGCACGAGCAAACCGTAGATTTTGGCGTAATAGCCGTCTTGGTTGCTGCTGCTTTGAGTCTGCGGGTCGATAGACGACTGGCTGAGGTCGTCGGCGCACGACGTAGCTCCCAGTCCTATTCCAAGCGACAGGGCAACGGGAACCATTATTTTGCAAATATTCAATTTCATGATTGTGTTAGATTAAGACGTTTTGAAAGAGTTTGTCGCTTGTCGATTAGAACTTCAGGTTAAGACCGAGCATATAGGTGCGCGGACGGGGATAGAAACTCTTGTCGATACCTTTATAGCTGTCGTTGTTGATTTCGGGGTCGAGACCGTCGTACTTGGTGATGACAAACGGATTTTGTACGAGGAAGTAGACGCGGCCCGAGATGCCTTCAAACTTGCCGGCGGGGAAGAGGTGCTGGAAGCTGTAGCCGAGCGTGATGTTGTCGCAGCGGAGGAATGAAGCGTTGCGTACGAAGTAGTCGCTCTGTGCATAGTTGCCCTTGCCGCTCCAGCCGAGTGCGAGATGTTCGGGTGTGCGGTTGGTCCATTCGTTCTGCACGGTCATACCGCTGAGGCTGACGTCGGCGCGGTCGCTGAGGAAGTCATAATATACGTAGTTGTTGAGGCTGGCGCGGAGGGTGAAGCTCAGGTCAAAGTTCTTGTAGATGAACTTAGAGGTGAGGCCCATCAAGACATCGGCTGTGGGCTTCTTGTAAATATAGCGGTCGTCCGGATCAATATAGCCGTTGCCGTTGCGGTCAACAAACATATTCTCGATAGGTTTGCCGTTTTCGTCGTAAACCTGCTGGTAAACGTAGAACGAGTTGGCGGCATAGCCCACCTTATTCACTTGTACCGTACCTCCAGCAGGGAGCTTCGAGGGAGAGATACCCGTGTTGACATAACCGGCGTCGCCATAGAGCTCAGTAATCTTGTTGCGGTTCCACATAAAGTTGTAAGTGAGCTGCCAAGTGAAGTCGCGGGTCTGGATGGGGCGGGCGTTGAGGGTGAGTTCGATACCGTAGTTCTTGAGTCGGCCGATGTTTTTGGTGATTTGGTTGTTGAAGTTCGTACCGGCTTCCACATCGACCGTAGAAATCAAGTCTTTGGTTTCGCGATAGTAATACTCGATGGCACCATCAATGCGGTTGTTCAGGAAAGCAAAGTCAAGACCGGCATTCCATGTCGTGGTCTTTTCCCACGTAAGGTCTTTGTTGAAGGCATTGGGGCGCAGCGTGTGCATATAGTTGTCGCCGATGGGGTATTGGGCATAGTCGTCGCCCACATTGTAGAGCGGCATGTAGTAGAAGTCAAGATTGATGTTCTGCTGACCGGTGATACCCCAACCAAGGCGCAGCTTGAGGTCGGAGAGCCAGTCGGCGTTTTGCATGAACTTCTCGTTCTTGATCTTCCAACCCAAAGCCAATGAGGGGAATGTACCCCAGCGGTTGCCTTTGGCAAAGCGTGACGAACCATCCCAGCGCATAGTGAATGTGGCGAGATAGCGATCGTTGAAGATATAGTTCAGACGGCCGAAGTAAGAGAGCAGAGAGTTGCGCGTGGCAAAAGCCGTGGTGGCGCGTCCCTGATAGTCTTTGGCCTGGCCGAGGTAGCTGTCCCAGCCGCCGCCTTCACCGAAGCCGTTGTTGTGGAAGTGTTGAGCCTCCGTACCGGCCATGATGTCTACGTTGTGCTGTCCGAAGAGGTGCTGATACTGGGCGTAGATGTTGCCTTGCAGGTTGTATTTGTATTTAGCCTGGCGCCAAGTGTTGCCAAAGTAGTTGTTTGAAGCAGAATAGGGCGAGATATCCGTCCACTGGTTGCCTTCGCTGTAGTCACCGCCCACGTTGGCGTGGATATGCAGGTCTTCAAAACCGTGAATCTTGTAATCCAGTTCGAGGTTACCGATGAACGACTGGCTCTTGGCGTGGTCGTTTCTCAGTTCCAGCATAGCGAGCGGGTTGGCCGTATTCTTGGTGTTGGGCTGTGCGGTCCAGCTGGGGTCTGAGAATGTGGCGCCGTCTTGCATGTGCTGGTAATAGCCGCCAGTGAAAGCGCTGTAGGGGTTGCCTTCTTCAAAGTAGACCGGTTGCGTGGGGTCCATCGAGAGGGCTGCACCCAGAGCGCCGCCGTCGGCATAGCGGTTTTTGGCCGTCATGAATTTGGCGTTGAGGTTCACAGAGAGATGGTCGTCGAAGAAGGTCGGGGCCAAGTTGGCAGCCACGGTGTAGCGCTCGAAGTTAGAAGTCTTCAAGATACCCTCTTCGTTGGTGTAGCCGAAGCTAAGACGATAAGGCAGGAAGCCCAGACCGCCGCTGATGGAGAGGTTATGGTCGTGGCTCACAGCCGTCTGATAGATTTGGTCTTGCCAGTCGGTGTTGGCGTTGCCAAGCGGCAGCGTGGCGGCATCGCCGAAGCGTTCGGTCACATACTGACGGTATTCGTCGCCAGAGAGAACGTCGTAGGTCTTGGCCTTGGTACCGATGCTGATGTTGCCGTTGTAGGTCACCTGCGGCCGGCTGTTTTTGCGGCCTTTCTTGGTAGTGATGATAATCACACCGTTAGAAGCGCGCGAACCATAGATGGCCGTGGCAGAGGCATCTTTCAAGACGGTGAAGCTGGCAATGTCTTCGGGGTTGACCATAGAGAGCGGATTGGCCAAGCCCTGGACGCCTTCGTTGTCCATAGCCAGACCGTCAATCACGATGAGCGGGTCGTTGGAGGCATTGAGCGACGAACCGCCACGGATGCGGATGGAGGCACCTGCACCCGGAGTACCGCCGCCTGTGGCTACGTCGACACCGGCCACTTTGCCCAAAAGCATATCTTGAGCGTTGGTGGTGATACCTTTGCTCATTTCGTCGGGCTTGATGGCTGTGACGGCGCCGGTGGCGTCAGTCTTTTTCACGCGGGCATAACCCACAACGACGGCCTCGTTGAGCGTCGAGTTGTCTTCGAGCACCACCACGACCGTGCCGTCGGCCTTGACCATGGCGGTCTTATAGCCGATGTAGTTGACACGCAGGTTGCTGCCCGGTTTCACTTGCAACTGGAAGTTGCCGTTCACGTCGGTCTGTGTCATGGCGTTGGTGCCCGGCACGGAGACGATAGCAAACACAACGGGTTCTCCCGTCTTGTCTTGTACATGTCCTTTGACCGTCAACGACTGGGCGGCGGCGCCAAGCGACATGCAAGCTCCTGTCAAAAAACAGGCCAGAAGCTTGGAGTTTAATCTTGGTTTGTTCATGTTATTATACTAAGGTTGTTTGTCTCTTCTATATTATAATAGGTATGCCTCGGGGGGGGAGGCTTCCGGGCCGGGTCGGGACACCTTATCCTTTTATTCTTCTTATATACCTATTTAACGCTGTCTTTTCAGACATATCGTCCCGCCCGGCCCATAGCCATTATTGTGCGATGATGGAGATGGCAAAACCGCCGCCGCTGGCTGCGTGGAGCTTCAGGCGTGTCTTGCTCGTCACGGTTTGCTGTTTGATGGTGTAGGCCTTGGGATTTTTGTCCCAAGAGGCATCTTTGGCGTCGGCATAGATGGTGGCCGTGTATTTCTTGCCGGGCGTGAGGAAGTCGAGTCTCAGGTCGGCAGTGTGGCCGTTCTCGTCAGCCGTGCAGCCCACAAACCAGTTTTCCGTGCCTTTGGCTTTGCGTGCAATGGTGATGTAGTCGCCGGGCTCTGCCTCAAGATATACGCTCTTGTCCCAGTCGAGGGCCACGTCTTTGATGAACTGGAAAGCGTCGAGGTGCTCTTGGTAATGTTCGGGCACGTCGGCGGCCATTTGCAGCGGGCTGTACATCGTCACGTACAGGGCCAGCTGACGGGCTATTGTCGTACGCACACGACTGTTGTTGCCGGGATTCATCTTCGAGCAGTCTGTCTCGAAAATGCCTGGTGTGTAGTCCATCGGACCGCCGATGAGGCGGGTGAAGGGCAGAATGGTGGTGTGGTCCACAGCATTGCCGCCAAAACTTTCATATTCCGTGCCTCTGGCGCTCTCGTTGCCAATCAGGTTGGGCCAGGTGCGGCAGATGCCGGTGGGGCGTGTGGCCTCGTGGGCGTTGACCATAATGTGATAGTCGGCAGCCTTTTCCACGCAATACTGATAGTGGTTGTTCATCCACTGGCCGTAGTGATGCTCGCCGCGGGGTATGATGTTGCCTACGTAGCCACTTTTCACAGCAGGATAGCCGTGGTCTACCATAAACTGGTAGGCCTTGTCGAGGTGGCGTTCATAGTTGCGTGCCGAGCCCGACGTCTCGTGGTGCATAATCATCTTCACGCCCTTGGAGGCGGCATATTGTTGGATTTCATCGACATTAAAGTCGGGGTAGGGGGTCACGAAGTCAAACACATAGTCTTTCTCGTGGCCAAACCAGTCTTCCCAACCGATGTTCCAGCCCTCCACCAAGACGGCGTCAAAACCGTGCTCGGCGGCAAAGTCGATATAGCGCTTCACGTTGGCCGTGTTGGCCGAGTGTGTGCCGTTGGGCTTGGCGTGGACAAAGTCTGTTTCGCCCAACTTTACCGTGCTGAAATCGTTGGTGTAGCTCCACGTACCCTTGTTGGTAATCATATCCCACCACACGCCGATATATTTCGTCGGCTTGATCCACGAGGTATCTTTGATTTTGCAGGGTTCGTTGAGGTTGAGCGTCAGACGCGAGGCCAAGATGCCGGTGGCTTTGTCGCTCACCATCACTGTGCGCCAGGGCGACACGCAGGGTGCTTGCAGATAGCCCTTGTCGCCGCGGGCGTCGGGAGTGAGCCACGAGTCGAAGGTCATGGTCTTGTCGTCGTAGTTGAGGTGCATGCAAGAGTAGTCTATGCACGCGGCCTCGTGTATATTAATGTATAGGCCGTCGTCGCTTTTCATCATCAGCGCCGTCTGCACACCGCCTTCCCAGATAGGCGTCTGCGAGGAGTTTTGCGTCACGGCGCTCTTCATTTTGCCTCTGATTTCGCTCAGGCGCGATGTCACGGTCTCGTATTCCTGCGTGTCATAATCACCGGGGAGCCACCAAGCCGTGTGGTCGCCTGCCATAGCAAATTGGCTGTGCTCTTCCTTGATGACGAAATAGGTGAGATTGGGTTGTTCGGGGAATTCATAGCGGAAGCCCAGGCCGTCGTCGAACAGGCGGAAACGAAGGCGGATGTGGCGGTCGTTTTTGGGCTGGCGCAGGGTCACGCAGAGTTCGTTGTAGTGGTTGCGTATGTGGCTCTCTTCGCCCCATACGGGCTGCCACGTCTCGTCATGAGTGGCGGTCTCGGTTTTCTCAATCTCGAAACCCGTCATAAGGTCGGCCTTTTGTGCCAGTTTTGAGGCGTCGGCACGGGTTTTGAATTCAAAGTCCTGCGCCTTGTTGGGGTCTTCCTGCTTCAGCTCGAGTCCCAGGTGCGACGGTTTCACCACCGCCTTGTCTTTGTAAGTCAGTTCATAGGTGGGTCGTCCGCCGTCGGTGAGGCTGAACGTCATTTTGAGTTGCCCGTCAGGCGACTGCAGCAGTTGGCCGAAGGCAGCAAGCGGCAGGCAAAAGGCCGCGAGGGCAATGAGCGTTTTTTTCATAGTCTTGACAGATGGTTGAAGTTGTTGTTGATAGGCTTGTGGCATAATGGCGTGGTTCGTTTCGTGGCTTGTTCTCGCGCCGAAGGCTCTCGGCCGCTCCCGTGAGGTCTCTGTCGGCATCGTGTCGGCCTGAAGCTTGTTGGGGTTTTGTTTTAACAAACGTTGGGAACGTCACGCGTGGTTTGAAATCTTGATGTGACAAAATTATATCAAATCGTTACCCACTGTTTCTGCCTATAAATAAAATATAAACCAATTAGACTCGGTCAAACGCTTAATATATTGATAATCAAATGTAATCTGCTTTTGCCGTCTCTTAAAAATATAAAGATTTAAGAATATCAAAGTGTCAATTTTATTACAGAGAACAGAGAATTATCCGCCATTTTCGGGCGATAAATCGTGTCTGAAGACCATCAGAGTGACATTTTGTCGCTTTGTCGTCGTACCGACTTTTTGTCGCCGGCTTTGTCTTTTGGATTTAGTGGGTTGGGGCGTATATTTGCCATAGCATAAGAGAGAGGAGGTTCCGCGGCCACCTCTTTTTTTGTTTTCCGGCCGTCACTGGGCTTATGACAGTTTTTACTCTCCTTATTCCGCAAAATCCTGTCCTTATTACAGTGAGGTCTTGGTCCTGTTTCGCTTTGTAGTGCCTCGCTTTTGGTGTGACCTGACTCGCTTTGCATTTCACCAATACTTATTTCCCCATAAAATTGCTCAAGTCTTGTCACGCTCGCTCCCACTTTCTAAACAAAAGCAGTGGCCACTTCTCACGAAGAAACCACTGCCAAACCAATACATGTTACCTAAATAATCCTGACCGCTTAGTGCGTATGTCTTGCGGTCATTCCTAAACCTTATAACTTTATCTTTTAACTCAAAAATCCAATATCAGAATGTCGCGCACGCCCAGTTGCAGACAGTCGCCGTCGAGTTTGACCGTACGTCCGGTGATTACGTCGTTGGCCATCGGGCCGGGTAGCACCTCGGCATAGCGTTTCAGCGGCAGGCAGACGGGATGATCGGTGCCGTTCATAATGACTGTCACCGTCTTGGCGCCGTTTTGGCGGGCATAGACATAGCAACCGTGCTGTATGGCATAGTGTTTGAAACGGCCTTCCGTCACGGTTTTGTTGCCTTTGCGCCATCTAAGCAGTCGCCGCGTAAAGTCGTAGGTGTCGCGAGCCGTTGCCGTCAGGCTTTCTCCCTCGAGTGCCGGTTTTGCCGTGGCGGGATTGAGCGGGAAGTCTTGACGCAGCAGGCCGTCGCCGCGGCTCTTGTTGCCCGCCATGGCCAGTTCGTCGCCATAGTAGAGTTGTGGGATGCCTCTGAGGGTGAGCAGCAAGGTGAGTGCCTGGCGGTAGCGGTGTCTGACGGCAGCCTGTTCTGCGTTGCGGGCAAAGCGGTCGGTGTCGTGATTGTCCAGGAAGGTGAGCAGATGCGTGGGGTCGGCATAGACCGCGTCTTGCGACAGATATTCATAGATGCGTGCCAGTCCGCGGTCCCAGTCGTTGGTTTCTTCGTCAAGCTGGCTGCCCAGCAGACTCATCAAGGGGAAGTCCATCACCGTGGGCAGTTCGGAGTCGTCGCCTTCGGCGGCCAGTTTGGAGCCTTTTTGCCATTGGCTCACCCCGACGTTGTGGCCCAGCCAAGTCTCGCCCACAATGTTGAAATGCGGATATTCTGCGCGCACGGCCTTGTTCCACTCGGCCATAGCCCGTCGGTCGGCATAGGGATAGGTGTCCTGGCGTATGCCGTCTATGCCGGCGTATTCAATCCACCAGATGCTGTTTTGCGTGAGATATTTCATCACGTGCGGGTTGCGCTGGTTGAGGTCGGGCATCACCTCGACAAACCAGCCGTCGGCGGCATTGTCGCGGTCGGCCGCTGCGGCGTAAGGGTCGCTCAGTGCCGAGATGCGGTATGACGTCTGCACATAGCGGCTGCCGCAGTTGAACCAGTCGTCGGCCGGGCGGTCGGCAAAGAGGAAGTTGGCCGAGCCGCAGTGATTGAAGACCATGTCTTGTATCACCTTAAGTCCGCGTTTGTGGGCCTCGTCGACAAACCGGCAGTAGGCCTCATTGCCGCCAAAGCGCGGGTCCACCTCATAATAGTCTGTGATGGCATAGCCGTGGTAAGAGGTAGAGGGCATATCGTTGATAAGCAACGGTGTGGGCCAAATGGCCGTGACGCCGAGGTCGGCAAGATAGTCGAGCGCTGCCGTCATTCCGGCCAGGTCGCCGCCGTGGCGGGCGTCGGGTTCTTGGCTCGAGGTGGTTTCTTTCAAGCCTTTCACCACGTCGTTGCTGCGGTCGCCGTTGACAAATCGGTCGGGCATGAGCAGGTAGACCACGTCGGAGGCGTCAAAACCTTGAGCGCGGGTTTTTGAGTCGCGGGGCAGCAGGTTATAGGCCAAACGCCGTGTCTTCTTTCCGTCGCGCAATACGATGTCAAACCCTCCGGCCTCGGCTTGGGCGGTGTTGACATAGAGCAACAGATAGTTGGCGTTGACCGGCCTAACGACAGAGTCTATCGTCACAGCGTCGGTCGACAGGCTCACCTCACAGCGACCCACGCCATTGCCGTGGAGCACAATCTGCAAGTGAGGGTCGTGCATACCACTCCACCAGAAGGCTGGTTGCACCTTGATGTCCGGAGTGGACCGGCGGCTTTCAGACGCCCACATGCAACTTGTTCCGAAAACGCAGAAGCAAGCCCAAACGAGAATGAAATGGAAAAGCCTGTTTGTCATATCGTACAAAGATTTTGCAGCCGTCGGCAGTGTGACGGGACTTGTTGCCGCAAAATTAAACACGCTCCCGCCGCGCGTCAAGTCAATATAAGAAAAATATAAACCTAATCGATATGCAACCCGCTGTTTATCAGATAACAAACAAAATGGATGGGTGTGAAAAATGAAAGGTTTACACAAATTATCACTTATGGAAAATAAGGTTATTAAAAACATTTTAATATATTTGCTCTCAGATAGTGGCGGCGTTTTAGCCTTTGCCGCCTATCGAAGCCTTAATCTCCTTGTTATCTGCCTTAGCTATGAAAAACTGTGCACTGTTGCTGTTTTGGCTCTGCGGCATTGTCGTCTCCGCCCAAAACTTGCAAATCACCCCCCCATTAGAAAATCTACTCGTCAAACTCGATGAAATTGTGGCAGACAAGGCGACCTATCATGAACAACGCGAAAAGCAGGCTGCCAAACTCAAGAGTCAGCTCCACGGTGCACAGACACAGTTGCGTATAGGCCTTTACAAGGAAATTTTTGATATTTACTCCCACTTCCAGACCGACTCGGCCAATGTCTATCTTGACTGCCTCGAGCGTATGTCGGCCACCGGCGGGGACGAGCAGCTCTCGGCCTACGTCAAAATTGCCCGTGCCGAACTTCATGCCATAACCGGTCTTTATGCCGATGCCGAGCAGGCGTTGGGCGAAGTGGATCCGCGACAAATCACTGCCGCCAACCAGCCTCTGCGGCTTTATTATTTCCGCGTGCGCCGCACCCTGAGCGGATGGATGTCAGACCACATCCAGTTTCCCAATATCAAAAAAGCCTGGACGGCAAAGGTGCAGCAATTTCGCGACTCTCTCATTGCCATTGACCCTAACCCCGTGACGTGTGACGTGGTGAAGGCCGACAAGGCCAACGCCGAGGGACAGCCGCAAAAGGCGCTCGACCTGCTGCTGCCGTATGCCAACAAAATGGACGAGGCACACACCGACCCCTACGTCTGCTACACGCTGGCCGAGTCGTATCATGCGCTCGGTCAGCCCGATAAGGTGGCCTATTGGCTGACACAGACGGCCATCTGCGACCTGCAAAAAGGCACCACCGAATATCAGGCCCTGCCGTGGCTGGCACAGATGCTCTTCGAAGCCGGACAGGTGGAGCGTGCCTACCAATATATGCTCTGCTCCATGGAAGACGCCAATTTCTGCAACGCCATCTTGCGCTCGGTGGAGGTGTCAAACGTTTTCCCCATCATCGACAAGCAATACAAGAAAACCACCCAGGAGCAGCGCAGTCGCCAACGCAGGTTGCTCTATCTCTTGGGAGTGCTCGCAGTTGTGTTGGCCGGCATCATCGTGGTGTTTTATCTGCAAATGAAAAAGCTTCGCCTCATGCGCCGCCGACAGAACGAAACCAACGCGTCACTCGAAGAGGCCAACCGCCGTATGCAACAGGCTATGGACCAACTGCACGAGACCAACGAAACCCTGCAGAAAACCTATGCGGCACTGCGCCTCACCGACAAGATGAAGGAGGAATATATCGCCCGCTATCTCAGCCAATGCCGTGCCTATCTCGACTCGATGGAAGAGAGTCGGAAACGCGCCTTGCGTATGGTCAAAGACCACCAGATTGACGAGCTATACAAACTGCTCAAGGCCGGACAGCAAATCAAAGACGAACAAGATCACTTCTATGCCGATTTCGACGCCGCCTTCCTCACACTCTTCCCGCATTTCATAGACCAATTCAATGCCCTCCTAAAGCCCGATGGCCAAATCCGCCCCAAACACGAAGGCCAGCTTAACACCGAATTGCGCATCTTCGCTCTCATCCGCCTCGGCGTCAAAGACACGGGACAGATAGCCCATTTCCTCAACTTCTCAATGGCCACCGTCTACAACTATCGCTCTAAAATCCGTAACAAAGCCGTGGGCAATCCGGCCGACTTCGAGTTGCAGGTCTGCGAACTTTAATCTATGGTGGTTAAAATCTGAAACCGGTCAGCGTACATCCTCATCGGGAATACGCTGACCGGTCTCGCTATATATAATATATAGGAGTGGGTGAAGCCTTAAGGTTGCCAAGCATCGAGAATGGCCGAGGGCTTGCCGTCGGAGGCAAAAGCGCCCATTGTGTAGGGACCCCAGCCGTAGGCATTATAAGATGAAGGCTTCCAGTTGCCGTAGACTTCCGGTTCCCAGTAGAAGACACCGGCACAGACCGAGCGGCCGAGCGCCTTGACCTTGGTCATGAAGTCTGAAGCAATGTATGCGCCCAACGTGACGTTGCTCTGCATCACGCCAAATTCAGACACCATCACCGGCACGCCGTAAGTCTGGGCCAACTGCTTGATGCGCGCCACGGCCGACTGGTTGAGCTGTGTCCAGGTCTGGCTGTCGTCGTCGGCCTGCGGATAGTGGGAGAGGGCAATCATGTCAAACGAGGCCCCTGCCGCCTTGAAGCGCTTCACCCACCAGTCATTGTCTTCGTAGGCGTGGTTGAGGTGGGGCATGACATAGGCCTGGGGATAAACCGCCTTAGCCGCCTCGTAGCCTGCCTTATAGAGCGCCACAAAATTTTGCCATCCGCTGGGCAGGTCGCCGCTCTCGTTCCAGAGTTGGCCTGTGGGGTGCATCATACCGTTGCGTGTCTCGTTGCCAATCTGTATCCAAGCCACGTCTACGCCCGCCTGCTTGATGGCCGTGAGTGTGGCGTTGACGTGCTCGGTCACTTTGGCTTTGAGTGCCGTGAGGTCCAGTCCTTCCCAGTCGGCAGGCATATCTTGTCGGGAGGGGTCGGCCCACCAGTCGGAGAAGTGGAAGTCAATCATCACGTTGAGGCCGGCCTCGTGGGCGGCTTTGGCTTTTGC
>JBJFGJ010000094.1:0-3102 GCA_051892575.1 Alloprevotella sp. | reverse complement strand
TTTTCAGAGGGGTCGGTCGAGGGTGGAGGAGGTGTTTCGGGGCCGTTGTCGTCGCTTCCGCAAGCAGAGGTGCAGCAGAGCGAAGCGAGCAAAAGCGAAAAAATAGTCTTTTTCATGGTTGTAGTTTTATCCTTAAAAAGGGTGGTGGATGTAGTCTTTAATATAAATGTGTGCTCAAAGGTCATCGATCGGCAACTGCGGCGACTTCGATGTGGCGAGTGGCTGTTTTCAGTCCCTTTCCTTTCACGCGGAGGATGGCCTCTCCCTTTTGCTCGCCGGCCTGTACGATGACGGTGAGCTGCCCGCCGAAGGCTTTCATCCGTGGCAGGTGGAAAAGCTCGAGCGAAGTGGCGTCGCCGTTGGCCGCCGCCTTGTAGCGGGCCGCACCTTTCACTTCAAACTGCAGCGAGCCGTTGAATTGTGGACAGAGGTTGCCTTTGGCATCAACCACCTTTATCGTGAAATATCCCAGGTCTTTGCCGTCGGCCTGCAAAGGTTGCTCTTGGGCCGGTTCAATCACGATGTGATGGGGCTTGCCGGCGGTGTGCATCGTCAAGCGCTCAGCCTCGTGGCCGTTTTCGTCGTAGGCCACCACCTCGAAGCTGCCAGGCTGATACACCACGTCGTTCCACATCAAGCGATAGCGTTCCTCCACCGTCTTGGCCTCTGCGGCAGTCTTCTTCGACAGACGCCCCTGGCTCTTGCCATTGACATAGAGTTCGGCCGAAGGATATGACGTGTAGACAAACACAGGCGTCACCTTGCCTTCACGTCCCGGCCAGGTCCAGTGAGGCAGAGCCCAGAGTGTAGGTTGCGTTTTGTTCCACACGCTACGGTAGAGATAAAAGCGGTCTTTAGGGATAGAAGCCAGGTCGATGATGCCAAACATAGAGGAATGGTTGGGCCAGGCGTCGGTGTCGTAAGGCGAAGGCTCTCCAAGATAGTCGAAGCCTGTCCAGACAAACTGTCCGATGGTCCAGGGATAGTCTTCGGCCAAAGCCAAATCAATGTCGGGGATATTAGACCACGAGCAATATTCCAAGTCATAGCTTGAACTCTGATGGTCCGGCGTCACCACGTCAGCTCCACGCCGGGCCGGAAAATGATAGACGCCGCGAGCGCTCACCGTCGAAGACGTTTCGCTGCCCAAGACAATATTTTGCGGAAGCCGGCGGTAAGCCTCTTCATAGCGGTGGGCACGATAGTTGAAGCCCGGGACGTCGAGCATGGCCGCAAAGCCATTGTCCAACACACACGACACCTGGTCCATACCACAGGTGACGGGGCGCGTGGGGTCTTCTCGGTGGCAGATGTCGCGCAGCCACTTGGCCACCTTGTAGCCCTCGGCCGAGCATTGTGTGGGCACCTCATTGCCAATGCTCCACATCACGACACTCGGGTTGTTGCGGTAGTGACGCAGCATATTCACCATATCCCGCTCGGCCCAGTCTGTGAAATAGCGGTGGTAGCCGTTGTCGCATTTGGCAATGTCCCATTCGTCAAACGGCTCAAGCATCATCATAAAGCCCATTTCGTCACACAGTTCCACTAGTTCCGGAGCAGGCATATTGTGGGAGGTACGAATGGCATCGCATCCCATGTCCTTGAGCAGGCGCAGTTGGTGAGCGATGGCACTCCGATTGACGGCAGCACCCAGTGGGCCCAAGTCGTGGTGGAGACAGACACCTTGAAACTTGCGGTGCCGGCCATTGAGGTAGAAGCCCTTGTCGGCCACAAACTCAATGGAGCGGATGCCGAAAGACGTTTCGTAGCGGTCCACCACCTTGCCACCAACCGAGATGCGCGTCACGGCGCGATAGAGATGCGGCGCCTCGGGCGACCAAAGGCGAGGATGCTCCACCGTGAAATGCTGTTCGAAAGGCTCGCCGTGGTTGATATAACCCTCGTTGAGCTTATGCCCCACCACACGTCCGGCAGCGTCTCTGATTTCTGTGTCCAAGGAGAGTAAGCACGTGTCGGCACCTTCCACCTCCGTGCGCAGGCATACAGAGGCATAGTCCTCAGCCACATGAGGCGTGGTGACTTGCGTACCCCAAACGGGCACATGGATGCGTTCCGTTTCCACCAACTGCACTTTGCGGTAGAGACCGGCACCCGGATACCAGCGGCTCGACTGAGGTTTGTTTTCCAAATGCACGGCCAGCAGGTTGGGGCCGCCGTCTTGGTGCAATAACTCCGTCACATCACAATGAAACGAATTGTAGCCGTAGGGCCAGAAAATCGCTTCACGGCCGTTGACATAGACTTTGGCCTCGCTCATGGCCCCTTCAAAAATCAGGCTGACCGTCTTGCCCGGCGTAGCGGTGAACTCCCGGCGATACCAGCCTTCGCCCACATAAGGCAGTCCGCCGGTGCGTCCTGTCTTGACCGTGGCTTCATCTTCAAAATTCTGCGTGATGGCCACTTTCTGCAAGTCGTTGTCGCGAGAAAACGGCCCCTTGATGGCCCAGTCGTGAGGAATGTTCACAGAGGTCCAATGCCTGTCGTCGTAGCCCGGTTCGGCAGCTCCTGTGGCCACCCCTTGATGGAAACGCCAATCTTTTTCGAGCGTAGTCACCTGCCGTTGTGCGGCTGTGTGAAGACCCACCGACCCCATCAGCAGGGCAAGTGCAATAGAGTGAAATCGAGACATATTCAGATTTAAGGAAATGAGTGTTTAAACAAAAATAGTGAGTATTATATTCAAGGTTATTTATTGCAAAATTACAATAATTCAAAAACAAGCCAATCGTCCCACAGTCTTTTTGTCTCTATGGAAAGCCAAAATGACAAAGAGTCAAAGAGTTGGCTTCGCTGCACGCATTTTTAGCCTCTTGTTCTGTTAGTCTTTTAGTCTCAAAATAGTCTCAAAATTCCTCTCAAAAAAACGCTCTGTTCAAAAAAAGTCCCTTTAACTCTTGTTCATGTCGGCAGAAAACTCTAATTTTGCCCCTCGTAAGACCAACCGAGTCTTGGAGAGATGGTAGAGTGGTCGATTACAGTAGTCTTGAAAACTACCGTGCTGCAAGGCACCGGGGGTTCGAATCCCTCTCTCTCCGCAAACAAAAGCTCGCTACGATTGTAGCGAGCTTTCTTTTTGTA
>JBJFGJ010000093.1:0-3709 GCA_051892575.1 Alloprevotella sp. | reverse complement strand
TGGGACATTTGGCCAGAGTAAGAATTATTGCGAGGGGAACCAGGCATCGCCTTTGCTTCACCGCTCTGAGCCCACAAACAAAACCGTTTCACGCTCTGAGCCCACAAAAAACATCAACCTTTATAAACACGTTTATATATAATTTATAACTTTGCAGGGAAACGCGGCGTCAACGCAGCGTTTTGCAACTCTTTTCATACCATCTAAACCATATCGTTATGAGCACCATCACTCGTTTCGTATGCCGTGCCGTCACCGTGGCTGGATTGTTGTGCCTCACCCTTGCACTGGCCTCGTGTTCGGACAAAAAAGGCCAGGGCAAAGAGGGCAAGGAATACATACAAGACCTCAAACGACAAGTGAAAGAAAAACGGCAGGCCAAAAAGCAAGCACAGCAAGAGGCTTTTGAACGACTTGAACGTGAAGTGCTCATCTTCAATGCGCAATGCCCCTTCACCGTCGACGATGCTACGGTATGCTCGGGATGTGAAATAGAAAACGGTGATGTGTGCTATTATTATGTCGTCGACGAAGAGAGTTTAGGTAAATCCATCTCGACCATAATGGAGAGTAGCAGCGCAGGCATCAAGCTAAACCTCATCGATAACTTGCGCCAAGCCAAAAGCCAAGGACTTTTAGATCTTTGCCGCCAATGTGGGGCCAATATCATTTACCGTTATGGCGGGGAAACCACCGGCGAAGTGTACGACATCAGAATAAGCCTCGACGAGATTTAATTTATTCACTCAATAAAAACAAACCACTATGAAAACTATCTTCAACAAAGTGCTCTGCGCACTCACACTCTGCCTTGCAGCCGTTTTCTCACTCTCACTTACTTCGTGCGGCGACAATGCGCTGAGCAAGGAAATTGAAAAATTGAACGAAAAATTGCCTATGAATATAGGTAATGGCATGAGTTGGGCAAGCGTAAGCCTTGAAGACGACGTGATGTCTTTCAACTACACAGTCGACGAAAGTCTGGCTCCGGGCGCTATAGAACTTTTGAATGCCAACAAGGCCGAAATGAGCCTTGCTATGGTACAACAACTTCGCACGACTCTCAGCAGTACTGAAGGCGGCAGAGATGTAAGAAAAGAAATCAAGAAGAATGACATTAGAGTGAAAATTGTGTTTGAAGGCACCGAGAGCGGCCAGCAATGTGTCATCGACATCCCCTCCGGAGCGCTCTAAGCGTCACGCCTCAATCCATTCAATCATTCAAAACCATCAACCGCCGCGCAAACATCAGTATTGCGTGGCGGTTGATGTTTTGTATATGCGGGGCATTGAGGGGCAACGCAAGACATAGATGGTGGGGCAGTCATAATTGAAAGTGAATTTTGAGAATTTCAGCGCCCTCGAAGCCCTGAAAGGGCGAAACATAATAGCCCAGGTCGTTAGGCCTGGGTATGGTATGATCTCCCCATTTCCGGCCTGTAAGGTCGGCACAACAAGCGTTTAATTATCAATATGTTATTACAATCATACAATCCCTCAATGTGCCGACCTTACAGGCCGGAATTATAGCGCATATCGTATACCCAGGCCTGACGACCTGGGCTGATATGTGACGCCCCTACAGGGCTTGCAAGAACGCGCTAACCCACGGCCTCAACGTTTTGAACACAATTTGAGCGGCCAAGCTCTGCCTGAAGTCAGAGCATGGCCGCTCAATCATTACAATAAATAAATCGCGCTACTTTCCCGTGCCAATTGAGCTTCACGCCCTCCAATCACTCGCTTATCCCAGCGCACAGGCCAAGTAGGTGTATTCGTCGAAATCGGCCCAGCCTTCGGGCGAGAGGTCGTAGCGGTCGAGGAGTTGTTCGCGGGCTTCGTTTTCGGTTTCGCCATAGGCGTAGCAGGTGGCGCGGTGTGAGAAATAGGCCAGAAAGAGGCCGTCTTCGGTGGGTTCGGTCACGATGTGACCTTGGGTTTGTTGTAACATCATGTTTAATCTAATCGGTTGGTTACAGAGGCAAAGGAAGCCCAACGAGATGACAAAACGATGACAATGGCGTGAACAAACACCATACACTGCACGGCGGGCACACCTGGCGCCACAAAACAAGCCGAGCGCTGCACATCCCCGGTGGGGGTGTTGCAACGCTCGGCGTCGTGTTAGAGTTTATCGTGAACAGGGCTTATTCTTCGCCTTGCCAGTTTTCGCTGCTCCAGCCGCCTTGGCGATTGGTGTATTGTGTGCCTATGTTTTCACCTTTGCCGGTGGGCAATGAGTCTTTATAACCCACGCTGGCAGCGAGCATGGTCTCTGTGGAGAGTGAGAGCACGCGGCTCTCAGGTTGCTGATAGTTCTTCATAAGTTCTATATGATGCTGTTGATGATGATTTATTTCACGATTTGCTTTTTGCCGTTGACGATGTAGAGGCCGGCGGGGAGGTTACCCTTCTTGGCGCTGACGGCCACACCCGAGATGGTGTAGATCTTGTCGGCGGCGCTGTCGAGCTCTACGTTGTTGATGCCGGTGATGGCGCTACCGTCGAGGCGGAAGCCATTGGCCTCAGAGCCTGCGGGGATGACGAGATAGGCTTTGCCTGCGGCGTTGGTGAAGGCGGCACCTTCGGCAGCACCCCAGAAGAAGCCAAGCACTTGCTCGCCGGCCACCTCAGAGTAGGTGAGCTTGTAGAACTTGCTACCGGCGGCACCGGTGGTCAAGGCGTCAGCCACAGAACCGCTGAGGAGGTTGGCGGTGGCGAGTGTCACGGCGTTGTCGGTGGTGATGAACTCATAGGTCGTACCGTTTTCGCCCTTGACGAGCAGGCCGGTACCAGCAGGCACGGTGTTGCCGGCGGCATATTCCCAGTCCATGGTGAGCTGGCCATAGGCAGCAGCTTTCACGGTGGTGGCGGTCAGGCCTTCGGGCATCACCACGGCCTTGTCGCTATAGAGCGTACCGTAGCCCTCGGTGGTGGCAATCGCTACAGAACCTTCGCCGGTCTTGTTGTAGCGGCGGTAGAGGTGGGCCACTCCAAGGCTAGAAAAGTTTGATGCGTAGAGTGCAAAGCGCTTATCATTTGTATTCTTATTCACGCCAAATACTTTGGTAGCACCTTTGCATTGGAGGTCACCTTTTTCGCCATTAACCTCTACTGTCCAGATTGCATTGCTATTGGTTGTTTCAGGCTTGGTGTCCAAGAAAGTGAAATTTGCATTGCTAGAGCTTCCCTGCAGATAAACGCCATTGCATTTTACGAAATACTGGCCGTCCGTTCCAGTTGACTCCAGAGTCAGTTCATAGGGAGAACCAGCCACATCGGCATAACCATAATAGTAAACGTCTGAGGTCAAAGTTTGAGAAGCAAAGTATTTGTTATCATCAGAAGGTGCGGTCAGTGCAAGCACGGTCTCCACGTCGCTGATGGTCATAGGTTCAGCCACAAGAATATACTTGCCGCCGTCGACAATTTCAGAAGCGTCGTTCACGCGGGTATAGGCGTAGCTCTGGAGTTCTGAAACGGTGAGCACATAAGAGGCTGACTTACCGGCAGTGGCCAGATTGGCCGTAATGGTAGTGGTACCGGCAGCAACGAGCGTAACCACACCGGCGGCATCGATAGTGGCCACAGCCTCATTCGAGCTGCTGAAGGTCGGGGTCTCTTCGTAGTCATTGGTCAGTGCGGGGAAGGTGTTGGACACACCAATCTTGGCCTCGCAACTTGTGGCAGAATATTCAAAGTACTTGAC
>JBJFGJ010000092.1:0-3711 GCA_051892575.1 Alloprevotella sp. | reverse complement strand
ATGCGGCTGATGTTTTGGCTCTCCTGCAAATAACCGGCCAGCGTACCGGTGCTTTGACCTGTATTGGTGATGTGAACATTAGAAAAACTGAGGTCTTTGATATTTGCATTCACCAAAAGACGACTAAAGAACCCTACATTGTCAGTCGTGGCCTTGATATAGAGATTGGCGATGTTTTTGGTGTTGCCATTAAAAGTGCCCTCATAATCAGCGATGGGAGCCCAGCTGCCCAAAGTGGCCGAGCAGACCGTGCTGAGATCGATATTGTCGGTGAGAATGGCACAGGCAGATGTATGCGTCGTGGCCGTTTCGCCATCTGCCGGGGTATAGGTGCCGTTCACATAGTCGCGAAACCAAGCCAACTGAGCGGCATTGGCAATCTGGAACGGATTGGCCTGGGAGCCGTCACCGGCCGAGGGCTGCTCCTGCGCCATGACCATTTGCGTCAAAGACAACGCCACGGCACACAAAAACGCCATAAAGCGCTTTGGGGGGGTAAAGTTTAATTTCATTCGTGTTGAATTTTGGGTTTTGATTTTGGTTTAGAATAATATGAATGTCAGAGACATCGTTAAAATCTCGCGCAAAATTAAGACGAACAAACGATACAAGGTGTCTAATTCCTCAAGAAATGTGTCTAATTCCTCCCGTTTTTGTTGATTTTTTTGCCAAAAAGGAGGTATTTATTACTCCACCATCCGTTTAATCCGCCAAATCCGTGGTCTCTTTTTTATTTGAACACGGATGATACGGAATATACGGACAAAAATTCAACGTAATATCAATCTCAAATTCTGAACGCTCTATCCCTTCACGCCGGCCTTGGCCTTCCACTCGCCCGGCGACATTTGTTCGCGGTCGCGGAAAATGTTGTAAAGCTGTGCACGCGACGAAAAACCACAAGCCGATGAAATCACGTCGTTGCTGTATTCGGGATGCGCCAACATCAGGCGCTTGGCCTCGGCCAGACGGATATCGGAGAGCCACACGCGGAAGGTGGTGTGGAGATGACGCTCAAAATAGCGCGTCAAGGCACTGCGCTTCACCGTGCCCAACTCCACCGCAAGCGCCGCGAGCGTGAGCCCGTCTTTAGTGAAACCTTTGGCCGCTATCCAAGCGTCGAGCGCTTCCTCGACCGACTTGAAGCGTTGGTTGATGGTTTCTTCATTTTCAATCTGTATGTCAGGCTCTTGCTTCTCGTCATATAATTCTGTCTCCACCTCTTCCGACATCGTCTCGGCCGTGGGCAACAGGCTGAGCCCCAAGGCCACAAACGTCTGAACGAAAACAAACAGCGACAGCAACGCCACCGGACCGAGCACGAAGAGCACATCGACGTCGAGCACGGCTACGGTGAGCATCAGTGCCGTCACTAAAATGAGCACGGTGCCGGCCCACGAATAGCGCACATAGGGCATGATGTCGCCGCCGGTGTTGTCTTCGATGCGCCGCCGGCGGCGGCGCATCTCCCTGAAAGGCATCAGGACGAAAAAGAGGGTGCTGCAAACATAAAGGGCATATATCACATAAAACAACAGGCCGCGGCCGGCTCCGTCCATGGCGGAACGGCCCACGAAAAACACCACAAGCGTAGCCAGATAGGCCAGGCCGCCCACAGCCATATAGCGCCGCAACGCCGCACGCGAACAGACAATGCCCCAAATGGCATAAGAGATGAGAAAAGCCGCCGGCGTGTAAAACAAAATATTGAAGACTGCACCCTGCATATCGCTCTTCGCACGGATGCCAAGACACATCTGCAGGCCGTAGTGGCAGGCCAAAAGGCAAAGGGCCGAAAAGATGAGCCAGCGCGACGTTTCGTAGCGGCGGTTGAGCCAACGCACATGGAAGCGCGACACGAGTAGCATTAAAGCCAGCAGAGAGCAGACTATGAGGCAGGCAAACTGGAGGAGATATAGCGGTGCCATGAAAGGTGGAAAGACAGATGGTGAAAATTCAATGCAAAATTAAATAGATTGAGTGGACCAACAAGCGTTCTGCGTCACAATAGTTCGCCCGCTGCCTACACTTCGTTCGCGCGCGTACGCTAATTCCCTTTTGTTACGGTTTTTCCCAATCACACAATCACGCGGCCGTAACCCCACTGATTTTCTGCGCCTTGTGGTGATTGGAGCGTTCAGTCACGCTCAGTCACACTTTGGTATAAAATGAGGGGTTGAGTGTGACGCAAGTCGCCCCTATTTTTTCAAAATTTAGGAAAAAGTGTGATGGCAAACGGCCTGAAGGTGTACAAATCGGGGATAGTCAGGCCGACAAGCGCTTTGCCACGTCGCGGCATAAGGACAGAAATTACGGGAATAAGGGCAGTCATTCCTGTCCCTATCCCCGCACTCACGGCAAGCGGCACATTTTGGCCTCATCATAGCCCCCTCCGTCTCATCCTAAGCCCAATATACGCCGAATGAGGGAAGGAGAAAAAGACAAATGGGGGATTGGCCTAAAAAAGAGTGTTCAAAATCTGAGATTTTGGAGTTGTCACGCAAGCCCTAAAAGGTAGGAGGCTCAAAAATTGATTTCTGGAGCGGCCACGCAGGCCCCGGAAAGATAAGATGTTCAAAATTTGATTTTTGAGCGGCCCTGCAAGCCCTGAAAGGGCGATACATATCAGCCCAGGTCGTTAGGCCTGGGTTAGATGTGGCTCTCTACTCTCCCGCCTGCAAGGTCGGCACTATGAGCGGCGGATAAATTATTGAAACGCGTGTAAATATTCCCGCAATGTGCCGACCTTGCAGGCCGGGGATTAGTGGAATATTCCCAAACCCAGGCCTAACGACCTGGGCTATTATGTTACGCCCTTTCAGGGCTTGCGAGGCCGTGCAAACAACAATTGAAAATCCAATTTATACGCCCTACCTTTCAAAGCGGAAATACTACATAAACTGCCCAACTCACCCCCTCACCCCGACGATGCTGTCTAATCAATTCCTCCCCTTGCCCATCCGCTCAAAAATCACCCCAAATTGCCCCATGCTTACCTAAAAATGCAACATAATTACTCTTTTTTGCAACATAATTACTATTCCCGCCGCCCAAAACGACGGCCACTTTGGCTACATATATCAAATTAAAACCCGTTTTGTTTGGTCTCTCGGCGCATTTGCTGTAATTTCGTGGTGAAAACACCTACACATCCATAAAATGCCTTGAGCCATGAAGCACAGCCTCGTCAGTATTGCCAATCTTGACAAGCAAAAAATCAACTACCTGCTCAGTATGGCCGAAGAGTTTGAGCAACACCCCAACCGCAAAATCCTTGACGGCCGAGTGGTGGCCACGCTCTTCTTCGAACCGTCCACCCGCACCCGACTCTCATTTGAAACCGCAGCCAACCGCCTCGGCGCACGCGTCATCGGATTTACCGACCCGAAAGTGACGAGTTCGTCGAAGGGCGAAACGCTCAAAGACACCATCATGATGGTGAGCAACTATGCCGACGTCATCGTGATGCGCCACTACCTTGAGGGTGCCGCACTCTATGCCAGCGAGGTGTCGCCCGTACCGGTGGTCAACGCCGGCGACGGAGCCAACCAGCATCCCTCGCAGACCATGCTCGACCTCTATTCCATCTACAAGACACAGGGCACACTCGACGGCCTGCACATCACACTCGTAGGCGACCTCAAATATGGCCGCACCGTCCACTCGCTCATCATGGCCATGCGCCACTTTAACCCCACATTCCACTTCATC
>JBJFGJ010000091.1:0-3713 GCA_051892575.1 Alloprevotella sp. | reverse complement strand
GTTCGAGTCCCGTACGCACCGCAAAATCTAAAGAGCTTGAGTTATTCACGACTCAAGCTCTTTTTGGATTTGAAATAACAAGAGGCTTGACATCACTCATATCGGTGACACAAGAACATACAACAACCGGCAGACGGCGTTTTAAAGCGAGTCTGCCGGTTGATGTTTTATGATAAAAATGTAGATTTATTTCTTGTAGCGTTTGTTGAGACCTTCGGCCACTTCGGCGGTGATATCCAGCGACTTGTCGGCATAGACGGCAGCGGCTTTGTAGAAGATCACCTTGAAGTTTTTCACCTTGTTGTATTCGGCAAGGAAGTTGTCGAGGCTGTCTTGTAGGGCTTGGTTGAACTCGCTCTGGAGCTTGACCATTTCCTGCTCGGCATTGGAGCGGTATTGGGCATAAGCCTGCTCCTGCTGCTGGTATTTCTTCAACTCGGCCTCATATTGCGGCTGGGAGTTGATCTGTCCGTTTTGCGTGCGCTGCTGGATGCTCTTCTGGAGATTGGCCAGGGCATTTTCCTTTTGCGTGATGCCTTTCTGGAACTCTTCCATCTTCTGTTCGAGCCGGGCTTTGCCGTCGATATAGAATTGATAGCGGGCCTGAAGCGTGTCTACGTCGACATAGGCCATACCGGCAGTGGCTTTGGGGTCGACAGGAGCAGACTTGATTTCTTCGGCCTTGTTGCCGTTGCCGCAAGAAGCCATAAGAAGAGCCACAGCGGCGAGAGTGAAGATTTTGTTCATAATTTGAAGTTATCGTTTTATTTTCTAATGATTTACCTTTTGATTATTTATTTGATTTCTCTGACACAGCATGGGGATTTTGTCGACGCTCATCGGCATCCATAGACTGGGCACAGCGTATGCCTTTGCGGTGCATGGCCTTGTTGCCGTCGACGTGTGTGTGGACAAACTTTTTCCCGAAAAACAGTCTAACGGCCAAAAGCACGAGACAGATTGCAACAATTATCAGAGAAAAAAGAAACGTCTGCCACATATTATTTGTATTTTTGCTGATTACAGGCGACAAAGTTAGTGCAAGTGAGAGCAAAGGCCAAGAAAAACTTGTTTTTTATTGACTTTGCCGAGCGCAGCCTAACTTGCACGAAGTGAGAGTTAGTGCAAATGAGTGCAGAGACAAAAGGAAAGACGTAAGTTTTTCATTTTGGCTTTGCCGAGCGCAGCCTAACTTGTGCGAAGCGAAAGTTAATGCAAGTGAGAGCAAAGGCCAAGAAAAAACCGAGCCAAGACAAACATCGCCAATTACCATAAGACAAATAATACACAAAATAAAAATAAACAACTATGTCTACCATCACCTTACAACCCAAACTGGTGTTTGACTGCTTTGCAGAAATCAACAAAGTGCCTCGCCGCTCGAAGCACGAAGAGAAAATAATCGCTTTTTTGCAGGACTTCGGCAAGAAGCTCGGATTGGAAACCGTCACCGACGAGACAGGTAATGTCATCATACGCAAACCGGCCACCGCAGGCTATGAGCATCTCGAAACGGTCATCCTGCAAAGCCACATGGACATGGTGTGCGAACCAAGCGACGGCAGTTTTGATTTCGACAACAATCCCATCGAGACCTATATTGAAGGGGAATGGATGAAGGCCAAAGGCACCACGCTCGGCGCCGACGACGGCATCGGCGTGGCCATGGAGATGGCTCTGCTGGCCTCCAACGATATTCCCCACGGCCCCATTGAATGTGTCTTCACCCGCGACGAAGAGACGGGCCTGACCGGTGCCATGGGAATGAAACCGGGATTTATGACCGGCCGACTGCTCATCAACCTCGACTCTGAAGACGAAGGACAAATTTTCGTGAGCTGTGCCGGCGGCGTGCGCACCACAGGCACTTATCCCTGCCCTATGGAGGCTCTGCACGAAGGTTTCCTCACGTTCAACCTCTCGGTGAAAAACCTCAAAGGCGGCCACTCGGGCGACGACATCAACAAGAAACGGGCCAATGCCAACAAACTGCTCGTGCGCTTTGTGTGTGACGAAATGGAAAAGACCGACCTGCGCATTGTCGATATCCAGAGCGGCGGTCTGCACAACGCCATACCGAGAGACGGACGCGTGACCGTGGCCGTTCCTGCCACATTCAAGGAGCAACTCCGTGTGGACCTCAACCTTTATGCTGCCGATGTGGAAGAGGAATTTCAGGTGACGGAAAAGGAAATGGCCTTTGACCTTGAAAGTGCCGCACCTGCCACCGAGGCGATGAAGCCCGAGGCTGCCCGCCGAATGATGCTGTCGCTGCGCACGTTGCACAACGGTATTTTTGCCATGAGCCAAGACCTTGACTGGCTGGTGGAGACTTCGTCAAACCTGGCCAGCATCCACAAAGAGGCTGACGGCATTGTGGTGACCACGAGCCAGCGCAGTAGCGTGAAGAGCAACCTGCTGAATATGGCTGCCACCGTGAGAGCTGCCTTTGAATTGGGCGGCGCCACTGCCGTGACCAACGAGGGCTATCCGGGTTGGAAGATGAACCCCAACAGCCGACTGCTGGCCGTGGCTCGCGAGAGTTATCAGCGCCTCTTTGGCGAAGAGCCCAAAATCCTGGCCATCCATGCCGGACTGGAATGTGGTCTTTTCAGCGAGAAATATCCCGGCCTCGACATGGTGAGCTTCGGTCCCACCCTGCGCGGCGTACACTCTCCCGAAGAGCGGCTCCACATTCCCAGCGTAGAGAAAGTGTGGAACCACTTGCTCGACATTCTCGTACATATTTGAAAGAGACCAAGAGATTAAGAGACTAAAAGACTAAGAGATTTTTAGCGGCCAATGACTTTTTGTCTTTCGAAAAGTCTAAAAGTTTCTTTGTCTCACATAAAAAACCTTGCCGATGGCTAATACACACTCCAAATTTTCACTTTTCAGGAAGCTGCCCCACATTTTGCTGTGGAGCGGCTTTTTGACGTTGTTCACCCTGTGTGGCTGTATGAACGACGACGATTACAGTATGTCTGCCACCGACCGTCTCATTCCGTCGGTTGACACGCTGAGTCTTGACACCATCATCAGCGCACAAACCACCAACACCTACACCTTCAACGTCTTCAATCCGTCCAAGAAGGCCATAAGGCTGAGCCGTGTCTATCTGAAGAATGGCAGCCATTCCATCTTTATGGTGAACGTGGACGGGGTGTTTGTCGAAGGCGGTTCGGTGGGGGCAGAGGCCGACATCGAGGTGGGGGCGGAAGACAGTCTGAGAGTGTTTGTCAACGCCACTGCACCGGCCGCAGACACCGACCTGCCCGTATCTCACGAAGACCAATTGGTCTTTGAAACAGAAGGCGGCGCCAGCAGCAGTGTGGTGTTGTCGGCCTATGCCCAAGATGTCATTCGTCTCGACCTCCATACCCTCACTGCCGACACGCTGCTCTCGGCACGGCGCCCCTACATTGTCGCCGACAGTCTCGTGGTGGCCGAAGGCGCCACCCTCACCCTCGCTCCCGGCACCAGACTCTATTTTCATCCCGAGAGTCAGCTCATTGTGCGCGGCCGTCTGTTGGCCGAAGGCACTGCCGAACAAAAAATCACGATGCGCGGCGACCGTCTGGGCTATATGTTTTCCAACCAGCCCTACGACCGTATCCCGGGACAGTGGGGCGGCATCGTCATAGCCTCATCCAGCTACGGCAACCGCATCAACCACACCGACATCCATAGTGGCACGTTTGGCATCAGATGTG
>JBJFGJ010000090.1:0-15271 GCA_051892575.1 Alloprevotella sp. | reverse complement strand
CGTCTCTTAGTCTCTTTAACTTTTAGTCTTATACATATATATAATAATCGAGACTCACACCTTAAATCTATCCACTATGTCTAAACTACAAAAAACGCTCGTTTTGCTCAAACCCTGCACCCTGCAGCGCGGTTTGGCCGGAGAAATCATCAGCCTGTTTGAAAAGAAAGGCCTCATCATCAAGGGAATGAAAATGATGCAGCTCACCGACGAACTGCTCAGCGAACACTATGCCCATCTCTCTGAAAAGCCATTTTTCGGTCGCGTGAAAGCTGCCATGATGACTGCCCCGGTGGTGGCACTCTGCCTGGAAGGCGTGGACGCCGTCGACGCCGTGCGCGCCCTCACCGGACCCACCAACGGCCGACTGGCTCCTGCCGGCACCATCCGAGGCAACTACTGCGTGAGCTTCCAGGAAAATATCGTACATGCCAGCGACTCACCCGAAACGGCTGCCGTCGAGCTGGCCCGCTTCTTCAAGCCCGAAGAAATTTTTGAATGGCGCCCGGCCATCTTCAACTGGCTCTATGCCTGCGACGAGTTCTAAGCGACGGCGCAGACGCCAACCCTAATTTGTCGTAAAAAATCTAAACCCATGCCCCCGGCGTGGGTTTTCTGTATAATTTTGCATAAGATAGGCTGCGGCTCAGCATAGCAACTGTAAAACGCTGTGCTTTTTCCGTTGCTCTGCATTCACCTTGCACTATCTTTGCATAAGATAGGCTGCGGCTCAGCAATTAAGCCAGCTTATTGCATTCACCTTGCACTATCTTTGCATAAGATAGGCTGCGGCTCAGCAATTAAGCCAGCTTATTGCATTCACCTTGCACTATCTTTGCAAAAGCAAAACCACCCCAAATCCAATGAAACCCCTCCGTCTATTTGTCTTGACCCTGCTCGCGACTCTTTGCGGGTGGCTCCCTGCCCAGGAAGTGGCCGACGACGTGGCTCAAACCACCACCGTGGCCGACGACGTGACCACCGACACGGCCGCATGCACCACTCCACACACGGCGTGGTGGCCCATCGGCCCGTTCACCGACGTGGCCGCACCGGGACTGTACGGCTTCTCACCCCTCTACGGCGGTTGGGGCGGCGCGTCGATGAGACTGCACGAAGGGTTCAACGCCAGCCTCGGCATGAGCCTGACCATCCCCTTCGGCAAAAATGCTCCCCGTGGCGTGGGCTTCGGACGAGACATGACCTTGGCCTATGTCAAACCCCTCTCAGAGCGATGGACACTGGCCGCCGGGCTCTATGCCGCCGGAATGAGTTTCGGGGGATGGAACGACAACGAGGTGGGCGTCTCGGCCGCTTTGGCCTATCAACCGGGCGACCGCGTCACCCTCTATGGCTACGGCACCAAGTCGCTCCTCTCGCCGGCACGATGGCGGGCCGACGGCGTGCTCCCCTGGATGTATCGCGTGCCCAAAGACCGCTTCGGCGCCATGGTCGAGTGGAAACCCACCGAGAGCCTGATGATACAAGTGAGCGTGGAGAAACACAATTATTAAAAGGGCCGAAACAACTATTGAAAGGGCCGGGACCGCTGCCGGCCGCTCCCCGTTTGTCCAAAAAGGCGGTTTGAAGGTGACAAATTTTCTTCTTTTTTCTTCTACAAACTTTTTCCGACGGCCCGTAACCTTGTTTCTCCTGCCCAAAAACGACTCGGACACGCCCGGAAGGCTCAAAAAAATCCCCGTCCTTAGTCCCGTCGTCGCGGGAATAGGGACAGGGATTGCTGTCATAAGGCCCGTATCGCCCCGAAGGGGGGGGCAAAAAAGCCCCGCACAGGGCCGCTCTCTCTTCTCTTGTTCCAAAGATAAGCCGAAACGCCGACAGTGAAAAAGACAAACACCGGCCAAAAGCTTTGCCGGCGTTAAGGTCTGCGCCCAATGCTCTTGATTTGTTAACAAATTAAGACTGTTTTGACATATAGACTTCTCAAAACGGCCAAGTTTAGATTTTTTAAGTACGCGAAACCCCGCCATTTTCACGCAAAAAAGTGAGTTTTACATATCTTTGCCACGCAAGAGTTTTGCCCTTTGGGCAGCTCTGGCTTTTTCAAGAGAAATCTTTTATAACCATTATCTTTTAACCTTACAACACACTATGAACAAAACTACCAAGTTTTTGCTCCCCGCACTCTTGGCGGCTGTGCCCTTCACGTCGTGGGCACAGAGTGAGTTCACGCTCTCGACGGCCACACCGGCCAACGCCGAGGGCGAACCGGCTCCGGTGTTTCCCGTGCCCTCAGACAGGCAGCTGAAATGGAACGAAACGGAGTTTTACGCCTTCTTCCACTACGGCATGAACACCTACACCGGACAGGAATGGGGCTACGGCAACGAAAGCGAAAGCCAGTTTGCACCCACCGCAGCACCCAATCCGCGCCAGTGGCTTGAGGCCGCCAAAGCCGCAGGAATGAAAGGCGGCATCGCCGTGGTGAAACACCACGACGGCTTCTGCCTTTGGCCCACAGAGACCACCACACACTGCGTGAAACTCGCCGGCAACGACTATGGCAAAAACACCAACATTCCCAAAGACTTTGCCGACGCAGCAAGAGAACTGGGCATGAAATACGGCTTCTACGTGTCGCCCTGGGACCGCAACTCGCAATATTGGGGCGACGGCACCGACAACTACGCCAAAAAGGTGTTCCTCCCGCAATGTGCCGAGTTGGCCACCTACGGCCACGACCAGTTTGAAATGTGGTTTGACGGCGCCACCGGCGGTGGCGGCTACTATGGCGGCTCAAGCAACACCAACCGCTCCATCTCAAGCGCCGAACTCTATTATGACATCCCCAACCTCCGCGACTCCATCCACAACGTCTGCCCCGACTGCGTGATGTGGGGCGTTGGCGGCGAAGCCCGCTGGATCGGTAACGAAGCCGGATGGGCCGGCGAGACCTGCTGGTCGATGGGTAGCGGCACAAGCGGCGACGAGAACGGCTATGAATGGCATCCCGGCGAAAGCGACGCCAAAGGCACCTCAGCCGGATGGTTCTGGCACTCGGGCGAAACGGTGAAATCGGCAGAGACACTCTTCAAAATGTATCTCGAAACCGTGGGCCGCAACGCCACCCTCATCCTCAACCTGCCGCCCGACCAGTCGGGCAGCCTCCCCGAAGCCACGGTCAACCGCATGACCGAGCTGGGCAACCTCATCAACACACGTCTGGGCAACGACCTCGCTCCCTCTGCCACTGTGACCGTGAGCGATGCCCGTCCCAACGGCGCCACACGCACCTACGTCGCCGCCAACATGACCGACGACAACAAAGACACCTATTGGGCAGCTTCCGACGGACAAAAAACGGCCACCATCACCTTCACCTGGCCCGAAACCAAGACCGTGCGCTATGTCGCTATGATGGAATACATCAAACTGGGACAGCGCGTCAAAGGCTTCAACATCGAAGTCTCCACCGACGGCACCAACTGGACGGCAGTGGGCGGCAACATCGCCAAAACCACCATCGGCTACAAGCGCATCATCCCGCTCAACGGCTCAACAAGCAGCAGCTACGGCGACGGCTACCAGGCAAAATACCTCCGCATCAACATCACCGACGCCAAGTCGTGCCCCACGCTCCACACCGTGCAAATCTTCTAACCCTTGGCGGAAATCATTTCAAACACTTTTATTCATTATATAAATAGTTATATACACATGAACAAAAAGCTTTCCACCGCCCTCGCCGCCGCGGCTCTCACGCTCACCGCAGGAGCTCAGACCGTCATCGGCTTTGAGAGCGACACGACATACGCCGCCATCGGGGTCTACGACTCTTGGGCCGGCTCTCCATTCAGAACGGGTGAACTCACGGGCAACGTGCAGGTCATCACCAACGAACTCAACCAGGCCGACGCCGTGACCGGCGACGTGGCTAATCCCTCCGGCAAAATCCTGGCCTTCCAGCGCTCACGCTTCGCCGGCAACCAGTTTGGCGCACGTATCGACCTGAAAGAACCCATTGCACTCTCGCCCACCACACAATACGTACACGCCCTTATCTATAAGACCGGACGCGAAGGACGAGTGATGCTCATCGGTCTGGGTAAGCGCACCGACCGACCGGGCCAACAGGAAACCGAACAGTTCAAGGTGCTCACCCGTACATCAGTGAAAAACGACCGCTGGTGTGACGCCGTGTTCGGCATCAGTGGCGCCGAGGGCATCAACCTCCACGCCCTCGTCATCGTGCCCGACTGCGAGTCGACACACGACCTGACCGAAGACGCCGTGGTCTATCTCGACTCCATCGAGGTTTCGGCTTCGGCCAACGCCCGTGTGGTCTACGGCACCTATCCCATCAACTTCGAGAAGACAGATGCCATCAACCGTCCCAACAAAGACCGCTACACCACTCAAATCAGTCTGAACTCGCCCACCGACGGCGCACAGACCATCGCTGTGGCACAACAGGCCAACCAACTGCTCTTCCAAGATTGCCTCAACAAGAGCTTCAAGGTGAAAGCCGGCGAAACCGTCACCCCGGGAGTCACCTATGTGCCCGGCACCTGGATGCACTCTTATGTCTATCTGGACAAGGCCAAAGACGGACAGTTCCAATACGGCGTGGCCGACGACCTCTCCAACCTGGCCGAGACCGACATCGTCAGCTTCTCTTACTACAACGGCAAAAACAGCAACAAGGCCACTGCCGGTAACAGCAACTCTGTGCAGCCTGTGGCCTTCACCGTGCCGGCCGACCTCACTCCCGGCTTCTATCGCCTGCGCTATAAAGTGGACTGGGACTGCATTGATCCCGCCGGTAACGCTGCCTCAAACAACCTCATCACCAACAATGGCGGTGTGATTGTCGACACGCGACTCAACGTGCACGGCGACTCCGTGACCATCTACCGCGCCATTGGCAAAGACGGTGTGGGCGGTCTCAACGGCGACATCCTCAACGAAGACGGCACACCCCTCACCACCAAGCAGATACCCTTCGGACAGCCATTCACCATCAAGTCTGAACCTGCCCCCGGCTTCAAGCTCGACTACGTCATCTTGCGCCACGGCTACGGCCTCGAAGGCGACAGCCTCATCAACGATACGCCGCAATACCAAGACATCATCCTGCCGGCCTATCTCTTCCGCGACAGCCTCTTCACCATCACGGCCGACCTCATCGACGGCGACGTGAGCCTCTTGCCCTACTTCGCCAGCACCGCCGGCCAGACGCCCGACGAAGGTGAAGACTACGGCACCAACTTCGACAAAGCCTCGCTTACCGTCACCCGCAGCGACCGCGCGCTCAACAGCTTCACCCTCACGGCCTCGGGCGGCAAGTCCAAGACCTTTCAGGTGAACACCACCGACAAGAAAGTCTATCAAGACCTCACCGCACACCAGATGCCGGTGATTAAAGGCGAAGAAATCTCTACGGCTGTCAGCTATACGGGTCGTGCCATGCACATCTATCTCTACGTGGACTACAGCCAAGACGGCCGCTTCGACACCTCTCTCAATGCTGACGGCACGCCGTCCATCTCGAGCGAACTCGTGTCTTATACCTATTATAATGGTATGAACAGCCTCGGCGCCACCATCAGCGGAGCTGCCGGCAACGTCTCACTCGCTTCATCTCCTGCCTTCACAGTGCCGGCTTTCATGCCCACCGGTGTTTACCGCGCCCGTCTGAAAATTGACTGGAACAACATCGACCCCAAAGGCCAATGGGCCGAAGGCGGACAAAATCTCATCAACGATAATGGCGGCTACGTGATTGACTTCCTGCTCAACGTGCACGAAGCCACCCACAAACTCGACGTGCAGACCACCCACGGCAGCATCAACGGCAAAAACAACACCGGTCTGCCTGCTACCATCGCTCCTTGGACGCGCCTCGTCGTGGCTCCCACGCCTGTGGCTGAAGGCTACGAGGCTGAGGGCCTGATCGTGAAACACGGTCTGAACCTCGACGGCCCGCAATACATCCGCGGCAACCGCCAGTGGAACGAAACCACCCTGGCTCTGGCCGACACCATTGCCTTGGAGGCCGACTCCATCAACGGCGACGTGGTGCTCACCGTCAACTACGAGCCCACAGCTTCGGCCAACTTTGTGCCTGTCTTCGTTGAAGAATTCAACGGCGCAGACGGCTCACAGCCCGACGAAGCCAGCTGGTCGCGCTGCTCACGCCAAAACCCCACTTGGAAGCGCTTTATGTCGACGACCGAAGAGGAACACCTCCTCACCGGCTATATCGAAGACGGCAAGTTTGTGGCCCGCTGTCTGCCCAATCCCTTCACGGCTACCGACAACGTGGCCATGATCAGCGGCGGTATTGAAAGCTCGGGCAAGGTGGCTTTCACTTATGGTAAGGTAGAAGGCCGACTCAAGACCACGCCTCACTCAGGCAACTTCCCCGCTTTCTGGATGATGCCGCAAGACAACAGCGCCGGCTGGCCCTATGCCGGTGAAATCGACATCTGGGAACAGATCGACGCTCAAAACACCACGTGGCACACCATCCATACCCGCTGGGCCAACAGCACGGCCGACGGCGCACTCTGCCAGGGTCAGAGCAACAATCCGCCGAAGTCCGGCACCGGTACAGCCACCAACGGCGAATACCACACCTTCGGACTCGAATGGACGCCTACCATCCTCAAGTGGTTCGTAGACGGCAAGCAGGTCTTCTCTTATGCCAAGTCTGCCAATCAGTCAGACCTCGACCTCGGTCAGTGGCCCTTCGACAAGCCTTTCTATATCATCCTCAACCAGAGCGTGGGCAATGGCGGTTGGGCAGCTAACGCCGACACGTCTTTCACTTATGAGACCCTCTTCGACTGGGTTCGCGTCTACAAAGACACTACCGTCGACGGCCTCAACAATGTGACAGCCTCCACACTCGACGTCACGACTGCTCCCGGTATCATCCGCATTGTTTCGCCCGAAGAGACCGCCGTCAGTGTCGTAGACATGGCCGGCCGTGTGGTATTCTCCGGTACCGTTCAAGGCAACAAGACCATCAGCGTAGGCAGTGGCGTTTATGCTGTAGGTGGCCAGAAAGTGCTTGTTCCGTGAAACTGATTTACTTCCACGGATTTGCTTCTTCGGGAGCCAGTGGTACGGTCGACCTGCTGCGTCGCCTCCTGCCCTCGGCTGAGGTGATTGCGCCCGACATCTCAATGGACCCCGCCGAGGCTCTGCCCGAGCTTCAGGCCCTTGTTGAGAGCGAGCAGCCCGACCTTATCATCGGCACCAGTATGGGAGGAATGTATGCCGCCCAGATGCACGGCCATCTGCGCATCTGTGTCAATCCGGCCTTCCATATGTCTGCACTGAGCCGCGTGCTCAAGACCGGCACCCACCGCTATCTCAACGGACGCAAAGACAGGGTGCGTGAGTTTCAAATCACACGCGACACGTTGCGTCACTATGCCGATATGGAACGACGCCAGTTTGACGGCATCACGGCCCAGGACCGCGAACTCTGCTATGGCCTTTTCGGCACAAAAGACGACACGGTCAATCCGGCCAACGCCCGGGGTCTCTTCCTCAAGCACTATGCCCACGCGGCTCAGTTTGAGGGCGGACATCAACTCAACGAGCAAGTGGTGCGCCGTGCGGTGCTCCCGCTCGTGGCCCGGTTATTGCCCGAGGCCTATGCCGAAGCCGTCAAGCCGCCCGTGCCCGACTATATGAAGGGCATCTGTTCTTGATCTCGCCCTGACTTACCCGAAAGCATCTCCATCTCTCACAGCTCCCACCGTTTGCCTCTCCCGAGGGCGGTGGGAGCTTGGTTTTTTCCGCAGGTCTGACATACAAGTGAAATCGTCCAATCAGAGCGAATTATATCATTGGCCCAAAACCGCTGTGTGGCTTAACTTTGCAGCGAAAAGCAACAAGAAAAAACGTAAAACTTACCAATATGAGAATTTTACCCTTCGCGCTGGGGCTCTTGACCCTCTGCGGACTTTCGGCATGCCGTTCAGACGCTCCGAGCGCCGCTTCTGCGCCTGTCAAAGTCAAAACCCTTATAGTTTCAGCCTCAACGCCCGCTGCTCAGGCCTCTTATGTGGGGCAGATGGAGGCACGCACCTCCGTGCTCGTCAGTTTTGAGACCGGAGGCAATATCAAGTCGCTTTCGCTTCAAGAAGGCCAGGCCGTGAAGGCCGGACAGACGGCCGGCACCATCGACGACACGTCGCTGCGCAGTATGCACACGGCCGCCTTGGCTACGCTCCGACAGGCCGAAGACGCTCACCGGCGCTATGGTCGGCTTTATGAGGCCGGCACGGTGCCTGAGGTGAAATGGGTGGAAATAGAGAGCAAACTCCAGCAAGCCCAATCGGCCGAACAGATTGCCAGAGAAAACTTGGCCAAAGCCACCTGCCGCGTCCCCATCTCGGGCATCGTGGCAGCCAGATTGGCCGAACCGGGAATGAACGTGGCTCCGGGACAAGCCGTGGCCAAGATTGTGCAGACTCAGCCTATTTACGTCAGCGTGGCGATACCTGAAACCGAAATTGCCGGTATCAAGACGGGCGACAAAATGGCTTGCACTGTGGCCGCACTGGGTCGGCGCACGTTTGAAGCCACGGTGAGCGAGAAAGGTGCCGTGGCCGACCCCATCACGCATACTTATACCGTCAAGTTGCTTACGGCCAATGCCGACGGCGCCCTTATGCCCGGTATGGTGGCTGAGGTGCAGCCGCTTGCAGCCGCCACCGACAGCCTTCGGGCCATAGCCCTGCCGGCCGAGGCCGTATTGCTGGCCGACGACGGCCGCCGCATGGTGTGGACGGTGAGCGGCGGCAAAGCCCATCGTCGCCATGTCGAAGTGAGCGGAATGGCTCGCGGCCGGCTTGTGGTCATTGCCGGTGGACTGAAAGAGGGCGAAGAGGTTATCGTAGACGGAATGGCCAAAGTGAGCGAGAATGCCAGCGTAGAGGTGGTTAAATAGACGCCACCTTATATATAACCACACGTAGCCTTATCCGCTCATTGTCTTTCTAAAACACAATCCCCATGACTTCACAAGACAACAAACTCCCCTTCATAGGCGCGGCGTTTCGCCACCACCGCATCGTGCTGCTTATTGTCTCGGCCCTGCTTTTGGTGGGCCTATACGGACTCATCAAGATGCCTAAGCAGGAAATTCCCACCATCACCATCCGTCAGGGCCTCGTGGTGGCCGTTTGTCCCGGCTATACGGCCGAGCAGGCCGAAGAACGTGTGGCCAAGTCGCTGGAGAGTTTTATTTTCGGCTATAACGAGGTGGACAAGTCCAAGACCTATTCCGTGAGCAAAGAGGGCCTGGTATTGGTCTATGTGGAACTACGCGAAGACGTGAACGACCGCGATGCCTTTTGGTCGAAATTCAAACACGGACTCTCCGGCGTCAAGGCCAAGTTGCCTTCAAGCGTTTTGGCGCTACAGGCCATAGACGACATCGGCGACACCTCGGCCTTGCTCATTACCATCAGTGGCAAAGACAAAACCCGGCGTGAACTTCAGCGCTACGCCGAAGCTCTCGAAGACCGCCTGCGCCCCGACGAAGCCATATCAAGAATGCGCCGACTTGGCGAGCAAAACGAGCAAATCACCGTCAGTCTCGACCAGGCCCGACTCTCTCAGTATGGCATAGGGACGGCCTCGCTGCTCAGCCAGCTCTCGCTGCAAGGCTTCACCACCACAGCCGGCTCACTCGACGACCATTCCGCCGTCACGACCCTTCATGTGAGCGACGCTTTCGACTCCGAAAAGGCCATAGCCGACTACATCGTATGGAGCGACGGCACGGGACGCACACTCAGACTGGGCGATGTGGCTGAAATCAAACGCGAATATGCCACGCCCGAGAAAGACATCCTCTACAACGGCTCACCCTGCGTGTTGCTCTCTCTCGAAATGAAGACAGGCTACGACATCACCGCCATGGGCAGCCGTGTGCATGAGGTTATCGACGACTACAAAAAGACCCTGCCCGACGATGTCAGCATCGGCATCATCACAGACCAGAGCCAGGTGGTAGGCGACTCGGTGTTGAACTTCATAGGCGAGTTGCTCATCGCCATCATCTCAGTCATCATCGTGGTGTTGTTGCTCATGCCGGGCCGTGTGGCCGGCGTGGCCGCCATTTCCATACCCGTGACCATCTTTATCTCGCTGGCTCTGTTTTTCATCTTTGGGATTGAACTCAACACCGTTTCTCTTGCGGCACTCATTGTTACGCTTGGTATGATTGTGGACGACTCCGTGGTCATCATAGACAACTATATCGACAAATTAGGTATGGGCTTGAGTCGCGAAGAAGCCGCCATCGCCGCACCGAGTGAGTTTTTCCATTCCGTGCTCTCGGCCACACTCTCCATCAGCGTTACTTTCTTCCCCTTCCTCTTTACTATGCGCGGTCCGTTCCGCGACTTCGTCTCGGCCTTCCCCTGGGCGATGTTCATCATCCTGGGCATCTCGTTGCTCATCTCTCTCCTGCTCACGCCCTACCTGCAATACCGATTTATTCATAAAGGCATCGAACCTTCTAAAAAGCCCGGACGCAAATCGCCGTTGGATTATCTGCAGTCGGGCTACGACCGCCTGCTTCGTCTCTGCCTCGCCCATCGTTGGGTGACGCTGGCCGTGGGTGTGGGCACAGTTGTGGTGGGTGCCATGCTCTTTCTCGCCACGCCCCAGCGCCTTATGCCCATTGCCGAGCGTAACCAGCTGGCCGTGGAGATTTATATGCCTGAAGGCACAGCTGCGCCGCGCACGGCCGAGATGGCCCGAAGGGTGGCCGAGGAGTTGAAAAAAGACGACCGCGTCACGTCCATCACCACCTTCATCGGTCAGGGCTCGCCGCGTTTCCATTCCACCTATGCCCCGCAAGTGGGCGGCACCAACTTTGCCCAACTCATCGTCAACACCGACGGCATCGCGTCGACTACAGCCCTGCTCGATACCTATGCCGACGCCATGGCCGAGCAGTTTCCCGAGGCCTACGTCCGCTTCAAACAGATGGACTATAGCGACGCCGCCTATCCCATCGAGTTGCGCCTCTCTTCCGACAGTCTGCCGGCCCTGTTGGCTGCCGGCGATATGGTAAAAGATCGGATGGCCACCGTCCCCGGCCTCAAACTCATACGCACCAACTACGCCTCGACCCATCCGGCTCTCAGCGTGACGCCGCGCGAAGAAGAGGCCGCCCGTTTGGGCATCAATTCCACCTTGCTCACGGCCCAGTTGGCCCTGCACTTTGGTCGCGGCATACCCCTCTCTACCGTCTGGGAGGGTGACTATCCCGTCAACGTGGTGATGCAATCTGAGCGCACAGGCGGTGAAGACCCCGTGGCCGTGGCCGACGAATATGTGGCAGCTTCCGGTGGCTTGAAATCCGTACCCTTGCGCCAGATTGCCGACATTGAGCCCGTCTGGACACGCGACCAGATTGTGCGCCGTGGTGGTCTCCGCACGCTCTCCGTTGTGGCCGAGCCCTGTCGTGGCGAGAACGAAAACAATCTTACCGAGCAGGCCCTGCGGGCCATACCCACCGACAGTCTGCCCTCCGGCGTGACGCTCAGTGTGGGCGGTATGAGCGAGAAAGATGCCCACGCCCTGCCTATGGTCCTGGGCGGTGTGGCCATTGCCATACTTATCATTTTCGCCATCCTTATTTTCCATTTCGGCAGCATACCATTGGCCCTTATCAACCTGGCTTCGGTCAGCCTCTGCATCTTTGGTGCTGCCGCCGGTCTGCAGATATTGGGCATGCAGATGAGTCTCACGGCCATTTTGGGTGTGGTGAGTCTGATGGGCATCTTGGTGCGCAATGGCATCATTATGCTTGACTACGCCGAAGAGTTGCGCCATCGCGAGGGAATGACCGTCCACGAGGCCGCCTTCCATGCCGGCAGCCGCCGTATGCGGCCCATCTTCCTCACCTCGGCGGCCGCTTCAGTGGGCGTGCTGCCTATGATTTTGGAGAATACGGCCCTGTGGACCCCCATGGGCACCGTCATCTTCTTCGGTACGCTCATCTCGATGGTGCTTATCTCCACGGTGCTCCCCGTGGTCTACGACTTGGCTTTCCGCAGTCGCGACAAAAAAGGACGTCAGGCTTGACTTCCCGACGTCCTTATGTTGACGTTTCAAGACCGTTTGTCCCAACGCTTCTTTTTAGGTAAGAAACGACCAAAAGCGGCAAGGGGAGGCCTGTCTGACTGATATAAAAATCTTATAATATTTCACTTGTGCCGGTATCGCTTTCAGTCGATGCCGGCCTTTTTTGTTTATTGGCTTCAAAGCGCCAAGGTGAAACTCTCCATAGTCAAGAGGTTGATGGTCCAGAGCCGGCCGTCGAGGGTTGGCCCATAGCCGCAGATGAGTTTAAGCGTTTCGTGAGCCAGTATGCTGCCCACCACCCCCGGCGTCATTCCCACCAGTGCCTTTGAGGCAGGCGGGGGCGGCGGAGTGGGGTAGAGGTTGCGATAGCCCGGCGACGAGGGCGTGGCGTGAAACACCGAAGCTTGTCCCTCAAAGCCACACACCGCACCATATACATAGGGCTTGCCCAGTCGCCTGCAAACGTCGTCGATGATGTAGCGCGTGGCATAGTTGTCGCAGCCGTCCACCACGATGTCGTAGTCGCGGACAATCTCTTCGGCATTGTCTTCGGTCAGCCTTACGGCCAGGGCCTTAATCTCTACTTCGGGGTTGAGCGCCGTGAGTCTTTGGGCGGCCTGAGCGGCTTTGCTTTGTCCCGTTTCGGCGGTGGTGTAGAGCACCTGTCGGTGAAGGTTTGACGGACTGACCACGTCGTCGTCGACCAGTCCGATGTGGCCCACGCCGGCCCCGGCCAGATAGAGCGAGATGGGCGAGCCCAGACCGCCAACGCCGACGATGAGCACGCGTGCCCGGCTGATTTTCGCTTGGCCTTGAGGACCTATCTCGGGCAGGCCTGTTTGTCGTGAATACCTTTCAGAGTCCATAACGTTGGTGTGGTTAAGTGTAGTCGTTTAGTCTTTTATGCTCTTTCGAGACAGGCGTCCCAGTCTTTCCACACGGGTTGCCGGCCCATTGCTTTGAGTGCGGCTTCCACCTCCACGGCTGTGCGTTCGTCGCTCACGTGGAACTGTTCGAGCGCTTGCGGGTACGAGTAGTAGCCTCCCGGTTCGGTCTTGCTCTCGGCCGACATGGTGGTGACGCCGAGACAGGCCATGTGGTCGCGCAGACGGGCCGGCTCACGGGTGGAATAGGAGATGTCGACGTCGTGGTCGAAGAGGCGCATGGCGAAGGTGGCCTGAGCCAGTTCGCGGTCGGTCATCACGCAGTTGGGGCGGAAGCCGCCGTTTTCCGACGGCCTCATGCGCGGGAAGTTGATGCTGTATTTCGTGCGCCAGTATTTTTTGCGCAGGTAGTCGAGGTGGCGGGCCATCATCACGACGTCTGTGCGCCATTCGCGCTCCAAGCCGATGAGCACGCCCATACCGATGGAGTGCACGCCGGCCATACCCATACGGTCGAAGGCATTGACGCGCCACTCGAAGTTGGCTTTCATACCGCGCGGATGGTAGTCGTTGTAGCGTTGGCGGCAATAGGTCTCCTGGAAGCAAATCACGCCGTTGAGGCCGTGCTTCCGCAGGGTGGCGTAGTCTTCGGTGGAGAGCGGCATCACCTCAATTTTGAGGTTGGAAAACATAGGCTTGGCCAAGTCGAGTGCTCGGGCGATGTAGGCCGTGCCGGCCTTGGCGGGGTTTTCGCCGGTCACGAGCAGCAGGTTTTCAAACGGTGCCAAGCGCTTTATGGCCTTGTATTCGTTCAAGATTTCCTCTTCGGTCAGGATGGTACGCTTCATCTTGTTGGCCACGTGGAAGCCGCAATAGACGCACGAGTTGGTGCACGAGTTGGTAAGATAGAGCGGGATGAACATCGACACGGTGCGGCCGAAACGTTCTTCGGTGTAGCGCCGACTCAGTCGGGCCATTGTCTCGAGGTGTGGCGCGGCCGCGGGAGAGATAAGGGCCATGAAGTCGTCAATGTCGAGTCGTCGGCCCGGTGTGAGTGCACGAGCCACGTCGGCCTCGGTCTTGGCGGCAATGCGTGCGGTGGTCTCGTCCCAGTCGTATTTTTCAAGTTCTTCAGAAAACATTTTTCCCTGATTGTTAGTTCAGAAAATCGGTGAGCGGCGAACTGGCTTCGGCCTCAAGCGTGATGCCTGTGGCGGGGAGTCCGGCTTCGTAGGCCTCGCGCCCGGCTTCGACGGCTTTTTTGAAGGCTTCGGCCATGGCTACGGGGTTGCCGCTCACGGCGATGGCCGTGTTGATGAGACAGGCGTCGGCCCCCATTTCCATAGCCTCGGCGGCGTGGCTCGGTGCACCGATGCCGGCATCTACCACCACGGGCACGCCGGCCTCTTCGATGATGATGCCGATGAAGTCTTTGGTGCGCAGGCCGAGGTTGGTGCCGATGGGTGCGCCGAGTGGCATTACGGCTGCGGCGCCTGCCTCTTCAAGCCGGCGGCAGAGCGTGGGGTCGGCTTGGCAATAGGGCAACACGATGAAGCCTTCTTTCACCAGTCTTTCGGTGGCTTTGAGCGTTTCGACCGAGTCGGGCAACAGATAGCGCGGGTCGGGATGGATTTCGAGTTTGAGCCAGTTGGTGCCGAAGGCTTCGCGCGAGAGTTGGGCGGCAAACACGGCCTCGTCGGCGTCTCTCACGCCGCTCGTGTTGGGCAGCAGTTGGATGTGGGGCGCGGCGATGTGGCTGAGCATATCGTCTTCGGCGGTGTCTCCCAGTTCGATGCGTTTCATGGCCACGGTCACCATTTCCGTGCCCGAGGCTTTGATGGCTTGGCCCATCAGATCGTTGCGGCTGAACTTACCCGTGCCCACGAAGAGACGCGAGTGGAACGTGCGGCCGCCAAGAATGAGTGGTTGCATATAGAAGGTGGTTTATTGGTTGTTTATCCGCCGCAAGCGGCTTTGATGATGATGAGGTTCATGCCCTCGGTGAGGTTGAAGGTGGCCCAGGTGTCGCGCGGCACCATACGTCCGGCTACGCCCACGGCTACGCCGGCTGCGGGCAGACCCAGTTGGTCGATGAGGCCGGCCAGGGTGGTGGCCTCTGTGGTCTGCGGTTGATTGTTGACGTTTACTACCATGATATAATAGAGTTATTTGTTTTTAAGAGACTAAAAGACTAAAAGTCGAAGAGACACAAAGACGTGAGCGACGTGGAAAGGCCTGAAGGGCCGTCACATAATAGCCCAGGTCGTCAGGCCTGGGTTTAATATGGTCCCCCATATTCCGGC
>JBJFGJ010000089.1:0-3727 GCA_051892575.1 Alloprevotella sp. | reverse complement strand
CAGGTCGACGGCTTCCAGTTGTTTGAGTTCGGCCTCTTTGGTTGTCAGGTCTTTGCCCAGGGCCTCCACTTCGTTTTGATAGTCGCCCACGATTTTGGTCTGGTCCACAATCTGCCCGTCAATCACCGAGAGGTTTTTGAGTTGCGACTTGATGTCTTTCTTGGTGTTTTTGAGCAGGTTTTCAGAGTCGGCAATCTGTTTTTTCAGTGCCGTGCTCTCTTGCTTCATCTGTTTGATGCGTTTGCTGTTTTGCGCGTGTCCGCACCAAGGCAGACACAACAGCAGCAGGGCGACGAGGGCTCTGCCGGCATAGTGGCGACGTATTGTGGGCGTGGTGTGTGGCATAATGGATTGGAGCAGGAAAAATCAGAGACGGTTGAGCAGCGGACCGAGGATGTCGGCGGCGCGGCGGCGTGTGTATTTGGCCGGCGGCGTGGTATGTGTGGTCCAGTCGGCGTCGTTGTCGAGTTTGCTCAATGTGATGTTGAGAGTCAGAGGCGCCTCGAGGCCGGTCACACTGCAGTTCATCTGTGTGGGGAAGCGCTTGCCGCCCAGTTGCCCCTCTTTGTCGTAGCGCCATTCAAACTGTCCCTTGTCGGCTGTGTTCTTCGACTGGATTTGTACGCGGCGCAGGCGTGCGCCTGAGGTTTGGGTGAGGAAGGCATATTCCAGTTTGGGCGCGTCGCGCAAGGTGAGCAGCGTGTGGTCGCCGGCGGCCGAGAGGCTGATGTGTGAGGCAAAATCCCCTTTGACGGTTGCCGGAGCAAACAGTTCGGCCCAAAAGAGCGCTTGAAGGCTGTTGAAGTCGAGGCCGGCCTGTCTGAGGAAATCCACGTCGGTATAGCCTGCTTCGATGTATTCTTTATGATAGCGGTCGAGCAGGAGCACTTTGTCGGGCGAAAACTCCAGCCGGGCCACTTCAAAGCCCAGGAAAGTCATCGACAGGCGTATCACTTCGTCGCGTTTCATCGACAGGCTGCCGCCCACGGAAATGTCTTTCGAGCCTTTGGCCACGGTCATCTTGATTTTGGCCGTGACGGCACGGGCCGTTTGGTTGTTGGCGTTGACTTTTTTGACGTAGGCTTCCACCTTTTGTCTTTCGCTCATCTTGGCGTTTTGTCCGGTCGTCGTGTCGGTGGCTTTGTCGCCGGCCATTTTTGAGCCGTGGCAGGCCGTGAGAGTGAGGGCCAGAGAGAGCAGGGCGAGCTTCATCAAGTGTTTCATGTTACAGGGGCTTAAGTGGGTATGTGGCTTCAGAGTCTTTTGAGGCGCACTTTGCGTTTCAGTTTTTCTTTCTTGTCGGCGTCGGTGGTGAGCGAGAGGGCTTTAATCCAAAATTGGAGTGCCTTATTGTTTTGCTTCAGCCTGTAGAAGATGTCGCCGGCATGGTCGAAAATGCCCGCGTTCTCTTCCGTCTCGTCCAGGCCGTCAATGGCTTGTTCGATATATTTGCCGGCGTTTTTATAGTCTTTTTGGATGTAGAGTATCCAGGCGTACGTGTCGAGGTAGGTGGCGTTTTGCGGTTCGGCGTTGATGGTTCGTCGGCTCATGGCCTCGGCCTGTTCAAGCCGCTTGCCGTCGAGAGAGAGATAATAGGCGTAGTTGTTCAGACACGACACGTTGTCGGGGTCGTAGAGCAAGGCTTGGTCGTAGGCCGCATAGGCTTCGTTTTTCTTTTTTTGCTCATAATAGAGGTCGCCCAGCGAGGCATAGATGCCGGCCGCCAGATTGAGGTCGGTCTCGTCGTTGATGCGGTCGGTGCCGGCCTCAAGATATTCCGTGCCCAGCGCTTCGTTGCCCAAGATGGCCTGTGCCAGTCCGGCATAATAATAATAGAGCGGTTCGTCGGGCTGATAAATCATACCGTCGCCGCACACCTTGGCCACGCCTTCGGTGTCGTTGAGGCGCAACAGTATGTCGACCAGCATCATCCGGCCTCCGTCGAAGTCGGGTTCTATTTCAAGAGCTTGTTGGAGCACGGGAATAATCTTTTCCTCGGGCATGCCGATGGCCGACATATACGAGATGCAGAGCGTGGCCAGTTGGCGGTTTTCCTGCGGTTCTTGCAGGGCGTGCCTGAACAGGTAGAGCACCTCCGCACTGTCTTTGTCGGTCGTTACGGCGTCAATGATGAAGCCCTGCATGGCTTCTACCTTGGCCTCCATCTGTTGGTTGGGGCTCAAGACCACGTCTTCAAGAAGTTCGCGATAGAGCGAGTCTTGTCCTGTACCTTTATAATAAGACAGCAGAGAGATTTGGGCCAGGCTGTTGTCGGGCTCGGCCGTCAGCACGTCCTTATAGACGGCCAGGGCCATATCGGGGTAGCCGTTTTGGCGGTATAGGTCGCCCAGCAAGACGCGGTAGCGCAGTTCGTCGGGATATTCCGCACACAGTTCTTCTATCGACGCGTAGGCGTGCTCCTTGTCGCCCATTTCGGTGTAGAGGTTAAACTTCTCTATGCTCAACCGCTCCGAGCGGCCGTCTAAGGCCTCAATGCGGCTGATGGTCTTCACCGCTCCTGCATAGTCGCCGGCCCCTTCTTGCAGCGACACGAGCGTATAGAGTTGGTCACTCTTGTGGGCGTTGGCGGTAAGTTGGGTGTAGAGTTCAATGGCTTCGGCATAGCGATTGCGGCCGGCCAGATAGTCGGCCAGGAATTCTTTGTAGTATGGCCTTTCGGGCATAGCCTTTATTGCTTTCCTGATCTGCGCCTCGCCTTCGGCCCGCATCACGGTGTCGGTCGAACTGCTCACTATCAGTTTCAGACGTCCCAGTTCATAGAGCGCCTCGGGCGCGTCGGGCTGTTCGGCCAGCGCGGCCTGCAGCAATTCGTATTGGGCCTCATAGTCGGTCAGTGCACACCTGCGCAACGCTTCAAGATAGAGCGCGTCAAATCGCTCGTTGCGTTGTTCGGCGTGAGCCGATTGGGACGACGGCAGAGCGGTGTGGCCTTCAAGGGCGGTTGCCGGTTTGCCGCCACACGCCGCCAGGGTCATGGCCACGGCCAAAAGCCACAACCCGCCGACCGTGTGCCGTACACACAGCCGTCTCATTGTGGCCCCACAAGCGCCAAGGCTTTGAAGCAAGGATGTTATCCTTAATAATCTCATCAGATGGATGTCTAATCGTTTTTGGATGGCCGTCATTTGCCCGTGTGGCCGAAGCCGCCGGCGCCGCGCTCAGTCTCGTCGAGTTCGTCCACGGCGGTCCATTCCACGCGCTCGTGCCGCGCCACCACCATTTGGGCGATGCGCTCGCCGTCTTGCACCACAAAAGGCTCGTCAGAGAGATTGACCAGAATGACGCCAATCTCGCCGCGATAGTCAGCATCGATGGTGCCCGGCGAATTAAGCACACCGATGCCCTTCTTCAAGGCAAGGCCTGAGCGGGGGCGCACCTGAGCCTCAAAGCCGGGAGGCAGGGCAATGAAGAGCCCGGTAGGGATGAGAGCCCGGCCCAGTGGCTGGAGCGTAACGGGAGCAGAGAGATTGGCTCGCAGGTCCAGACCGGCGCTGAGCGGTGTGGCATATTCGGGGAGCGGATGATGTGAGCGGTTGATGACTTTCAGTTCCATATGTGTTGGTTGCAAATCCGGGCCGGTTGGTTTGGCCCTTACTTAACCCGCAAAATTACTCATTTATCATCACTTCGCTCCGGTTTTAACCAAAAATCGCAGCCCCGGCCTCCTGCCACCGTCACCGGGCGTGCCGTTTTGTCTTTTGCCGAA
>JBJFGJ010000088.1:0-15353 GCA_051892575.1 Alloprevotella sp. | reverse complement strand
CTCGTCGGGCAACCACACCAACCACGGGCTCTACGCCACGCTCTTCTCCTACCCCTCCATCCTCAAGCGCAATGCCTTCAAAGAGAGAGCCCATTTGCGCTACAACAGCCTGCCGCAGGTGCTCAAGGAAAACGGTTATGCCACCTTCTTTTTCATGCCCCACGACCCCGAATACGACAACATGGAGCAGGCACTCCGCGGCGGCGGCTTCGACTGGATAGTCTCCGAGCGCGACTTCCCCAAGAGCGACGTGGTCAACAACTTCGGCGTGTCAGACAGTTGCCTCTTCAGCAAGGCTGTCAGCGTGTTGCGCGAGCAGGCCAAGACCGGACGGCCCTTCATGGCCACCCTGCTCACCGTGAGCAACCACCCACCCTATTGCCTGCCCGAGGGCTTCAAGGCCAAACACAGCGCTCCCGAATTTTCCATCGTCGAATATGCCGACCACTGCATCGGACGATTTATGGACGAGGTGAGCCATGAGCCTTGGGCCGACAACACCATCTTCGTCTTCCTCGGCGACCACGGCAAGACCGTGGGGCCGGCCGACTGCGCCCTCCCCGAAGCCTACAACCACATCCCCCTTATCATCTACGGCAAAGACATCGCTCCCCGTGAGGTCAGCGACATGGCCAGCCAAATCGACGTGGCTCCGACGATATTGGGCCTGCTGCGCGTGCCCTACGTACAAAACGACCTCGGCGTCGACCTGCTGCACGAAACACGGCCGGCCACGTTCTATTCGGCCGACAACATCCTCGCCGCACGCGACAGCCGACGCCTCTTCATATATGACGACGAGATAGGCTTGGAATACTACTACAACATCGCCCCCGACGGCCGTATGGCCATGACCCGGCCCGACCAGTCTTTCGAGCAGCTCAAAAACTATTGCTACACCATGCTCCAGACCGCCGAGTGTATGCTCGACCGACGGCAGACCGCCGTGCCCGATGCAGCAAAAAAACGCCTGAAAGAGAGCAAAGAGAAAAACTCACGAAAAAAATCCACACCATAATTATATATATAAGAGAAATTAGTATCTTTGCAGTCGAATAGAGTGAGGGGCTTGCAAGAGTTCCTCACTTCTTTTTAATCAGATTTATCACAACACATCGCATGATTGAAGTAGGTGTAGTGAAAGCCCTCGTCGAAGAGTGGCTTTCGGGAAAAGACTATTTTCTGACAGATTTGACCATCTCGCCCGACGACCGCATCGTGGTGGAAATTGACCACAAAGACGGCGTCTGGATTGAAGACTGCGTGGAATTGAGCCGCTTTATCGAGAGCGGCCTCGACCGCGAGCGCGAAGACTTTGAGCTCGAAGTGGGCAGCGCAGGCATCGGCCAGCCGTTCAAGGTGCTGCGCCAATATCAGATACATCAGGGCGACCGCGTCGAAGTGCTCAAAGCAGACGGCAAGAAACTGGTCGGCGTGCTCGGCGAGGCCGACGAAGAGGGCTTCAGCCTGACCGTCACCGAAAAGGTGCGGCTCGAAGGCAAAAAACGCCCCGAACTCGTAGACCGCGACTATCGCCTGACATTCAGTGAGGTGAAACACACCAAATACCTGATAGACTTCAAATAAACGCCGCCGCGAGACGCGCCCAAATGCCTCAGCATCCACAAGCCCCACCGCACGGTCCGGCACACAGACGCCGCAGCGCGCAGAAGGCTAAACCAAGCAAACAATACAATAATATATATGGCTAAGAAAAAGACAGAGACCATCAGTCTCATTGACACTTTCTCTGAATTCAAAGAGACCAAAAACATCGACCGTACCACCATGGTCGGCGTGCTGGAAGAAAGCTTCCGCAGCGTGATTGCCAAAATCTTCGGCTCTGACGAAAACTTCGACGTCATCGTCAACCCCGACAAAGGTGACTTCGAAATCTACCGCAACCGCGAAGTCGTGGCCGACGGTAGCGTGGAAGACCCCAACAAACAAATCTCGCTTAGCGAAGCACGCGAAATCGACGAAGACTATGAAGAAGGCGAAGAGGTGAGCGAAACCATCGACTTCGCCAAATTCGGACGCCGCGCCATTCTCACCTTGCGACAGACACTGGCCAGCAAAATCCTCGAACTCGAACACGACTCGCTCTACAACAAATTCAAAGACCGCGTGGGCGAACTCATCACCGGCGAGGTCTATCAGACCTGGAAAAACGAAACCCTCCTCATGGACGAAGAGCACAACGAACTGCTGCTGCCCAAAAATCAGCAGATTCCCCGCGACTTCTTCCATAAAGGCGACGCCGTGAGAGCCGTCATCGACCGCGTAGACAACACCAACGGCAACCCCAAAATCTACGTGTCGCGCACATCGCCCGAATTCCTCCGTCGCTTGCTCGAACAGGAAATCCCCGAAATCGCCGACGGACTCATCACCCTGCAACGCGTGGCACGCATCCCGGGCGAACGCGCCAAAATCGCCGTCGAAAGCTATGACGACCGCATCGACGCCATCGGCGCCTGCGTCGGCGTGAAAGGTGCACGCATCCACGGCATCGTACGCGAACTCAACAACGAAAACATCGACGTCATCAACTATACCTCAAACATCAAGTTCTTCATACAGCGCGCACTCAGTCCCGCACAGATACTGAGCATCAACCTCAACGAAGAAGACCACAAGGCCGAAGTCTACCTCCGCCCCGACCAAGTGTCGCTGGCCATCGGTAAAGGCGGCACCAACATCAAACTGGCCTCCATGCTCACGGGATACACCATCGACGTCTACCGCGAAACCGAAGAGAGCGAGCAAACCGACGACATCTATCTCGAAGAGTTTGCCGACGAAGTGGATCAGTGGGTCATCGACGCCATCAAGGCCATCGGCTTCACCACCGCCAAAGAGGTGCTCAACGCACCACGCGAACTGCTCATCGAAAAGGCAGACCTTGAAGAAGACACCGTCGACGAACTGTTGCGCGTATTGAAGGCTGAGTTTGAAGACGACGACACGACGCAAAGCTAATGGTGTGGAAACCGCGCGGTGACACCCTCTGAATGTCCCCGCGGCGACAAACCCAATGACAACCCCGGAGGATTACCTCGCGCGAACCTGAAAACGAAGAGGATAATGCTCACAAAGCACCCTCTTCTCACATTCATCCACATCATCAATAAAAAAATGAGCATAAGAATAAATAAAGTCATCAAAGAATTCAACGTCGGTCTGCAAACCGTCGTCGACACTCTTGCATCAAAGGGATACGAGGTGAAACCTGTGCCCAGTGAAAAGATTTCTGAAGAACAATACGAATTGCTGCGGAAGGCGTTCGGCGCAGACAAAGAACTGCGCGACGAGGCCGCCCAAATGATTCAAAGCCGACAGAAAGGAAAAGAACAAAAAGAGGCGAAAAAACAAAACGCCCGCCAGACGGTCGAAGAAATCAAAACCGAAATACCCGACGACCGCAAACCGAAAATCAAGGTCGTAGGGTCCATCGACATTGCCGGCGACCAACCCAAAGCCGAACCCGAACCGGTAGAGGCTGAAACGCCTGTGCCCGCCGCCGAGCCCGTCGAAACTCCGGCAGAGCCTAAGGCCGAAACACCGGCTGCAGAAGAACAGACCGCCCCGGCCGAGCCTCAGCCCAAAGCCGAGAAAGCCGACAAACCTTCTGTCGAAGAACGGGCCAAAGCCATCGGCGAAGAGACCAACGGCATCTTTAAGCTGAAACCCCAGGGCGAGATTACCGGTCCCAAGGTGCTGGGCACCATCGACCTCTCGGCGCTCAACCAGACCACGCGTCCCAAAAAGAAGACCAAAGAAGAAAGACGCAAAGAGCGCGAAGAGAAAAACAAACAAGGACAAGCCACCGGCGAGCGCAAAAAACGTGCCCGCATCGGCAAAGAACGCGTCGACATCAACGCTGCCGCCAAAGAAGCCGCAGGTGCACAGCGCAAACCGGCCACTCCCGGCAGCCCACAACCGGCGCAGAATAATGCCGCAGGCAAAAACCGCAATAAGAAGCAAAAAGGTAAACCTCAGCCCGTCATCAAGGCCGAAGTCAGCGAAGAGGATGTGGCCAAGCAGGTGAAAGAGACCCTGGCGCGTCTCACCACCAAGCAGAAGGGCTCGAAGGGTGCCAAATACCGTAAAGAGAAACGTGAACAGGTGCGCGCTCAACAAGAGGAAGAGCGTCTCGAGGCAAAGGCCGAGAGCAAAGTCATCAAGTTGACCGAATTCGTGACCGCCAACGAACTGGCCACGATGATGGACATCCCCGTGACGAAAGTCATCGGCACTTGTATGAGCATAGGCATCATGGTGTCTATCAACCAGCGCCTCGACGCCGAAACTATTGAGCTTGTGGCCGAAGAGTTTGGCTATAAGACGGAATTCGTCAGTGCCGACGTCCAGGAGGCTATCGCCGAAGAGGAGGATAGCGAAGAAAACCTCGAGCCCCGTGCCCCGATTGTCACCGTCATGGGTCACGTCGACCACGGTAAGACCTCGTTGCTCGACTATATCCGCAAGGCCAACGTCATCGCCGGAGAAGCCGGTGGCATCACCCAGCACATCGGTGCTTACAACGTGACGCTCGAAAGCGGCCGCCACATCACCTTCCTCGACACGCCGGGACACGAAGCCTTCACGGCAATGCGTGCACGCGGTGCCCAAGTCACCGACATCGCCATTATCATCATCGCGGCCGACGACGACATCATGCCGCAGACCAAAGAGGCCATCAACCACGCCGTGGCTGCCAATGTGCCCATTGTCTTTGCCATCAACAAGATTGACAAGCCCCACGCCAACCCCGATAAGATTAAGGAAGGCCTGGCCGCTATGAATTTCCTCGTGGAGGATTGGGGCGGTAAATATCAGAGTCAGGACATCTCTGCCAAGCAGGGCATCGGCGTCAAAGAGTTGCTCGAAAAAGTACTGCTCGAAGCCGATATGCTCGAACTTAAGGCCAACCCCAACCGCAAGGCTACCGGTACAATCATCGAGTCTTCACTCGACAAAGGCCGCGGCTATGTGGCCACCGTGTTGGTATCCAACGGCACGCTGCGCCAAGGCGACGTCGTGCTGGCCGGCACCAACTTCGGCCGCATCAAGGCGCTCTTCAACGAGCGTGGCGGCCGCATCCAGGAAGTCGGCCCCTCACAGGCCGCTACGTTGCTCGGCTTCAACGGTGCACCGCAGGCCGGCGACCAGTTCCACGTGATGGATACCGAACAGGAAGCACGCGAGATCGCCGGCAAGCGCGAGCAGTTGCAGCGTGAGCAAGACCTCCGTACCCACAAGATGCTGACGCTCGACGAAGTGGGTCGCCGCATCAAGCTCGGCTCGTTCCAAGAGATGAACATCATCGTCAAAGGCGACGTGGACGGTTCGGTGGAGGCTCTGTCAGACTCTTTCATCAAACTGTCTACCGAAACCATCGCCGTCAACGTCATCCACAAGGGCGTGGGTCAGATTTCAGAAAACGACGTCACCCTTGCCGCCGCCTCGCAAGCCGTCATCGTGGGCTTCCAGGTGCGTCCGAGCCAGGCTGCACGCAAGCTGGCCGAGCGCGAAGGCGTCGACATCCGTCTCTACAGCGTCATCTATGATGCCATCGAGGAGGTGAAAGAAGCCATGGAAGGCATGCTCGAGCCGGTCATCAAGGAAGAAGTCACTGCCACTATCGAAGTGCGTCAGGTCTACCACATCTCCAAGGTGGGCTATGTGGCCGGCGCCTACGTCATAGACGGCAAGGTGAAGCGCACCGACAAGGCCCGCCTCATCCGCGACGGCATCGTCATCTTCACGGGCGAAATCAATGCCTTGAAGCGTTTCAAAGACGACGTCAAGGAGGTTACGACCAACTTTGAGTGTGGTATCTCCCTCACCAACTGCAACGACATCAAAGAGGGCGACATCATCGAGACTTATCAAGAGATTGAGGTGAAGCAGAAACTGTCTTAAATCACAGTCTCAACCATACAGACACAACCAGAAGCGGGCGGAGGGGCACTACAAACACCCGCCGCCCGTTTTCAATAGGTGCAGTTAAAAAATCCATAGACTTCCCATATTATGTTTATAGACTTATTTGTCATCGCGTTACTGCTTTGGGCCGTGTTCAACGGCTGGCGCTCGGGTCTGATACGTGAAGTGTTGGGCACGCTGGGCGTCATCATCGGTTTGGTATTGGCCGGCGTGGCCTACTGGCTTGGCGACGATTTTCTGGCAGTCAAAGGCAGTGAGGTGAATATGGTGCTGAGCGTCATCGCCTTTTTCATCCTGTGCATCTTCATCCCGCTGCTGCTCGACTTTGTGGCCGGTCGTTTCACCCATCTTCTGAAAGCCATCAAGCTTGGTCTGCCCAACAGCCTGCTGGGCTCAGTGGCCAGTGTGGTCAAGTTCGTCTTGCTCCTGAGCTTTGCCTTCAACATGATGACACAGCTCGACATCATGAACCCCGACCGCACGGCCTCGTCTCACCTTTACCAGCCGGTCTGCGACGTTTTGCCGTTTGTGGGCGAGAAAGCCGGCGCCCAGCTCGACAGTCTCAACGTGACCCTCCCGGTGTCTGCCAATCAAGACACCATTTATGTGAACTTCTCCCATAAATAAACGTGCTTTTGCCTTATGTCAAGTGAAATCAACGCTACCGCCGCACCCGAAGAAGAAAAGAACAAGCTGGTGCGGGAAGTAGCCGACAAGAAATACGAATACGGCTTCACCACCGACGTAGAGACCGAAATCATCGGCCAAGGCCTCAACGAAGACGTCATCCGCCACATTTCTGCCAAGAAAAACGAGCCCGAATGGCTCTTGGAGTTTCGTCTGAAAGCCTATCGGCATTGGCTGACGCTCGAGCAGCCCAAATGGGGGCACGTCAACCTGCCCGAGATTGACTACCAAGCCATCTCCTATTACGCCGATCCCACCACGGGCAAGAAGGCCAACGAGTCGGGAGAGATTGACCCCGAACTTATGAAGACTTTCGACAAGCTCGGCATTCCCCTCCACGAGCGCATGGCCTTGGCCGGCGTGGCTGTCGACGCCGTGATGGACTCCGTCTCGGTGAAGACCACGTTCAAAGACAAGCTCAAAGAGAAAGGCATCGTCTTCTGCAGCATCAGTGAGGCTGTGAGAGAAAATCCGGAGCTTGTGCGTAAGTATCTCGGCACCGTGGTGCCACACACCGACAACTACTTTGCGGCTCTCAACAGCGCCGTCTTTTCCGACGGTTCGTTTGTCTACATTCCGCGTGGCGTGCGCTGTCCTATGGAGTTGAGCACCTATTTCCGCATCAACGCCCGTGGCACCGGCCAGTTTGAGCGTACGCTCATCGTGTGCGACGATGGCGGCTACGTGTCTTATCTCGAAGGCTGCACGGCTCCTATGCGCGATGAAAACCAGCTCCACGCCGCCATCGTCGAAATTGTCGTAGGCGAAGAGGCCGAGGTGAAGTATTCCACCGTCCAGAACTGGTATCCCGGCGACGAGCAGGGGCGTGGCGGTGTCTACAACCTCGTGACCAAGCGCGGCCAACTGCGTGGGCGTGACGCCAAACTCTCTTGGACGCAGGTCGAAACCGGTTCGGCCATCACCTGGAAATATCCCTCGTGTGTGCTGATGGGCGACGGGTCGCGTGCGGAGTTCTACAGTGTGGCCGTGACCAATCATTTTCAAGAGGCCGACACCGGCACGAAGATGATTCACATAGGCAAAAACACCAAGTCGACTATCATTTCAAAAGGCATCTCGGCAGGCCGTAGCCAGAATTCCTATCGCGGTCTGGTCAAGGTGGCACCCAAGGCTTCTGGAGCCCGCAACCATTCCTCGTGCGACAGTCTGCTGCTGAGCTCAACCAGTGGTGCCCACACCTTCCCCTATATCGATGTGGCCAATCCCGACGCCATCGTCGAGCACGAAGCCACCACGTCGAAGATTTCAGAAGACCAACTGTTTTATTGCCGTCAGCGCGGCATCCCGATGGAAGACGCCGTCGACCTCATCGTGGGCGGCTACGCCAAGGAGGTCATCAACAAGCTCCCCATGGAGTTTGCCGTCGAGGCGCAAAAGCTCCTGAGCGTGTCGCTCGAGGGCGCCGTGGGCTGAGCCTTTTGGGCAAGACCTATTAAAGCAAAAAAACAGACCTGCGACTGTGGGAACCATCTCCCCGACGCAGGTCTTTTTTATGTGTTGGCCAAGTGGCTTGACCGGTTTTGGCTTACTTGTTGTTGACAGCCACCTTCTCAGTGTGAAGGCGCCATTTGTTTTGCATAGCTTTAGCTTTCGTGACGAAAGACGCCTTGTCACGCTTGGTGACGACCGTCTTGCCGTTTTGTCCGCCTTCGCTCAGTTTGAGCCATTCGCTCATCGTGTGAAATTCGCCTGTTGTGGCGTCGTAGAATCTCATTGGCGGCAGTTCAAATTTGCTTTCAGCGGTTTTTCCGCCTGAGTTTTTGGGGCTTTTCACCTGTTCCACTTCCACGCGCACAATGCCCGAGCTGACCATACCGATTTCTTTGGCTGCGGCCATAGAGAGGTCTACGATGCCGCCGCGGCGGAAGGGGCCTCTGTCGGTCACTTTGACCACCACCTCACGGCCGTTTTTCGTGTTGCGCACTTTGAGCAGGGTGCCGAAAGGCAGGGTGCGGTGGGCGCAAGTGAGACTGTCGCGGTGGTAAATCTCGCCGCTGCTGGTGCGGCGGCCATGAAACTGGTTGCCATAATACGAGGCAATGCCTGTCTGTGTCTGTGCCGAAGCGGGCACAAAGTTCAGCGAGACAAGCGCGGTGAAGAGGGTGATGAAGATTGTTTTGAATGTCATTGGAATGGGTTTGGAGACAAAGGCCGCCGCACGTGGTGCGGTTCCGACTTCTCTTATATATAAATAGGAGTGGCGAGAAGTCTTGGCGATGTGGGTTGGGGTCTTGGCATCGCCTTGTGGCGCGGTTGACCGGCCGCCGACCGTCGCTTGACTCCGCTCTTGTCTTGGCGGATAATGGCGTCAAGTTGAGGCCGCTTTGTGTGTTAGACGGTGCAAAGGTAGGCATTTTTCTGCACACGGGCAACCCTTTTGTGTTTATAATCACCACTTTAACGTTTCGGCACGACTGGAAACGCTCTATCTTACCAGCGTTTCCTTCTAAGTTTTTCCATAGCCTTTTGAAGGCACAAAGGACCGAGAAGGGCCGTGTGCAGGGAGGTTGACGGCACATGGCCGTGGGCTTCAGCCCGAGGTCCGGACTGCTAAAAACATCTTCAAAACGCCGCGGTCTTTTACGGATGTGCCAACCCGTTTTTTAACGTTTATCAAAATGGCTTTCCGTCTTTCGCGGCTGATTGTCTTTTTGCCGCTTCACCTTTCGGGGCTAACTTTGGTGTAGCACAAAAGAGAGGCAGTCCGTCGGCGGGCTGCTTTTTTCATTTTCAGGCGTTTACGGGCCTAAGGACAGGATTTCCTGTCCCTATTCCAGGAAAAACTGGCCTTATGACAGGCGATCCGTCTCCTTGTCGCAGGTCCGACCAAGTCGTTTTCAGCCGCTTTTTTCATTGGTTCTGTCTTGGCTTTAAGGCTTATACAATTGATTATAAGCCTCATACGCTGAGCCAAGCCGAATATTGGCATTTTTTTGCCAAATCCTCTTGTTTCGCAAACAATGCTCAAAAAGTGAAGATTAAATCAAAATGCTGTCACGTCCGACACCGCTGAATGAACAAAGGGCCGCGCCGCCTTTAGTCCCCCTGCCGTTTGGCCCACAATGTCACAACTGTCGCCTAAGCGGCACATATAATATAATAATTCTAAAATAGGCGTTCTTTTTAGTCCTTATTGACAATTCAGATGATACACTTGCACGTCAAACATACTATTTTTGCAGCGTTACGGGCACGGTTGCCACGCCGGCAGCGATTGTCGGCCATGCATCTGGCCTGTAATGGCAGCGAAAGATAGGGACTGTTTCGTCACATTCTGAAACAAAGCCTTCTTCTCGCCGTCCTCTCCTGCCTTAATCAACACACAAAAATGGAATTAGACAAGTTTGACCGTCAGCTCCGGCTGATGCTGCTTTTGGTGCAAAACCGCCGCCTCTCTGTCGACGAAATCAGTGAGCGACTCGGCCTCAACCGCCGCTCGATTTACCGCTATCTGGAGAGTTTCCGGAAGCTGGGCTTCATCGTGCGCAAAGAGGGATCGCGCTACAGCATCGACCACGAGTCGCCGTTTTTCCAAAGCATCAGCGACCGCATCCACTTCTCCACCGACGAGGCCATCACCATCAACCAGGTGCTTAACTCCGTGCTCGACAACTCGCCGCAGGTGCGTCATCTGCGGCAAAAGCTCTCGTCGCTCTACGACGTGGGCGTACTCTCCACTTACGGCGTCGACGACCATCTGGCCCACAACATCGCCACCCTCCATCAGGCCATCGAGACCGAGTGCATGGTGGTGTTGAAGAACTATACCAGCCCCCACAGCGGCGACGTGCGCGACCGCATCGTAGAGCCCTATCTCTTTTGTGCCGAAAACACCGAAGTGCGCTGCTATGAAGTGGCTTCCGGGATGAACAAAACATTCAAGATCATGCGGGCAGAGAGTGTGGAAATCCTTGATCTGCTCTGGTCAAACAAAGACAAGCACGCGCCGTTTCATCGCGACCTTTTCCATTTTACCGGAGAGAAGCTCATTCCCGTAAAACTCAAACTCGGTGCCTTGGCCACGAGCATCCTGCTCGAAGAGCACCCGGGAGCCGAAACCTCCCTAAGCCTCCTCGACGACGGACGCCATCTCTTCTCCACCGAAGTGTGCAGCTATAAAGGCATCGGCCGCTTTGTCATCGGCCTGCTCGATGACATTGAGATTACAGATAGCCCCGACTTTGAAGCTTATATCCGCCATCGCATTAAAGATTTAACACAAAAATTCAGTTTGTGACAATGAGTGTCACAAATGGCCGGTTACTTTGCAGCATCAAACCAATAAAAAACCGACTGTTATGACACGCAAAAACCTTTCCGCCTCAGGCTACGCCACCCTTCAGCGCTCGGAGCGCTCGTTCAGCATCCGCTCACTCGTTCTCGTTTTGGAGTCGCTGGGATTTGTCAAGGCTTTGGCCGCCATCTATTCCAATCTGCTCGAAGAGTCGGTCAGTCCGCGTCGCACCCTCCATTTGCTCCATGCCCAGCTGGCCTGCCTTATGCTTGTGTTGCCGGCGGCCTTTCCGCTCATCGTGCGCGTGCTGCTATTTGTCTGGGCCGTGCTGGCGGTGAGAGGTTGCCGCAAGTCTTGAAATGAAATCCGCCACAGGCTTCTGCTGAAAATACCAACAGGCAGGTCGGCACATCAACGCTTGATATGTCATCGCATATCTTGGTTGGTGTGCCGACCTGCCTTTATTGTGTCAAGAGGGTGGCTACTCGTTTTGATTTCAAACGGTCACTCTCGTCTGAGTGTCAATCCCACTTCTCTGATGCCTTCGAGCGGGGTGCGCGCCATCAGGTGCCTCACGACGAAACGGCCGCTTGTGCCTGCCGGCAAGTTCATCTCGATGGGCCCGGCGGCATATTCCAATACCGATATGCCTCGGCCCACATAGTCGCCCTGGTCTGAGGCGGTGGCCATCTTGAGGGTGTCGACGGTGGTGTCGCGCAGGGCTTGCAGGGAGTCGCCCGGGAGGCTCAAATCACGCTCCACGGCCAAAAGCAATTCTTGGAAAGGATAGGGATGAGCCGTGGTCAGGCGCACGTGAACCGTTGCCGCATAGCGGCCCGGCGTAGCGAGGCTGTCGAGCGAGACCACAAACGTGTCGGTACGCTCCCAGCCCGTTTCGGGAAACGAGCGGAATGTGCTGACCGCCGTGCGCTCATCGCAAGCCGCCAGTCCGAAGACCGCCATCAGAGCGACAGCATAGACCGCGAGAGACCTGCCGAAACGCGTCATTGCTGCGGCTGGTTGTTCCGTCCGGCCTTGTCGCCGCCGGAAGGTTTGCGCTGTTTGCCGCCACCGTTTCCGCCTTCGGCTCCCGCTTTGTCGCGGTTCCGGTTCTTACGGTTGCCGCCCCGTTTCCGCTTCACCTTGTCAAAGCGCGTAAGGTCGTCTTGCTCGGCCAAGTCGATGGGCTTGGCAGGTTTCTCAGGAGCGTTTTCGTCGAGCACGAGCGGTTTTTCGCCGGCCTTGTTGAGCGCGATAATCTCGTGGGCACGTGCGGCAGAGATAGTCGTGATGTTGGCAGCCAGGCGTTTGTCTGTGGAGTAGCTTACCAATCCGGCCAGGATGTCGGCTTTGAAATAATACCAGGTGCCGTCGGCCGTTTCGAGCGTGGCGTCGCGCGGCGGCAACTTGCGTGAAGCCTCCACGTAGACGTCGGCCTCATAGTTGAGACAGCATTTCAGTTTGGCGCACTGGCCGGCCAGTTTTTGCGGATTGGGAGAGATGTCTTGGAAGCGGGCGGCCGCCGTCGACACCGAGTTGAAGTTTTTCATCCATGTGGCACAGCAGAGTTCGCGGCCGCAGGGCCCGATGCCGCCGATGCGACCGGCCTCCTGGCGCGCCCCGATCTGTTTCATTTCGATGCGGACATGGAAGGCCTCGGCCAAGACCTTGATGAGTTTGCGGAAGTCCACGCGACCGTCGGCTATATAGTAGAAAATCGCCTTGCCGCCGTCGCCTTGGTACTCCACGTCGCCTATTTTCATGTCGAGTTGGAGGTCTTTGGCAATCTGTCGCGAGCGTATCATTGTGTCTTGCTCGAGCGCCTTGGCCTCTTCAAATTTCTCGAGGTCGGCAGGGCGTGCCTTGCGATAGATGCGCTTGATGTCGGCGGCGGCTTTGGCTCCGGCCTTTTTGAGTTGCAGGGGCACGAGGCTGCCGGTGAGGGTGACCACACCTATGTCGTGGCCCGGCGTAGCCTCAACGGCCACCATGTCGCCCTTTTCCAGCGGCAGGTGGTTGTCGTTGCGGTAATATCCCTTACGGGTATTCTTGAATTGCACCTCTACCAAGTCGGTCGTGTCGTTATTGCCCGGCACGTCGGCCAGATAGTCGTAGGTGTTGAGTTGCTTGTCTTGGCGGCCGCAACCTTTGGCGCAAAAGCCTCTCAGCGGTCCGCCCAGGGTAAATTCCTTGTTCATGGGATGTGGATAAATATGGCGAAGTCTGCTCCTTTCGTGAGCTGTGGCTCAACGGATGAGCAAGACGATGGTTTTAATGGAAAGGTCAAAAAACACCATACGCGAGTTGGTGTTCTGCACGATGTCTCTGCGGGCAGAGTCAAACTCTTTCATCAAAGGGATGACGTTGCGCTCATTGATAAATGGCGAGAAACGTGTGGCGAAGTCTGCCTCGCGTGGGTTGAGGTAGTTGAGTTCGGGGCGGCGGAAATTGTAGATGAAGTTCTCTCTGAGCATACGCTGGCAATAGTCCAGGAAGGCCTTCTGGCGTTCACGTCCGCGCTCGGCCATACGGTCGGCCCACTCGCTGAGGTCTTTAATTTTCCGGGCATAGCACAGTCGCATGTAGAGCACGAACATGTCGAAGTCTTGAGCGTCGTCGGCTGCGCCCTGCAACTCCCGGCAGGCTTTGATATAGTTGCCGCCGCTGCGATGGGCCAGGTCGTGGGCCATTTCGGGCGAGAGGCCGTGTTGTTCGGTCAAGGCCTTGGCCAGCGTGTCGGTGGGAATGGGCGGGAAGGCAATTTCCTGCGTGCGGCTCACAATCGTCGTGAGCAGGCGGTCGGGTTGTGCACTGATGAGGATAAACACCGTGCGCTCGGGCGGCTCTTCAAGCAGTTTGAGCAACTTGTTGGCTGTTTCCTCATTCATGAGTTCGGCTTGCCACACTATTACCACCTTATAGCCGCCCATACTGGCCTTGAGGCTCATCTTGGTGGTGATGTTTTCGGCCTCTTTGGTGAAGATGCCGGGCTGTTGGTTTTCGGTGTTGAGTGCTTCGCGCCAGCGCTCGGCACCGAGGTAGCGGCTCTGGGTGAGGGCTTCTCGCCACACCGACAGGTATTGGTCGCTCAGGGGTGCGTCGGACTTGTTTTTACGTTTCACCACGGGGAACACGAAATGCAGGTCGGGATGGATGAATTTGCTGTTCAGATGACAGCTCCTGCACGTGCCGCAGGCTTGTCCTTCCACCGGATGTTCACACAGCAGGGCCTCAGCCAGTGCCAGTGCCATGGGGATTTGTCCCCGCCCCTCGTCGCCGGTGAAGAGCAGGGCATGCGGCACCCGTCCCGTCTCGACCATGTGGCCGAGCAGTTGCTTGATGTGTGTTTGCCCGATGATGGTGTTGAAGCTCATGATGGTAAATGATGTGAAAGGCTCAATAGATTTGGCGGGCAATCTCGGCAATGCTCTCTACGGCCGACACCGTGTAGAAATGTATGCTGGGCACGCCGTGTCGGATGAGTTCTTTGCATTGTGCCACGCCCCATTCTATGCCCAAGGCCTTCGCCTCTTCGTCGGTTTTGCATTTCACCGCCTCTTTGGCCAAGGCTTCGGGGAAATTGCAGTGGAACGTCTTGGGCACTGTCTGCAACTGCGATAGCTTGGCGAAAGGTTTGATGCCCGGTATGACAGGCACGTTGATGCCGGCGGCTTTGGCTTTGTCGACAAAGTTGAAATAGGCCTCGTTGTCGTAGAAAAGTTGCGTCACGCCATATTCGGCGCCGTGGTCTATTTTGTGTTTGAACCATTCCAGGTCCATCTCGGCGTTGAGTGCCTCTTCGTGTTTTTCGGGATAGCAGGCCACGCCGTAGCTGAAGGGTTTGCCTTTCACCTTGATAGGCGTACCGTCGAGGAAGAAGCCTTCGTTGAACTGGTTGATTTGCTCCTGCAGGTCGGTGGTATGGGTATGTCCGCCGGGGGTAGGTTTGAAATAGGCATCCTCTTTGGCTTTGTCGCCGCGGAGTATCAGAAGGTTCTCAATGCCGAGGAATTGCAGGTCGAGCAATAAGTATTCTGTTTCTTCTCGTGTAAAACCCGAGCAGAGGATATGCGGCACCACCGGGATGTGGTATTCATTCTGAATGGCGGCCGCCACGGCCACGGTGCCGGGTCGGCGACGGAGTCGTGAGCGTTGCATCAGTCCGTCGCCCAGGTCTTTGTAGACATATTCCGAGCGGTGGTTGGTGATGTTGATATATTGAGGATTGAATTCCGCCAGCCGGTCTATGGTCTTTTTGAGGCCGTCGATGCCCGTACCTTTTAGTGGCGGCAGCACTTCAAAAGAAAAGGCCGTCGATTTGTTTTGCGTAATCAGTTCAGAGATAGTCATATTGTTCGTCTCGTCTTTGTGTCAGCCTGTAATTAGGCATTTTACAATTATTTATGCAAAGTTAGTGCAAGCGAGAGCAAAGGCCAAAAAAAACTCGTTTTTTATTGGA
>JBJFGJ010000087.1:0-15356 GCA_051892575.1 Alloprevotella sp. | reverse complement strand
CCAGGTCGGCAATCTCGTAGCCGCGGAAATAGAGCCGGCCCTCGATGGGCTGCAGGCCGTCGGCCGTGCGCTCATAGCCCACAACATTGCCTATATTGGTCAGACCCACGAGCACGCCGGTGCCGTTTTCATTGCGCAAGCCACGTTTCACGTCGAGTTTCTTGAAGAGTTCGGCATCTATCTTGATGCAGCCCTTCATGTCGTCCGAGAGCTTGTAGATGAGGTATTCTTTCTTTGTCGTCATAGTCTGGTTTTTGTGTGAAGTCATTGGATGCGTGCGGCAATTTCTTCGGCAAAAGCCTTAGTACCCAAGCTCGTGCCGTTGGGCATCAAGCGGGCCAAGTCGGCCGTGGCGCGACCTTCTGAGAAACTTGCCTCAAGGGCTTCGGTAATGAGCGTGGCGGCTTCGTTCCATCCCATATATTGCAGCATCATCACAGCCGAGAGAATGATGGAGCAGGGATTGACGATGTCTTTTCCCGCGATGTCGGGGGCAGTGCCGTGTGTGGCTTCAAAGAGCGCATTGCCTGTGGCGTAGTTGATGTTGGCGCCGGGGGCTATGCCGATGCCGCCCACCTGTGCCGCCAGCATGTCAGAGATATAGTCGCCGTTGAGGTTGAGCGTGGCAATGACGCTGTAGTCTGCCGGCCGGATGAGGGCGTTTTGCAGAAAAGCGTCGGCGATACAGTCTTTCACTGTCAGGCGGCCGCTTTCGATTTCTGCCTTAAATTCCCGTTGGGCCAGTTCGTAACCCCACGACTTGAAGCCGCCTTCGGTGAACTTCATGATGTTGCCCTTGTGCACCAGCGTTACTGAGGGAAGACCATTGTCAAGCGCATAGCGAATGGCCGAACGGATGAGGCGCTCACTGCCTTCTTTCGAAACGGGTTTGATGCCAAACGAAGAGGTTTCGGGGAAGCGCACCTTTGTCACGCCCATCGTGTCGTGAAGGAACTGATAGAATTGTGCGGCCTCGGGTGTGCCGGCCTGCCATTCGATGCCGGCATAGATGTCTTCGGTGTTTTCTCTGAAGATGACCATGTCTACGGCCTCGGGATGTTTCACCGGTGAGCAGACGCCCTTGAACCAGCGCACGGGGCGCAGACATACGTAGAGGTCGAGTCCCTGACGCAGGGCGACGTTGAGCGAACGGATGCCGCCGCCCACGGGTGTGGTCAACGGGCCTTTGATGCCGACGTGGTAGGTGCGGAATGCCTCCATCGTTTCGTCAGGCAGGCTCTTGCCGGTCTGTTCAAAGGCTTTGCCGCCGGCCAAAACCTCCAGCCAGTCGATTTGTCGTTTGCCGCCGTAGGCCACGCTAACCGCGCGGTCTACAACCTGCTGCATGGCGGGAGTGATCTCGGCGCCAACGCCGTCGCCGGTGACGAAGGGAATGGTGGGGCAGTCGGGGACGATGAGGCTGCCGTCTTGACGAATGGTTATCTTGCTCATGGGGATGTGGTTGCTTGGGTTGAAAGGTTTGTGGAATAAAATGGAAACTGCCGCGGCCGTCTCATTGGGCTTCGGCCGCCAGACAGCCTAAGGCAGAACCGGCGCGGAACCACGCAATCTGCTGTGCGTTGTAAGTGTGAAGTGCCTGGATGGTTTCGCTTGTGCCGTCGGCGTGCGCAATCACCACTTCGATGGGTTCTCCCGGCTTGATGCCGCTGCACTTCACCGTCAGACGGTCGCTTTCAAGTATCTTGTCGTAGTCGGTGGGGCAGGCAAATGTGAGGGCCAATACGCCTTGTTTCTTCAGATTGGTTTCGTGAATGCGAGCAAAGCTTTTGGCCAGAATCACCTTCACGCCCAAGAAGCGCGGTTCCATGGCAGCGTGTTCACGGCTTGAGCCTTCGCCATAGTTGTCCTCGGCCACCACAATCGTGCCACTGCCGGCCTGTTTCACCGACTTGGCCACGGCCCAGACGGCCTCTTTCTCGCCGCTCAGCGGATTGGTCACGGCTCCCGTCTGGCCGGTGAAGGCATTGACGGCACCGAGGAGCAGGTTTTGCGAAATGTTTTCCAGATGACCGCGGAAGCGCAGCCACGGGCCGGCCATAGAGATATGGTCGGTGGTGCACTTGCCCTGCGTTTTGATGAGCAGGTAGAGGTTGTCGAAGTCCTTGCCGTCCCAGGGCTTGAAAGGTTCGAGACGTTGCAGACGCTCGCTGTCGGGACGGATGATAGGTTCGGGAGCATCGGCCTTGGGGGCTTCATAGCCCTCAGTGGCGGGACGGGCAAATCCGGCTTCAGGCAGGTCGGCGTCGGCCGGAGGCGTGAGAGCCTTCATTTCGGGCAAGAGCGCCGGATGGCGGCTCAGTGAGGCGGTGAAGGCATATCCGGCTGCCGTCTCGGGCGAAGTGATGAACGCGTGTGTATTGGGGTTGCCGTCGGCACGTTTGGCAAAGTTGCGGTTGAAGGTCGTGATGATGCTGTTGCGGCGTGTGGGGTCGTCGGTCTTGCGTTTCCACTGTCCGATGCAGGGTCCGCAGGCGTTGGCCATTATCACAGCACCGGCCTGTTTGAAGATGTCGATGAGACCGTCACGCTCGGCGGTGGCCAAGATCAGTTCAGAGCCGGGATTGATGATGAGTTCGGTCTTGATTTCAAGCCCTGCCTTCAAACCCGCCTCAATCACGGCAGCGGCGCGGCGCAGGTCTTGATAAGACGAGTTGGTGCACGAACCGATGAGCACTACATCTATTTTGTCGGGATAGCCTGAGGTCTTCACCTTTTCGGCCATATCGGCCACCGTGCACGCCGCGTCGGGCGTGAAGGGACCGTTCACGAAAGGCGTCAGAAGGCTCAGGTCAATTTCAATGACTTGGTCGAAGTATTTTTCGGGTGCAGCCTCCACTTCGGCGTCGGCTTTCAGGTCGTCGGCACAGGCACCTGCCATGTCCACCACGTCTTGTCGTCCGGTGGCGGCCAGGTAGCGTGCCGTCTTGTCGTCGTAGGGGAAGATGGACGTCGTGGCACCCACTTCGGCCCCCATATTGCAGATGGTGGCACGTCCGGTGCACGAGAGCGAAGCCACACCTTCGCCGAAATACTCAATGACGGCGTTGGTGCCGCCTTTGGTGGTGAGCAGGCCGGCCAGTTTCAGAATGACGTCTTTAGGCGACGCCCAGCCGCTTAGACGGCCCGTGAGTTTCACGCCGATGAGACGCGGCACTTTCAACTCCCAAGGCATGCCCACCATCACATCGACAGCGTCTGCACCACCTACGCCCACGGCCACCATGCCAGCACCGCCGGCATTGGGAGTGTGCGAGTCGGTGCCCACCATCATACCGCCGGGAAAAGCGTAGTTTTCTAGAACAATCTGGTGGATGATGCCTGCGCCGGGCCGCCAGAAGCCTATGCCGTAGCGTGCGGCGGCCGATTTGAGGAAGTCGTAGACTTCGGCGTTGGTCTGATTGGCCGTGGCAAGGTCGGTCTTGGCCCCGTCGGTGGCGCAAATCAGGTGGTCGCAGTGCACCGTAGCCGGCACGGCCGACTCCGACCGTCCGGCGTTCATGAATTGCAGCAGGGCCATCTGAGCCGTGGCGTCTTGCATAGCCACACGGTCGGGGTGGAAACCGGCATAGTCTTCACCGCGTTTCAGCGGCGCGGCGGGTAGCGGTGAAGCCAAGTGGGCAAAAAGCACCTTCTCGGCATAGGTCAGCGGTCGGGCCACGTGGGCACGCACCTGGGCCACCTTCTCGGTGTAGGCCGCATAAAAACGGCTCAGCATTTCCTTGTCACGAGTCATAATATGTATATTTATTCCAAATATCTGTTATTTTATTCAGAAAGCCAGTTTGTTTTTGCTTTTTAGGACTTAAATCCGCGACAAAGTTACAAAAATACCGCATATAATGCTTCTCTTTATTCGTTTTATTGTTCAAAACCCGCCAAAATGTATCATTTGTCGATCTGAATATTATGCAAAAACGCCGTCGCCTGTTTTTGTCTTTTGTGAAACCGTCCGGCGGGCTTATATTTGTAACAAGAGAAAGAAAGAGAGGCTTCGCAGGCCTCTCTTTCTTGTTTTCAGGCGTTTACGGGGATAAGGACAGTTTTTCCTGCGATAAGGACAGTTTTTTCTGGGCCTATTCCCGTGCATATTTTTATAGGTTCTGGATTTTCAAAACCCTTTTTCGGTGCGATTTTGTGCGTTTGGCGTTGTCGCGCAAAAGGCGGGCGTTAAAAAATCAGTATTGGCGTCACGCCGCACCGCCGTTTTGTCACGCTTCGGCGGCTTTGTCACGCTCCTTGCATAGCCACTCGGCGGCCAGTTGCTTGAGGCGTTGGCGCGCCGGTTTGCCTGTTTCGGTGAGTGGCAGGCGGTCGACGGCGATGAAGTGACGCGGTTGTTCCAGTCTGTCGAGATGGGTGTCGCAAAGCCTTTTCCACCAAGTCTTGTCGTGCACGCCGTCGGCCTCAAAAACCAGTGTCACGGCCTCGCCGAGCCTCTCATCGGGCACAGCCGTGACGGCCAGTGGCAGGGCGGTAAAGGCCAGTAGGCTTTCGAGCCTTTCGGCCTGTATTTTGATGCCTCCCGAACAAATCACGTTGTCGCAGCGGCCGCGTATGACAAACCGCCCGTCGGTCAGGATGGTGGCCAGGTCGTTGGTCACAAGGCGGCAGCCGCCGGTGGCGGGGTCGGTGATGATGAGCCGGCCTTCGTCGTCGGTCTCTATGCCTACGCCTTCGAGCGGCGTGTAAGCCTCGTCGGCTTCGGGGCCGTTGAGGCGTCGCAGGGCGATGTGCGAGAGCGTCTCGGTCATGCCATAGGTGCTCCATACGGCACCCGGCCACGACCGCAAAGCCTCGGCCAGTGCGGGATTTATGGCTCCGCCGCCGATGATGAGTTGTCTGACGTGTTTGAGCCTGTCGGCCTCGCGCGCCACTTGCAGAGTCTCCCACACCTGATGGGGCGTGAGAGCGGCAAAAGTGGGCGAGGCGTGCAGGTGGGCAAAGGGGTGGGACGAAGGAGGCACGCAGACCAGGCGCAGACCTGAGGTGAAGGCTCTCACTGCCATCATCTTGCCGGCAATGTAGTGCAACGGCAGACAGAGCAGGGCCGTGTCGCCGGCTTGAAGGCCCAGTGTCTTGACGGTGCGGCGTGCACTGGCGGCCATATGGCTTTTCTTCACCTCCAAAGTCTTGGGTGCTCCCGTCGAGCCCGAAGTCTTCACCGTCAAAGTCTCTGACGCGCTCTGCCATTCCCGCTCGAAGGCTTGAACTTCCTGCCTGAAGCGGCGCATTGGCTCAGGCTTGTTCCAGAGCAGGTCGCCTTCAAGACTCATCGTGGTGTAAGGGAAGTTGGACACAAACAAACCTCCCGTGCCCAGTCCCTGAACGTCGGGCATCGGGCGGGTAGGGCAGTGGTATTTGTCGCGTATGGCCGAAGTCCATTGTGCAATGGCGTTGAGTCCCACATTGCTCTCGAGGGCACTCGTCACCCAGTTGGGAATGTCCAGTCCGGCGGCCATTTCCATCCATTCCTCACATCCGCTCAGTCCGCCGTGGAGCGAGGGCTTCAAGATGATGTATTGTGGGCGTATGGTCTCAAGCAGCCGGCGCTTTTCGGTGGGGTCGTTGATGCCGATGAGTTCTTCGTCGAGCGCGATGGCTATGGGCGTCTGCCGGCACAGTCGCCCCATTTCGTCCCACTGTCCCGCTCGAATGGGTTGCTCAATGCTGTGGATGCCAAAGGCGGCGAGGCGCTCGAGTTTGTGCATAGCCTCGTCGGGACGAAAGGCCCCGTTGGCGTCGACACGCAGTTCCATCTCTTGCTCACCGAAGCGCGAGCGCAGACATTGGATGAGGCTCATCTCTTCTTCAAAATCAATGGCCCCGATTTTAAGTTTGACACATCTGAACCCCTGAGTGATTTTGTCTTCCATACGTGCCAACATCTCGTCGCGCTGCCCCATCCACACCAGGCCGTTGATGCGTATGGCCGTTTCGCCGCGCGTGTAGGGCGTGTCGAAGAGCGTGAGGAAGTCGCCGCTTTCCATCGAGGCTCGGGCCGAGAGCAGGGCCGTCTCGAGGCCGAAGGTGATGGAGGGGAAGGCTCTGAGCAACTCAAAATCCACTTGGCCGGTTGTCTCGAGACAATGGCAGGCCTCACGGAGCCGCTCGGCATAGGCAGGACCGGCGTCGCAAGAGAGGTCGGGCAGGGGTGCACATTCGCCCAGTCCCAGCAGGCGACGGCAGGCCGGCGAGGTGATGACCACATACCATAGCCGGCGCGTGAGATAGACGCCGCGCGACGTGCCGGCAGGCTGCTTGAAGGCCAGTTCGCGGCAGACGGCACGCACGCGGAGCGGACGGGGAAGAAATGAAAAGTCGGTAAAAATCATAGAGAAGAGAATAGTTGGATCTAAACCTTTCGGCAGTCAGACCCGAAGGTTTGCAGCGGATGCGGGAAAGTCGTTTTTCACCACAAAATTACGGCTTTTGGCCGGCTCCCGCCATCCGAACCCGCCAATAATCGGCATGGCGGCCCTGCATTGTGTGCAAAAGCGTGTAACTTTGTGGTCAAAACCATAAAACAGCATTGAAATGATGACAGTGATAGCCGCCGTGGGCGGTGTGACGGTTGGCGCGGCCTTGAGCTGGCTCTATTGGCGCGGCCGACAGAGTGGGCGCGAGGCCGAGGTGGCTCTTCTGACCAACCAACTCAAAGAGGCCAAGACTGAGGCCGAAAGGGCCTGCGAACAAGCACGGCGCGACGGCGAGCAGTATGGGCGCCTGGCGCTCGAAGCCCAAGAGAAGGCACACCAGGCCGCTCTCGAGGCCCTCGAAAACCGCCATAGAGAAATCGTGGCCGCTATGGAGCAGCGCTGGCAAGAGATGATGGCCAAAGTCACGGCAGAGATGAGCGTGAAGACTGAGGCCATGCTCAAGGCGCGGCAAAAGGAATTTTCAGACTACAGCACCTCCAGTATCGAGAGCCTCATGAAGCCGCTGGGCGAAACGATGGCGCAAATGCAGCAAGCTATGCTCGACGCCGCCAAAGAGCAGTCGCGCCTGGGCGGAGAGATGAAGGCCGGCGTGGAGGGCGTGATGCGAGAGAGTGAAGCCGCCCGGCGCAGTGCCGACGAATTGGCCCGCGTGTTCAGGCAAGGCAGTCGCGTGCAGGGCGAATGGGGCGAGGTGGTGCTCGACGAACTGCTCCAGTCGGGCGGCCTCACGCGAGGCGTGCACTACGACACACAGGCTGTCATACGCCATGCCGACGGCACCACCGTGAAGAGCGACGAGGGCAGAAGGCTCAGACCCGATGTCATCCTGCATCTCGACAAGACGCGCGACGTGGTGATTGACTCCAAAGTCTCTCTCACGGCTTTCCTTGACTATCTCAACGCCACCGACGAGGCCCTGCGCACTCGCGCCTTGCGGCAACACGTGGAGAGTCTGCAAAAACACGTCAAGGAGTTGGCCGCCAAAGACTATTCGAGTTACATACGGCCGCCAAAGGTCGCCATGAACTACGTGATTATGTTTGTTCCCAACTCGGGTGCGCTATGGACCGCCCTCACGGCCCAGCCCGACTTGTGGCGCCGCGCTATGGAGCAGGGCGTGTTCATCGCCGACGAGCAGACGCTATATGCAGCCTTGCGCATCGTGAGCCTCACGTGGACCCAAATTGCCCAGGTGAGCAATCACGAGAAAGTCTTTGCCCTCGCCGGGGAAATGCTCGACCGCGTGGGACAATTCGTCAAGAAATACAAGGCCGTGGGCAAGGCGCTCGAGGCTGCCGCAAAGGCCTACGACGACGGCGACCGCAAACTCGGCGACACGGGACAGAGCATCGTTCAGACCTGCCGCAAACTCCAGCGACTCGGTGCGCGCGAAAGCGACCGCAATCCCCTGCCACCGCTCACCGAGGCCGAACAGGCAGAGCCTATGCCCCGGTTGCCCGAAACCGATGCCCTTTGAACCCTCGGCTTTGCCGCCCTATCATCGCGCCCTATACATATAATATATATACGCGCGCGAGAACCAATCCGTATTACGCCTTTCAGCAGGATGGGATGCCATCTTTCTGAAAGGCATTTGTTTTTGCACGAAAATAATCTGTTTGTTATTTTTATATATCAAAAATCTACTCTTTTGAGATTTTTCTTTGTAAAAATTAGACAAATTGAAAGTAAATAACTACTTTTGCATTCAATAAACCCGAAAAGAGACGCTCGGCTTAGGCGTGACGCCACAAAAACGTGTGAGGCCGGTATGGCCAACGCGGCGCAGTGCAGCCGCACCGATGTCGGGCTTCTTCGAAAGCAATCTGTCAAATCTATTGAACTGATGAAACCTTTTCACCCGAACGAAACACAAGGGCTCTACACGCCCGAGAACGAGCACGATGCTTGTGGTGTCGGCATGATTGTGAACGTGCACGGCAACAAATCGCACGAACTGGTGGATGCCGCGCTCAAGGTGCTGGAAAATATGCAGCACCGCGGCGCAGAAGGCGCAGACAACAAAACCGGTGACGGCGCAGGCATTATGCTTCAAATCCCACACGAATTTATCCTGTTGCAAGGCATTCCCGTGCCTGAGAAAGGCAAATACGGCACAGGCCTCGTCTTTCTTCCCAAAGATGAAAAAGCACAGCAGAGCATTCTCAGTGTGATGATTGAAGAGATTGAGCGCGAGGGACTCACTTTGATGCACATGCGCAACGTACCCGTCAACTCCGACATCCTGGGGCAGGACGCACGCGAGGCTGAGCCCGACATCCGCCAAATCTTTGTCACGCCCGGCGAAAACACCGACGTGGAACATCTTGAGCGTCTGCTCTACGTCATCCGCAAGAAAATCGAAAAGCGAATAAGCCACAAGGATTTCTACATCGTTTCGCTTTCGTCCAGGAATATTGTCTATAAGGGTATGCTCACTTCGCGACAGTTGCGTGAGTATTATCCCGATCTCACCCAGCCATATTTCACCAGCGGACTCGCCGTGGTGCACTCACGCTTCTCCACCAACACCTTCCCCACGTGGAGCCTGGCACAACCCTTCCGCCTCCTTGCACACAACGGAGAGATTAACACCATACGTGGCAACAGGGGATGGATGGAGGCGCGTGAGGCCGTGCTCTCCACACCGGCACTCGGCGACATCAAAGCCATACGCCCCATCATCCAGCCCGGTATGAGCGACTCGGCGTCGCTCGACAACGTGCTCGAGTTTTTGGTGATGTCGGGACTGAGCCTGCCCCACGCCATGGCGATGCTGGTGCCGGAAAGTTTCAACGACAAGAACCCCATAAGCGAAGAACTCAAAGCCTTCTACGAATACCACTCCATATTGATGGAGCCCTGGGACGGTCCGGCTGCGTTGCTTTTCAGCGACGGCCGATACGCCGGTGGTATGCTCGACCGTAACGGTCTGCGTCCGGCGCGTTATCTCATCACCCGCGGCGATATGATGGTGGTGGCCAGTGAGGCAGGCGTGATTGGCTTTGAGGCGGGCGACATCAAGGAGAAAGGCCGTCTGCAGCCCGGCAAAATATTGCTCATCGACACCCAAGAGGGCCGCATCTATTATGACGGCGAACTCAAAGAGCAACTTGCTGCCGCCAAGCCCTATCGTGACTGGTTGTCGACCAACCGCATAGAACTCGACGCGCTCAAAAGCGGCCGCAAGGTGACGGGAGCCATCGACGACTATGCCATGAAACTTCGCGCCTTCGGCTACACCCGTGAAGATGTGGAGCGTCTGCTTGTGCCGATGTGCCAGAACGGTTCCGAACCTGTGGTGTCTATGGGCAACGACACGCCGCTGGCTGTGCTCTCAGAGAAGCCCCAACTGCTGTTCAACTACTTCCGTCAGCAGTTTGCCCAAGTCACCAACCCGGCCATCGACCCCATTCGTGAGGAACTCGTCATGTCGCTCACCGAATACATCGGTGCGGTCGGGATGAACATCCTCGTACCCAACGAGAGCCACTGCAAGATGGTGCGCCTCCCGCATCCCATCTTGAGCAACCGCAGCCTCGACCTTTTGTGCAACATCCGCTATAAAGGTTTCAAGACCATTAAGCTCCCGATGCTCTTTGAGGCAAAGAAGGGGGCCGCCGGGCTGCAAGAGGCTCTCGACAACCTTTGCAAGCAAGCCGAACAGTCTGTGCTCGACGGCGTGAACTACATCGTGCTCTCTGACCGTGGCATCGACCGCGACCACGCCGCCATTCCGTCGCTCCTTGCCGTCAGTGCCGTCCATCACCACCTCATCAGCGTGCAAAAGCGCGTAGAGACCGCCCTCATCGTTGAGAGTGGCGAAATCCGTGAAGTGATGCACGCCGCCCTGCTCTTGGGCTACGGCGCCAGCGCCATCAATCCCTATATGGCTTTCGCCGTGCTCGACGACCTCGTGCGCCGCGGCGAAGTGCAGATGAACTACGACACGGCCGAGCAAGGCTACATCAAGGCAGTCTGCAAGGGCTTATATAAAATAATGAGTAAGATGGGCATCAGCACCATCCGTTCTTATCGCGGTGCCAAGATATTTGAGGCCGTCGGTGTGAGTGAAGACCTCTTGCGTCGCTATTTCGGCACAGAGATTTCCACCATTGGCGGTGTCGGACTTGAGGAAATCGCCCGCGACTATGTACACTTCCACGATGTGGCCTTTAGCTATGCCGACAATCCCAACCGCGAAGACCTCTTGCCCAACGTGGGCATTTATGCCTATCGCAAAGACGGTGAGCACCACGCCTGGAACCCAGAGACCATAGCCGCCTTGCAGTTGGCCACACGCCTGGGCAGCTACAAAAAGTTCAAGGAGTTCACCCGTCTGGTCGACGAAAAAGCCTCACCGCTCTTTATTCGCGACTTCTTCAAGTTTAAGCGCGCTCCCATCTCCATTGACGAAGTGGAGCCCGTGAGCAGCATCGTGAAGCACTTCGTCACTGGCGCGATGTCGTTTGGTGCCATCAGCAAAGAAGCCCATGAGGCCTTGGCTTTGGCTATGAACAAACTCGGCGCGCGCAGCAACACCGGCGAAGGCGGCGAAGACAGCGAGCGCTTCCACGACACTTTCGACGGCATTTCGCTCAACAGCAAAACCAAGCAAGTGGCCTCGGGCCGTTTCGGCGTGACGACGGAATATCTGGTCAATGCCGATGAGATACAGATTAAGGTGGCCCAAGGCGCCAAGCCCGGTGAGGGCGGTCAGTTGCCGGGCTATAAGGTGAACGACATCATTGCTCGTACGCGCCACTCCATACCCGGCATTTCGCTCATCTCGCCGCCGCCCCACCACGACATCTATTCCATCGAAGACCTCGCCCAGCTCATTTTCGACTTGAAGAATGTCAATCCGAAGGCGCAGATAAGCGTGAAACTCGTGGCCGAGAGTGGCGTCGGCACCATTGCTGCCGGTGTGGCAAAGGCCAAAGCCGATCTCATCGTCATCTCGGGTGCCGAAGGCGGAACCGGAGCCTCGCCGGCCTCGTCGGTGAAGTATGCCGGCATCTCGCCCGAGATTGGCCTGAGCGAAACTCAACAGACGCTCGTGCTCAACGGCTTGCGCGGCCAGGTGCGATTACAGACCGACGGCCAACTCAAGACCGGTCGCGACATCATCTCCATGGCCCTGCTCGGAGCCGAAGAGTTTGCCTTTGGCACGGGCGTGCTGGTGGTGCTCGGCTGTGTGCTGATGCGCAAGTGCCACCAGAACACCTGCCCCGTGGGTGTGGCCACACAAGACCCGGCTCTGCGTGAGCACTTCCGTGGGCGCTATGAATACGTAGTCAATTATTTCCGCTTCCTCGCCGAGGAGGTGCGTGAATATCTTGCCGAGATGGGCTTCCGTCGCCTTGACGACATCGTGGGCCACACTGAACTGATTGAGCTCAAAGCCCCCACTGGTGCCAAGACAGCCAAACTCGACTTCTCGCGCCTGCTTCATCGTGTAGACAATCAGGCCGCACTGCGCCACACCACGGCACAGATGCACCAGATACAGACCGTCAAAGACGTGGCCATAATCGAAGCCGCACACGATGCCATCGAGCATCAGCGTGAAGTGTCGCTCGAATACGCCATCGGCAACACCGACCGCGCCGTCGGCGCGATGCTCTCGGGCGTAGTGGCGAAGACTTACGGCCATGCCGGACTGCCCGACGACACCATCAGTGTGAAGTTCAAGGGCTCTGCCGGACAGAGTTTCGGCGCCTTCCTTGCCCACGGCATCTGCTTCAAACTCGAAGGCGAAGCCAACGACTACCTCGGCAAAGGCCTGAGCGGCGGTCGCATAGCCGTGATGCCTCCCGTGAGGTCAAACTTCAAGGCCGAAGACAATGCCATTGCCGGCAACACCCTGCTCTATGGCGCCACCACCGGCGAAGTCTACATCAATGGCAAGGCAGGCGAGCGTTTTGCCGTGCGCAATTCGGGAGCCATTGCCGTTGTTGAAGGTGTGGGCGACCACTGCTGCGAATACATGACCGGCGGCCGCGTCGTCGTGCTCGGCGAGACCGGACGCAACTTTGCCGCCGGTATGAGTGGCGGCGTGGCTTACGTTTGGGACAAAAACCACGATTTCGACTACTTCTGTAACATGGAGATGGTGGAACTCTCACTGCTCGAAGACTCCACCTCGCGCAAAGAACTGCATGAGCTCATCCGCCAGCACTATCTCTACACCGGCAGCCACCTGGCCCGTACGATGCTCGACGACTGGAACCGCTACGTCGACGACTTCATTCAAGTCACGCCGATAGAATATAAGCGCGTGCTGGCCGAAGAGCAAATGAAAAAACTCCGCCAGAAGATTGCCGAAGTGCAAAGAGACTATTAATGGAGACTAACAGTCTAAGAGTCTAAGAGAGTTTGAGCGGCCAAGCCTACTTTTTGTCTCTTTGTCTTTTTGACTCCAAAACCACAAAAACCGAAAACAAAAAATGGGAAATCCTAAAGCCTTTTTGTCTGTTCCGCGCCAGGAAGCCGGTTACCGTCCCGTGCATGAGCGCATTGCCGATTTTGGCGAAGTGGAACAAACCCTAAATACCGGAGAACGCAAACTCCAAGCCTCACGCTGCATGGATTGCGGCGTACCTTTTTGCCACTGGGCCTGTCCGTTAGGCAACCGCCCGCCCGAGTTTCAAGATGCCATCTACAAAGGCCGTTGGCGCGAAGCCTACGAGATACTCACCGCCACCAACGACTTTCCGGAGTTCACCGGTCGCATTTGTCCGGCCCTCTGCGAGAAGAGTTGTGTGTTGAAACTCTCCATCGACTCCCCCGTCACCATACGCGAAGACGAGTGTGCCGTCATTGAGTCGGCCTTCCGCGAGGGCTATGTTGAGCCCAGGCAATATCCGCGTGTGGGCAAAAGCGTCGCCGTCGTCGGCAGTGGGCCGGCAGGTCTTGCAGCCGCCAATCAGCTTAACCATATGGGCTACGACGTCACCGTGTTTGAGAAAGACGAATACATTGGCGGCCTCTTGCGTTTCGGCATCCCCAACTTCAAGCTTCAGAAGACCGTCATTGACCGCCGCATCCGTGTGATGCAGGCTGAGGGCGTCACGTTCAAGGTGTCCACCACGATAGACCCCGATCACCTGCCCGAAGGTTTCGACGCCTATTGTCTTTGCACCGGAACGCCTCAGGCCCGCGACCTCAACATTCCCGGGCGCGACCTCAAGGGTGTGCATTTCGCGCTCGAACTCCTTGCCCAGCAAAACCGCGTGTTGGCCGGCCAGGCCTTCACTGCCGGCGAGCGCATCACGGCCCATGGCAAAAACGTCCTCGTCATTGGCGGCGGCGACACCGGTAGCGACTGCATCGGCACGAGCAACCGCCAGGGCGCCGTCAGTGTCACTCAGATTGAGATTATGCCCAAGCCGCCCGTAGGTCACAATCCCTCGACACCGTGGCCCCAGTGGCCGGTGGTGTTGAAGACGAGCAGCAGTCACGAAGAAGGCTGCAAGCGCCGCTGGTCGCTCTCGTCGCTCCGGTTCATTGGCAACAAAGAGGGCCACGTCACGGGCGTGGAGGTGGAAGAGGTGGAATGGTTGCCCAATCCCGACGGCGGCCGCCCCACGATGAAGCCCACCGGAAAGAAAGAAATCATAAAGGCCGAACTCGTGTTGCTGGCCATGGGCTTCTTGCGCCCTGAACAGAAAGAGCGTCCCGAAGGTGTGTTTGTGGCCGGCGATGCCGCCACGGGCGCCAGCCTCGTGGTGCGTTGCATTGCCGGAGGCCGCAAGGTGGCGCGAGAGATAGACGCCTATTTGAGGAAGAAGTAATCCGTAGTCACACATACCGACACATATAGGCCGAGGGCCGCCGGACAACCGCGAGAGGATGTCTGAGCGGCCCTCGGCCGTCTGTGTTAGAGTGTGCGTTGGAGCGTCTTTTCAATAATCAAAAAAATGTCGGTTGGCGCTTGGGCTTATTTCGTCACCAACTTCTTCACGCCTCGGCCCACGACAATGCCGCGTGTAGCCGAGTCGGCCGGGCGGCCGTAGAGGTCGTAGAGCACGGGACTGCTCTCGTCGGCCGCCGGAGAGAGCGGCATGGCGGGTATGGAGGTGGGCACAAGGCCGTCGTAGGTGAGTCGGCTCACTTCGTCGGCCGTCAGCACCGTGTCCCAGAAGCGCACGGAGTGGATGGTGCCCGAGTGGGGATGGAGATTGGCCGACGTGGACGTGACGACGCCGCCAAGGAAGAGGCCCGACACGTCGGGCACATTGCCGAAACTGCGGTAGCCGTAGGCTTCTGTCATTCCGCTGATGGTGCCGGCCGAGGTGCCGTTATAATAATAGACATAGGCCTGGGCGTCGGCGTCCATCGTGACGACGAGTCGGATGCGGCCGCTCATGGTAGCCGTCTTGGTGTACCAGCCTTCTTGGCCGTTTTGCGCACCAATGTATTGCACGCCGTAGCGGTTGGTTTGACGCTGCACGACGCTGAAATAGTCTGTGCCGGCTTCGTTTGAGCTGCCCACGAGTATGCCGCAGTCGGCCGTGGGAGCGGTGAGGGTGAAGTCGATGGCCACCGTGCCCGAGGCTGATGAGAGCACGGGGGCTGCCAATGCGTCGTCTACGCGATAGGGCGAGGTGCCGTCGAGCGAGATGTCGGTGAGTGTCAATACAGGTTCGGCCACGGGTTCGACTACCTCGGGGTCGGGGGCTTCGGTGATAAGGAATTGGCAGCCTACGTCGGTGCGGTCGGTGCCCGAGCGGTCTGAACTCCAGTTGTAGATGGCATAGCCCTGTCCCGACTGGGTTTGGTTGAGCTCGACCGTGCCACTGCTCACGATGAAGAGGCCGGGTGTCTGGCCGTAGCTCAGTGTCCAGCCCGAAGTGGGAGAGGTGGCCGAAGTCTTGATGACAGTATTGTAGTTAG
>JBJFGJ010000086.1:0-3760 GCA_051892575.1 Alloprevotella sp. | reverse complement strand
GCGTGAATGTGGTGAGTGTGAGTCTGTGTGGACAAGGCAATGGTGACACGCTGGCCTGTTTTGACGAAAAATTGCTTGAAGGGCTCGACGCGATTATGGCAGAGGCCGAGCGCAGACATATATATATAATGGTATGCCTGCAAGCCGGCGAATGTCGCTATTGCCATATTTCTCACGAAGACGAAACGCTCCTTCTGCCACAGCGCCGCAACACCGTCACCCATAAGACCTACCAAGACTCGCCCGCGCTTATGGCCTGGCAACTGAGCGGTAACCTCGACGCTGTACAGTCGCTGGCCGGCCGACTGAAATCGGCAGACAGTCACCATCTCATCGCCGCCTCGGCCGGTAAAGAAGGCTTTGGCCGAGACTGCCGAACAGTCTGCTCAACGCTCCTCGCCACCCCCTCGGTCGACATACTCTCTCTCGACCTCCTCCCCACCGACATCGGATGGGCGTCAATCTCAGCGCTTCACACGGCAATGCCCCATATTTATCTCAACACCGAAGAAACCCTCACTGCCATTAACCGCCTCAATGCGCCGCTGGTCAAACCCGTCATCTTGGGCCGTGTGGGCTATGAGCGGGACAAGGGCCACTGTCACTCTGCCGCCACCACACGCAGTCGCGACGCCTTGTTCACATTTATAATCAGCCATTTGGCCGAGTCGAGGTCAAATGCCGGTGCGCTCTGCGGCGCTTGCTTTTATGGTTGTGACTGTTCGCCGTCGCCCGACACCGCTCCCAATGGTGAATTGCCGCCACACTCTCCGGGCCAATACACGATCTATCCTTCCGACGAAACTACGCTCAACATCATCGCTTCTTTCCATAAATCCGCACCTTGACCGTGCGGATTTTTATTTAATGCGTAATTTTTACGCAAATAATTTGGTCGTTATGCATTTAGTGTGTACTTTTGCGGTGTAAAGGTTACACATTATACCTATGGATACAAAAAAATATGTTTATGACTATCCGCATCCTGCCGTGACGACTGACTGCGTGATATTTGGTTTTGACGGTTCCAACCTTAAGGTGTTGCTCATTGAGCGCGGCATCGAACCGTTCAAAGGCAAATGGGCCTTGCCGGGAGGATTTCTCAAAATGGATGAAACGGCCGAGGAGGGTGCGTTGAGAGAGTTGGAAGAAGAGACGGGACTGAAAAACGCTTACATCCGCCAGTTTCACACCTTCACCGAACCGGGGCGCGACCCTCGCGAAAGGGTCATCACCATTGCCCACTATGCCCTTGTGCGCCTGCAAGAGGTGAAAGGTGGCGACGATGCGGCCCAGGCCCGTTGGTTTGCCATGGACGAGATACCGCCTTTGGCCTTCGACCACGACCGCATCTTGCGCTTGGCGCAAAAAATGCTACGCGAGCGCATCCACTTCGAGCCCGTCGGTTTTGAGTTACTCCCCGAAACGTTCACGATGAAGCAACTTCAAAATCTCTACGAAGCCATTCTCGACGTCCATTTTGACCGCCGCAACTTTGCCAAGAAGATGCATCACCTCGAACTGCTCATACAAACCGACGATATGGTGCGCACTTCGCCCAAAAGGGAATCGCAACTCTTGCGCTTTAATAAAGAGAAGTATGAAGAACTGAAACAGAAGGGTTTCAGGCTGGAATTTTAATCATTTGTTTAAATAAAAAAATGGAGGAACAATTATGTTAGGAGGAATTATTGGCGACATTGTAGGGAGCCGATTTGAGTTTGACAACATTAAGACCAAAGATTTTGAACTCTTTGGAAGGGGATGCAATTTCACAGACGACACAGTGTTGACAGTGGCCACTGCCAAGGCCATTCTTGATCAAACTTTTAATTATACGGGAGAGAATTACGCCGACAATCCGGTTTTGAATGCGGCCACAGCGCGAAACATTCTCAAGAAGAGTTTTAAATTTAAAGATTACTACATCGAGTTTGGTCGGAAATATGCCCATCCGATGGGTGGTTATGGTTCAGGCTTCAATTCGTGGTTGTACGGGGCCACGAACTACGAGCCGTATGGGAGTTGTGGCAATGGCAGTGCCATGCGGGTGAGTCCAGTGGGATGGTATGTCGCCACACTCGATACACTCATTGAGGATTTAAGAGTCTTTCCTCCTGTCGGCATATTACGTAGCAGTGACTGTGTTGAGCAATTTGCAGAAGACACAGCCATTGTCACCCACAACCATCCCGAAGGCATTAAAGGAGCCCAGGCCGTGGCTTTGGCCATACACCTCGCCCGAATGGACCAGGGTATGATCAGACGATTTAGTGTAAAAGAGACCTTAAAAGACATTGAGGACACATTGCGTCATCGCTATGGTTATGATTTCTCTTTAAGCGTCAGAGAGTTGCAACAGCGTTATTCCTGGCGTGGCATTGACGGACGAGGCAACGGTTGCACTTGTCAAGACAGTGTGCCGCAAGCCATACGCTGTGTTCTCGAAGCCAAAGATTTTGAAGATGCCATACGCAATGCCGTCTCCATTGGCGGCGACAGCGACACCATAGCCTGCATCGCCGGCAGCATTGCCGAGGCTGTGTTTGGCATACCGCAATGGATGCGCGAAAAGGCCATGACCTATCTCACGCCCGAGATGCGCGCCATTGTACAGGAGTTTGAAAATCGTTTTGGTTTCAACGAAATCGGCACGCCTTTGAAATATTGGAATGGCTATTGGCATCCGGCTGTCACGCCTCGTCAAATCAGTCACCTCCGTCCGGGAGAAATCTTCGTTTTCGGTAGCAACATCCGCGGCCAACACGCTGGTGGTGCAGCCGCCGCTGCCGTACGACATTTTGGTGCCGTATGGGGACAAGGCGTAGGTTTGCAAGGCCAAAGCTATGCCATTCCAACGATGGAGGGCGGCGTGGACTACATCAAGCAATTTGTGGACGAATTCATCCAAAACTTCGTCGTCAGGAAATCTGAAATATCAGATAAACCAGACCACGCACAAATCCCTTTCTTCTACGTCACTCCAATCGGTTGCGGCATTGCCGGTTTCCATCCGTGCGCCATTGCCCCACTTTTCCGCGAGTGTAAAGATGCGTTCAACGTGGCGCTCCCGCAATGCTTCCTCGAATATATTTGAGTTTTGAAGATAATAAGTCTTTTGCCCTTGCAGTCAGGATATTCAAAAAAGTTTTTGCTCTGCCCTGTAAGCCAAGAAAGGTAGGGAGTTCAATATATATATGATTTTTGTGAGGCCAGGCAAGGTCTAAAGGGCCGTAACATAAAGCCCTTTAGACCTTGCCTGGACGCATTAAAACAATCACAATTGTGCTATCACATCCCTTCACGCACACAAACACATCGTCCACTCCTCTTCAACAACAAACGTGAGCGACGCATGGGCTTCGCCAAACCGGGCCGTCATTGTGCCGTCGTTATCCATTTGCAATACGATGTCTGAGAGCGTTGTGGCACCTTCGCGGCTGAAGCGTTTGAAGGCGGCCTCTTTGGCTGTCCAAAGCATTAGAGCGGCGGTGACGGCAGGGTGGGGCAGTCGTTCCAACAAAGGCAACTCACTCTCGTGGAGAAAACGTGGAGCCAAACTCAACGGCCGCTCAGAGGCACACTCAATGTCAATGCCCAGCGACTGTTCGCTCCAGCCCACGGCCACAAAAGCTTTGCTGTGACTCACCGTCAGATTTCCCACGGCTTCCGACGTTCCGGCCACACAGGCATAAGGCCTTCCGTCTTCGTCGTGGCCTATGCCATACGCTTGGCCCAACATCTCTGCCACCATCGCAGC
>JBJFGJ010000085.1:0-15482 GCA_051892575.1 Alloprevotella sp. | reverse complement strand
ATCCTTGAGTTTGTGGCACCAGCGTGCCTTAATCCATAAAGACTGCACGTCTCGCTCGCTGAGGGCGACGACGTGCAGTTGGTTTTTTACAGCCCAGCTACTCCACACTCCTTTCACCTTCAGTACCTGAAAACTATGTTCTCTTCTCTATCTGACGCTCCCCAAACGCCCATCACCGCCAACGATGCGGCGTGTATCTTTGAGGAACTCCATTCGGCCCAGATGGCTATGCCTATGATCGACGAGGCTTTTGATGCCTTGGCCCGGGCCCTGTCGCTCGTGCTCGACCGCAAGACGGCCGGCCTCAAGCTGAAGTTTTCAGGACAGTTTTCCAAAGCCGACTATCTGCTGGGCCAATATCACGCCGACGCCCGCCTGGCCTATCGGGTGAACCGTACCCGACGCTTCCTGCACCAGCGGCACAATAAAAGCCCGGAAGAACTGGAACGCTATTTTGCCCCCTGTCTGAGTGCCCTCTGCGCCTTCACGGCTCTCGTCTATGAGACGCCCATACCCCCTTCGCTGAAAGACACTATGACAGACGCCTGGCCCACCGGGAGCCAACAAGTGGAGGCCGACTATCTGCGCGTCATCGTGAAAGCGGTCTTTGCCGACGGCTTTAAAGCCGAAGAAGACGAGACCGGCCGCGAGCTCACCATCTCTTTCACCGCTTGGACCGACGACCCCGAGACGGCCGACTGGTCATATCTGAAAGAGTGGCTCCGTGTGGGCTCACAGGTCAACGTGGTCCGGCCCCAAAGACAAACCGACGGCAGTCTCAAGCCCGAACTGCTCATCTACGAGCCCGACCTGCTCATCGACATCTCCAACGTGGCAGCCTGTTTTGAAGACTATGCCCACAGCGCAGGTGTGGGACTGCTGTCGCGCCTTATGCCACAAGAGACCAGCGAGGCCATCGTGATGGGTAATCTTGCCGGCCAACTGCTTGACGACGAACTGCACGGAGCGCCCGAAGACCTCAACGAGGCGTACAAAAAAAGCGTCAAGACATTCTTCAAGAAACAGGCACTTAATCTGCTGTCGGTGAAACTCTCGGCCGACTTCCATCAGCGGGGGCTCGACCAACTGCGCCACATCCGTCATGCGCTGACAGAGGCCCTGACGGAAGAAGTGAGCGGTTTCGACAAGCGGCAGGTGATGCTCGAACCCACCTTTTTCTCGGAACAACTCGGCCTGCAGGGACGTATGGACTTTCTGCAAACCGACGGACGGCTCGTGATTGAACAAAAAGCCGGCAAAGGCGGTTTCCCCTCACGCGACGCCGACACGCCGGTGGCACAAACCAAACACTATGTGCAGCTGTTGCTTTATGTCACCCTTTTGCGCCACTCGGCCCTTCACGAAGCCGGACAAGCTGACGAGGGACAGGCTGAAAAAAAACGGTTGCAGGCCTTCCTGCTCTATTCGCGCTATAAAAACAGTCTGGTGGCCATGTCCTACGCTCCCCGCCTGGTCTATGAAGCCTTCAAGGTGCGCAACGGACTGGCGGCACAAGACCTCTCTCTGGCTGCCGAGGGCTATGGCCGGCTCCTCAGTCTCACTCCCGACGATTTCAATGAACGGCACGTAAACGGCCGGCTATGGAACGAATGGCAACGGCCCAAGATTGACCGGCTGCTCCGCATCATTCAGTCGGCTCCCGAGCCCGACCGCACCTATGCGTTGCGGATGCTGGCCTTCATCCAGACGGAGCACCTGCGCGCCAAAATCGGCACACAGACCAAGGCCTGCTCGGGTTTTGCCGCCAAGTGGCACGAAGCCCTGCCCGACAAGCGCCAAGCCGGCACTATTCTCGACGGCTTACAACTGTGTCCGATTGAGGAAGACACCGCAGAGACGCCGACGACCATTGAACGGCTCGAACTGACTTTCACCAATCCCCTCACGGCCGGCGAGGCGGACTTCAGACGAGGCGACATCGTGGTGGTCTATCCCTATGCCCAAGACACCGAACCCGATGTGCGCCGCCCCATCGTCTTCAGGGGGACCATCGACGAACTCTATACCGACCACGTCTGCGTGACCCTGCGTGCAGCACAAACGGGTGGCGAAGCCTTCCGCCGGCACGAGGGCGACCTTTGGGCCATAGAGCACGACTTCATCGACGCCTCCTACTCATCGCTCTATCGCGGCGTGGTGCAATTCCTCTCCTCCCCTCCCCTTTGGCGCGACTTGCTGATGGGACGCAGAGAGCCTGCCACCGACACCACGAAAAGACTCGTGGGCAATTATGGCGCTTTCAACGACTTGATGCTGCGCGTGAAACAGGCCCGCGAACTATTCCTCATCATCGGACCGCCGGGAACGGGCAAAACCTCATACGGTATGGCCGACACGCTCGAAGAGGCACTGACCGACTCCGAGGCTTCCGTGCTTGTCACGGCCTACACCAACCGGGCGGTAGACGAAATTTGCAGCAAATTGGTGGAGCGTGGCCACGCGTTTGTTAGAGTGGGCAGCCGCGTGGGTTGTGCCGAAGCCTATCGCGAATATCTTTTGGAGAATTTATTGGGAAAAGAGAGCACACTGGGCGGTCTGCAGACGCTTGTCAAGGATACGCGCATTGTGGTGGGCACGGTGACGGCCTTCAATGCCGCCTCAACCATCTTCAAACTCAAACATTTTGACTTGGCTATCATCGACGAAGCGTCGCAGATCTTGGAACCTCACTTGCTGGGCCTGCTCTCGGCCACTCATGGCAGCGAGCCGGCCATCAGCAAAATAGTGATGATTGGCGACCACAAACAGTTGCCTGCCGTAGTGCAGCAATCGACTGAAGAGTCGGCCGTTACAGAGCCTTGTCTGCAAGCCATCGGACTGGCCGACTGCCGCCTGTCGCTCTTCGAGCGCCTGCTTGGGCGCTATGCCGACCGGCCCGACGTGGTCTTTATGCTGGAACGCCAAGGCCGTATGCACCACGATATTGCCGTATGGCCTTCCAGCCGTTTTTATGCCTCAAGGCTCACCGAAGTGCCGCTCGACCACCAACTGGCGCCGCTTGCCGGTGCACATACGGCCATACACTCCATCGACCAATTGCCGGGTCAGAGCCGCCTGGCCTTTGTCCACGTGCCGCTGCAAGCATTGCATGGGCCGGAAAAGGTGAACCAGGCCGAGGCCGAAGTGATTGCCCGTTTGTGCCAAGCCGTATATGTCAAGACAAAAGACCGTTTTGACGCGTCGGCCACGCTTGGAGTCATCGTGCCCTATCGCGCACAGATTGCCGCCATTCGCACTGCCCTTTCGGCGTTCGACATTCCCGAACTAAACGATATCAGCATCGACACCGTGGAACGCTTCCAAGGGAGCCAGCGCGACTATATTATATATGGGTTCACCGTGAAGCGGAGCTATCAGTTGGAATTTCTCGAGAGCACCACCTTTGTGGAAGCCGGCCAATGGATTGACCGTAAACTCAACGTGGCCATGACGCGAGCCCGTGAGGCTCTATTTATGGTGGGCAACCTCGATTTGCTCCGCCAGAGCCGCGTGTTTGCCGACCTCATCGACTATACCAAGAGCCAAAAGGCCCTTTTTGAAGCCTCGCCTCAGGATGGTGGGTTGAGCACGATGAAGTGAAAAAGTTAAACCCGAAACAAAAAAGCGCTGCTCCGGAAGGTTGACCTTCTCGAAGCAGCGCTGACTATTCCTATTGTATTATTAACCGAAGCGACTTTTAAGCCTTCTTCTCAAGCTGGGCCACGATGAGCCACCAGCCGAAGCCGAGACCGAGCACACAGGCCAGGTTGATAACCGGCAAGAAGCTCAATACGGCGACACAGTGAGCAATGAGCATCACCAGAGCACCCTTTCGGCCCAGGTCGCCAAGAGCCTGGCAGCTCAACATCTTGATGTAGGTGATCAAGAAGAGCACCCAAGCGGCAATGGCCAGCAACATACCAACGATGCCAATACCGGGGATCATATTGAGGAAGTCGGCCACGGCATAGAGGATACAGCCTACCAGGAAGAGCGTACCGCCGGGGTTGCCGATAGCCTCAAAGAATTTGCTCTTCCACACGCAGAGGTAGACGAAAGCAGCGATAGAGCAAAGGCTGGCCAGCCAGTGGATGGTGGAAATACCCATATACACATTGAAGCAGCGGTTCCAGAAAGCCACGAGGATGCCAATCATCATAAAGGTGGCCACCTTAGAAACCGGGTTCTTCCATTCACCTACCACGTCTTTGTAAGCCATAACCATAGCCACAACCAAGGCGGGGATGCTGAGGAAACCAATCCAGAACAAAACGGGCACAAATGCACCAATCAAGGCGAAGAACGATGAACCGCCCACGCAGCCCACAACGATCCAGTTGGGCTGACGCTTCTGGGCCTGAGCATCGAGGATGCCAAACACCACGCCTACGGTAGCCAGGCCTACGGCACCGAGCACGAGCACAATCTTGGAGAGGTTGAGCAGAGCAGCCACCCAGCCAAAACCGAAGAACGACAAGGCATAACGCAGACCGGCCATAAAACCGTCTGCAAGATTAGGCAGGCTGGCGCAGAAGAGCAGCACAATGCCCGAAAGCAAGAACAGGAAGTTCTTAATAGACTTGTTTTCAATCATAATGAAAAGAATTTAAGTGAATAAAGTATAAAGTTTCCCTGCAAATGTAAGCATAAAAGGACTAAGTAAGGGCATAAGGCGGTAAAAAAGTGCTTTTTACGCCATTATAGCGCCGCAAATTGACGTTTTGGAATAACAAAAAGCAAGGAGCGGGCCAATATTTTGCTAATTTTGCACAACTCACATCACCCACAGTCACTGCCATGTCTACTCCCCAACATACTCTCTCCTCGCCCAACGCGCCCACGCATATCATCATCAAGGGTGCGCGCGTGAACAATCTGAAAAACATCGACCTGAACATTCCCTTGAACCGTCTCGTGGTGGTGACGGGACTTTCGGGCTCGGGCAAGTCGTCGCTGGCCTTCGACACGCTCTATGCCGAGGGCAGACGACGCTATGTGGAAAGCCTTTCGGCCTATGCGCGCCAGTTCTTGGGACGTATGCAGAAGCCGGAATGTGACTATATCAAGAACCTGCCGCCGGCCATTGCCATCGAGCAAAAAGTCTCCACACGCAACCCTCGCTCCACGGTGGGCACTTCGACCGAGGTCTATGACTATCTGCGCCTGCTCTATGCCCGCATCGGCCACACATTTTCGCCTGTGAGCGGCACGGAGGTGAAGCGCCACACCCCCGACGACGTGGTGGCTACGGTGGCCGGCTATTCGCCCGGCACGCGCTACACGGTGTTGGCTCCCCTACGCCGCTCTGAAGGCCGCACCCTGCGCAAACAACTCCTTATATATATGGAGCAAGGTCTCTCGCGCCTTGACGTCGACGGTGAGATGGTGCGCATTGAGGACTTTCTTTCCCGTGAAGACCAACGGCTCGACAGCCCGTTGGAAAGCCTGGACGAAGACACACCGCTCTGGCTACTCATCGACCGCGGTGTGGCGGACGGCAGCAAAGATGCCCTGTCCCGCCTGACCGACTCGGTGGAAACGGCGTTTTACGAAGGCGACGGTGTGTGCCTCATTCGCATTTATCCTTCGGGGGTCTTGCACAAGTTCTCCACACGCTTTGAAGCCGACGGCATAGCCTTCCAAGAGCCCGACGACCATCTGTTCTCGTTCAACTCTCCTCTCGGCGCCTGCCCGCGCTGTGAAGGTTTCGGCCGCATCATCGGCATCGACGAACAGCTGGTGGTGCCCGACTCGTCCAAGAGTGTCTACGACGGCGCCGTAGCCTGCTGGCGTGGAGAGAAAATGGGCCTGTGGCGAGATGCCTTCTGCCGCAAAGCCCCGGCAGTCGATTTTCCCATTTTCACCCCCTATCACCAGCTCACGGCGCCACAGCGCGACATTCTTTGGCACGGCCGGGGTGGTCTTGAAGACGTCTGTCTTGACGCTTTCTTCAAGATGCTTGAGGGCGAACAATACAAGATACAATACCGCGTGATGCTGGCACGCTACCGCGGCAAGACCATTTGTCCCGACTGCCGTGGCCGACGGCTGCGGCCCGAAGCTGAGAACGTGAAGATAGGCGGCCGGAGTCTGCCGGACTTGGTGGACCTGCCGCTGTCGGAACTCAAACGCTTTTTTGACAATCTCCAGCTTTCGGCCCACGACGCCCAAGTGGCCGCCAGTCTGCTGCCCGAAATACAGAGCCGCCTGCAGTTCCTCACCGACGTCGGCCTGGACTATCTCACCTTGAACCGCCCCTCGGCCACCCTCTCGGGAGGCGAGAGCCAGCGCATCAACCTGGCCACCTCTCTGGGCTCGTCGCTCGTGGGGTCGCTCTACATCCTCGACGAACCCAGTGTGGGGCTTCATCCACGCGACACCGAGCGACTCATCGGCGTGTTGAAGCGTCTGAGAGACCTGGGCAATACCGTGGTGGTGGTGGAACACGACGAAGAAATCATCCGTGCCGCCGACCATATCATTGACATAGGTCCCGAAGCCGGCCGCCATGGCGGCGAGGTGGTGTGGCAAGGCTCATACCGCCGGACAGAAGTGCCGGCAAAAGGCGTGAGTCACACGCTGGACTATTTGAGCGGCGCCGAAACGATTGCCGTGCCTATGAGCCGCCGCGCCTGGAACCGTCACATCGACGTCGTCGGGGCCCGTGCCCACAACCTCAAAGGCATCGACGTGCGCTTTCCTCTTGGGGTGTTGACCGTGGTCACGGGTGTCAGCGGCTCAGGCAAGAGCACTTTGGTCAAAGACATCCTCTATCCGGCACTGTGCCGCCATCTCGACATCCCCGGTGAGCGTCCCGGCGAGCACATCCGTCTGGACGGCGACCTCGACGCCGTTAAGGCTGTCGAGATGGTAGACCAAAGCCCTATCGGCCGGTCTTCGCGCTCCAACCCCGCCACCTATGTCAAAGCCTACGACGAGATACGCCGCATTATGGCCGCGCAACCTCTGTCCAAACAGATGGGCTTTACAGCCTCCACGTTCAGCTTCAATGCCGAAGGCGGCCGTTGCGAAAACTGCAAGGGCGAAGGCGTGGAGCACGTCGAAATGCAGTTTATGGCCGATTTGGTCTTGGAATGTGAAGCCTGCAAGGGCAAACGTTTCAAGAAAGAAGTGCTCGACGTGAACTATCACGGCCAAAACATCCACGACATCCTCGAAATGACCATCAATCAGGCGGTGGAGTTTTTCGGGAAATATGGCGACAAGACGGTGGTGAAACGCCTCAAACCGCTCCAAGAAGTGGGATTGGGCTACATCAAACTGGGCCAGTCGGGCTCGTCACTCTCGGGAGGTGAGAGCCAACGCGTCAAACTGGCCGCCTATCTGGCCCGTGAGCAGGCCCTGCCCACCGTGTTCATATTCGACGAACCCACCACAGGCCTCCACTTCCACGACATCGCCACCCTTTTGCGCTGTTTCGCGGCCCTCATTGAGCGCGGCCACACCATTATCATTGTGGAGCACAATCCCGACGTGATGAAGACAGCAGACTACCTCATCGACCTCGGGCCAGAAGGCGGACGCGGTGGTGGCAACTTGGTGGCCCAAGGCACGCCCGAAGCCGTGGTCCAAGCCGGAAAAGGCTACACGGCCCGGGTCTTGAAGGAGAAGCTTTAAGAGCCGAAGTTGTGAGCGCCGCGGTAAGACAATCAAACCAGATTGTTCTGCGCTCACTTATACCCAAATTGTTGCCTTTTTCCCAATCACACAATCACGCCGCCGTAACGCATTGACATTGTGGCAAATGCTGTGATTGGACGCTCCAATCACATTCAATCACATTATGTCCGGTGGGACTGTTCAAATAGGTGGAATGGACGTGACAAAAATCTCGGAAAATCTTGCAATCACCATTTCCGGTCGGCGGGAATGGTGACTTTTTCTTTCCATAAACGACCTGTTTCCAAAAAGATGGCTTCCCGCATTTTCTGCCATAAGGCCGCGCGTCGCCGGAATAAGGCCGGAAATCTCTATCCTTATGGCAGTAAGACGTTGATTGCCAACAAAAAAGGCCCCATCAAGGGCCTCCTCTTCTATGCTTACCCCAAAGATAAGCGGAAACGGCTGAAGCGCAAAAGACAACAAAGATGAAGCTTTCATTTATCCAACAAAAATTCACCTTATATGGCTAAGGCCCCGCAACCACGCCTCAGACATAAAAAAATCACTTGCCTGCACAATAATAGCCTATAATTCAAAATAATCGCGTATATTTGCACGCAATTTACTTCTTTTTAATATATAAGCGTCGTCTGCCCTAAAGGCCGGCGGGCGCTGTGGCGGCCTCAAAGGTTGCCCCCAAATCGGCAAATAAACAAAATCATAATAAACAAAACTATCACAAACCACAACAATGCAAAACAAAGGATTTGTTAAATTCATTGCGGTCTTGCTGACTTTGATTTGCTGCTTCTATTTCTCGTTCTCGTTCGTGACGAACAAGTACAAGAAAGAGGCTGAAAAAATCGAAGCCACCAAGGGTAAAGAGGCTGCCCGTCAGTATCTTGACCAAAAGCGCGGCGAAAAGGTTTTCCTGGGTTGGAAAACGCTGGCCGACTGCGAGAAGTTGCAAATCGGTTTGGGCCTTGACCTCAAAGGCGGCGTCAGCTTCCTGCTCGAGGTTTCGGTGCCCGACATGATTGCCACCTACGCCGGCACCACCGCCAACGATGCCGATTTTCAAAAGCTCGTAGCCGAGGCTAAAGCCGAAGCTTCACGCACCGGTCGCGACTTTGTCGACGTGTTTATCGCTCATTACAGCAAAGCCCATGGCGAAAACCAATTGGGCGCAGTGTTTGCCGAAAAAATGTCGGGCGACGGCATCGACTTCAAGAGCACGGACGCCGACGTGAAAAAGGCTCTCGAAGAGAAAATCTCGGGCGCCGTGGATAATGCCTACGAAGTCATCCGCTCACGTATCGACCAATATGGCGTGGCTCAGCCCAACATCCAGATCCTCCGCGGTAAAGGCCAGCTGGGTCAGATTATGGTGGAGATGCCGGGTGTGACCGACCCCGAAGACGTGAAGGAACTGCTCACGGGTAGCGCCAACCTCGAATTCTGGACCACCTGCGACGCAGCCGAGGTGCAGTCTGAAATGGCCGAACTGGCCCAACTGCCCATTCAGGTGGAGCAGCCCAAGAAGGGCAACGCCGCCGAAATGGAAATCGTTGAAAAGACCATAGGCCAGGTGCTCAACACGCAGGATGCCGGAAGCTGTGTAGTAGGCTCGGTAGGCAGCAAGGCTGAGGTAGTGGCCATTGAGAAGGCACTTCAAACCCCCGAAGCCGCCGAACTCGTGAAAAACTTCCGTCTGGCTTTCTCTGCCAAACCTGAAGCCGGCACCCGCTATGCCCTCTATGCCCTCAAAGGCGAACGTGGCGACAACGGCCAGTTGCTGCCTTCGCTGAGCGGCGACGTAATTGCCGACGCCAAACCCGACTTCGACACACAACACGGCGGCCGTCCGGTGGTGTCTATGACCATGAAGAGCGACGCCGCCCGCATTTGGGCCGACGTGACGGGACGCAATGTGGGCAAACCCATTGCCATCGTACTCGACGGACGCGTGTATAGCGCTCCGGCTCCCAGTGAGCGCATCGGCGGCGGTTCGAGCCAGATTTCTGGCAACTTCACTCCCGATGCCACTCGCTCGCTGGCCATCGTGCTCAAGAGCGGTAAGATGTCCGTACCCCTCGTGGCTGTGCAGACCGAGACCGTGGGCCCGTCTTTGGGTGAAGCCTCCATCAAGGCAGGTTTCCAGGCCTGTGTCATCGCCTTCGTGCTGTTGATGGTATTTATGTGCCTCTTCTACGGCATCAAGGGTGGTATGGTGGCCAATGTGGCTCTGCTGCTCAACCTCTTCTTCACCTTCGGCATCCTCACCTCGTTCCAGGCAGCCCTGACCATGAGCGGCATTGCCGGTCTTGTCTTGTCGCTGGGTATGGCCGTCGACGCCAATGTGCTCATCTATGAACGTATCAAAGAAGAGTTGCGCGCCGGCAAAAACATCAAGCAGGCTGTGGCCGACGGTTACGGTAACGCCTTCTCGGCCATCTTCGACTCCAACTTGACCTCTATCATCACTGCCGTTATTCTCTATAACTTCGGTACGGGCCCCATCCGCGGCTTCGCCTTGACACTCGGCATCGGTATCTGTGCCTCGTTCTTCACGGCCGTATGGCTCACCCGTATCGTCTACGAACACTTCGTCAACAACGGCAAGTGGCAAAAACTCACCTTCACGACCGGTCTGTCGCGCAAACTCTTCAAGACCACGCATATCGCCTTCATGAAGATGGGCAAGAAGTCTATCATCGTCTTCAGCGTACTGGCCGTCGTCTTTATCGGCATCATCTTCGGCAACGGTCTGGCTCGTGGCATCGACTTCACCGGTGGCCGCAACTACGTCATCCAGTTTGAGAAAGACATCACGCCCGACGAAGACAAGGTGGCTGCCGCCGTGGCCGCTGCCGTCAAGACCTCTGACGACCCCAACGCTTCTGTTTCGGCTCTGAAAGTGGTGACCGCCGAGAGTGTCTGCATCCGTGTCTCTACCAACTACCACATCAACGGTGAAGACGAAGAGGTGGACCGCTTTGTCTATGACGCCCTCCACAAGGCCAACCTCATCACGGCCGACTACGCCACCTTCAAGGACCGCGAGAACCGCGCAGGTGGTTCTATCGTGTCGAGTCAGAAGGTGGACAGCTCCGTGGCCGACGATATGACCAAGGGTGCCTTCTGGGCCGTCATCTTCTCGCTCATTGCCATCTTCTTCTACATCTTGATACGTTTCCGCAATGTGGCCTTCTCTGTGGGCAGCATCGCCGCACTGGTGTTCGACACGCTCTTCATCATCGGTATGTATGCTCTGTGCTGGCGCTTTGTGCCGTTCTCTCTGGAAATCGACCAGACGTTTATCGGCGCCGTGCTTACGGCCATCGGTTATTCTATCAACGACAAAGTGGTGGTGTTCGACCGTATCCGTGAAAACATCGGTCTCTATCCCAAGCGTGGTACCGAGCGCCTGTTCAACGAGTCGCTCAACAGCACATTGACCCGTACGTTGATGACCTCACTCACCACCTTGCTGGTGCTCCTCTGCATCTTCTTCCTCGGTGGCGACAGCGTGCGCTCGTTTGCCTTCGCCATGATACTCGGCGTGGTATTCGGCACACTCTCTTCCATCTTCCTTGCCGCTCCCGTCGCCCTCCGCGTCTTTGGCAAGAAACGCATTCGTGAAGAGGAAAGCAAATAAGCCAACACCATCTTTTGGAAAATAATGAGCCTGCCACACATTTTGTTGTGGCAGGCTTTTTTGTATGGAAGAGGGCGTGCCCAAGTAGCCAGGCCCCAATCGTTGACCTCTACGGCACCAAGACGCACCGTTTCTTCACTAATGGTCATTTTTCGTGAATTTATTGAAACATTTCTTGGGATAACCTATAATATTCTTTACATTTGCAAAATCAAGTTTAACAACCTTATCCATTGCCTCGGGGCACACTATCATTTCTTCGTTGGCCACCGCCGGTTTCCGGTTCGTTTCAAGATTTTATTTATTCACAAACCAATACCCCAAAACTTATGAAAAGGAAAAAAGCGCCACTCCAGTCATTCAGGGCACTTTTTGCTCTGATGGGTATGCTGAGCCTCACCGCCTGTGTGGACGACAGCTACGACATGAGCAAAGACATCGACCTCACTATGGGGCTCGGCTCTGAGGGCCTGCAACTCAAGGTGGGCTCGACCGAAAAAATTATGCTTGCCGACCTGCTCGAAACCAGCGACGACGTCAAGACCGACGCCAACGGCCTTTATTATCTTGTCGAAGACGGACAGACCGACATCAACTTCTCTGTCGGTGCGTTCACGGCAGCCATCGACAACACGACCCTCTCGCCTTCTTACGACGTCATCACCTACGACGATATCGCTTCGACCTCACTGCCCTCGGGTGCCTCCATCCCCGTGCCTTCAGGCTATAGCTATGCCATCAGTGAGCCCGTCACCGCCGAGGCCGACATGAGCTTCGACCTCACCGGCATTGAAGAAGAAGTGAAATGGATCAAGAAGGTGTTGCCGGCCTCTGAAACCAACACGATGCACCTCGAGCTTGAAGTGGAGCAGTCGGCCGGCCTGCATTTCGCCATCAACGAAATCAACGGCCTTCAACTCACCTTCCCCGACTACATCCACCTCGTTCAGCCCTCGAGTGGCACCGTGAGCGCCGACGGCCGCACCTACACCATCAACAACTACAGCGGCGCCGGCATCACCAGCCTCGACCTCGGCACCATCCGCGTAGACGAGTTCAACCTCCCGGGCGAAGAAGGTAAAGTCAACGGTGGCACGCTCAGCCTGCGCAACAAAGTCATTACGATGAGCGGCCGTTTCGCCTTCACCACCACCCAGGCCTTCAATATGAGCGCCGGCCAGAACGTCAAGATGCGCCTCTACGTCAGCCTCGGCCGCCGCGGAGCCACACAGAGCGAAGTGAGCATTGCCCAGGTCACCGGCCGCTTCTCGCCCACGGTCAACCCGCGCATCGACGACATCAACGTGTCTGACAATCTGCCCGACTTCCTCCAAGACGACAAAGTCACCATCATGGCAGCCAATCCCACGGTGAAGTTCCAGGCCGATATGACCAATATGCCTATGTCTTTCGACCTCCACGCCGTGCTTAATGGCTACAAAGACAACGCTGCCGTCACCACCATCAGCCTGCCCGAAAGCGGCAAGGCCAATGCCGTCACCGGCCGCGAAAACGTCATCTATTTCCATCAGGGAGAGGCGCCGTTCGACCCTGCAGGCGTAAGCGCCATAGCCGAGACTCACCGCGTGAGCAACATCTCTTCCATCTTTGAGAAACTGCCCGACTTCATCCGCGTCGACGTGGCCGACGGCAAAGTGAAGGCCAAAGACGAAGACTTCACCGTCGTACTCGACCGCAACTACTCCACGCGTATGGACTACCGTATGCTCGTGCCCTTCGAGTTCAATCAAGGCACCCGCATCGTCTACAACGACTCTGTGGAAGACATGAACAAAGACCTCAAAGACTATCAGGCCGACGGCGTAGTCGTCACTGCCGAAGTCATCAACGCCGTGCCGATGCAGCTCATCGCCACCGCCGAACCCCAAGACGTGGCCGGCCAAGTCATCCCCGGCATCACCGTCACCTCGGCCACCATCGCTCCGGCCAATGCCGTAAGCTCACTTGCCACTGCAGACATCGAGCAAAACGCCGTGACCACGCCCATCACCATCGAGATGAACCTGGCCAACCCCGCCGACCTGCAGCGACTCGACCGACTCATGCTCAAGATTGAGGCCGAAGGCACACAGAGCGCCCAAGGCGTGCTGTCGTCAAACCAATACATCAAAGTGACCAATATGCGTCTGCGTCTGAAGGGACAGATCATCGGTAATTTCAACTGACGCCAAGCCGAGAGTAGAGTGCAAGTTCACTTGCATTATACCGAGGCGCGAAGGAAGAAGACATCTGTCAACTGACGCCAAGCCGAGAGTAGAGTGCAAGTTCACTTGCATTATACCGAGGCGCGAAGGAAAAAGACATCAGTCTTCCGACGCCACGCCGAATAAAGCGACCAAGTTTATCTTGCACCATACCGAAGCCCTCATCCCTCAGACAACCCTTTTCTCATCAAAAGCACAATCTTATGAAAAAAACATATCGTCACTTAGCCGCCACCCTGCTGTTGGCCACGGCTGTGGCACCGGCCGCCGCACAAGAGTTCCGCACGGCCGCCTTTATGCAGACCAACAACTATCGCCACCAGATCAACCCCGCCATGCTCGACGAAGCCTACGTCGGCATGCCCTTCTTTGGCCAAATCAACGTGGGGGCCACTGGTAACATCGGTCTGAAGAACTTCGTCTACAAACTCGACGGCAATCCGCGCTACGACCTCACCACCTTTATGAGCCCCACGGTCAGCGCCGGCGAGTTCCTGGGCGACCTCCACGACAAAAACCGTGCCGACGTCTACGTCAACTACAACATCTTCTCCGTGGGCTTCAAGGCCTTCAAAGGCATCAACCTCGTTGAGCTCAACGTACGCTCCAACACCAACGTCAGCCTGCCCTACGAACTCTTTGACTTTATGAAGACGGCCGGCACCAAAGAGACCTACCATCTCCAAGACATCGGCGTGCGCTCGCAAAACTATCTCGAGCTCGCCCTTGGCCACAGCCACCGCATCAACGACCAGTGGACCGTGGGTGCCAAGCTCAAATTCCTCATCGGCGGTGCCTATGCCGACTTCTCTGCCGACCAGCTCGACGTCACCATGAACGGCGACCAGTGGCGCATCGTCGGCGATGCCCGTCTCAAAGCCGCCGTGCTCAGCAGCGAGTTTGACTATGAAGACCCGAGCAAGAACTCAGCCGACGGCCGCCGCCGTGTCAAAGGTCTCGACGACGTGAGCTTCGGCCTGCCCGGTTTCGGTCTGGGCGTAGACCTCGGCGCCACGTTCAAGGTGACCAAAGACCTCACTCTGAGCGCCGCCATCAACGACCTCGGCTTCATCAACTGGAGCAAGGTCAAGCACGCCTCTTCGCGCGGCGACTACACCTTCGACGGCTTTGAGGACATCTATGCCGGTAGCAACAACACCGGCAACAACAAGCTCGGCGACCAGTTCGAATCGCTCGGCGACGACCTCGAAGAGATGTTCTCTGTCTACGACGACGGCGAAGGCAGCGAGAGCCAGGCATTGGCGGCCACCATCAACATCGGTGCCGAATACACCCTGCCGGCCTACCGCAACCTGCGCTTCGGTTTCCTCTACACCAGCCGCCTCCACGGCCTCTACAGCTACCACCAGGGCTTGCTCTCAGCCACCATCCGTCCCGTGAAATGCCTCGAGGCTTCGGTCAACACCGCCGTGTCGAGCACCGGTTGCACCTTTGGCGCCGCGCTCAGCCTGCGTGCCAAGCACTACAACTTCTTCATCGGTTCCGACCGCATCTTCGGCAAGGTGTCTAAAGAGTTCATTCCGCTCAACAGCCTCAACGCCAACGTCACAATGGGTATGTCGTTCCCCTTGCGTTGACCTGCCCATAAGCGCATAATCCCCTCAAAGCCCGCCAGCCTCCCGATTGAGAGGCGGCGGGCTTTGGCGTTTTTGGGTATTTGGGCGCGGGCAAGCAAGGCCAATCACAGTATAACCCATATCAGCACGTATCCATTTTTCGTATATTGGCGGCCAAGCAAGCCCAATTACGGCATTATCCCACAGCGGCAAAACTCAATCTTAAACCGACCACACCGCCCTGCTTCTTTTGTCTTTTTCCCTCCCGTCGTTTTGTCTTAACTTTGGGTTGAAGATAGAGAAGAAGGCCCTTGACGGGGCCTTCTTTATTGATATTTAGGCCCTTACTGCCATAAGGACAAGAATTTCCGGCCTTATTCCGGAGGCGCGAGGCCCTAT